>JAVYKX010000001.1:300000-600000 GCA_038741495.1 Thermofilum sp. | reverse complement strand
TTCACCTGCCCCTCCTTCTGGGTGAGCTGCCTCCTAGGCTTGTAGTACGCGTAGATGAAGACGTCCGCGTCCAGAAACCTCACACGCTCGCCTCGCGAATCTTCCTCTCGAATTCCCCCCACTCCTCAATCGCCTCCACGCCTAGATCGATCCGGTCGAAGTAGTCAGTCAGGTCGATCCTCCTCTTCGGAATTATCTTCAAGTACCCTCCCCCTTGATGACGTACACCTCTCTGCTACCACCCCATCTCGGACTCACGCCAGTCGGCAGGCAGCACAATACGGCCCTGCGAATCCACTTTCTTGAGCTCCACTCTAACCCTCATCCTACCACTTGCATCGGCATCTACCAAAATAAGATGGTTTTACTCCCAAATCCCACTTTCTCGCCTAAAGGCTACTGGTATGGAGTTAGCCCGTGCAGAGACCACCTTGTTGAGCAGAGTGAAGAGGCTTTCAGCACTGTTGACTAACTTAGAAGTTCAGAGCGTCGCGCACGCTGCGGAGGGGCATCCCACCCCTAAGTGAATCGGCTATACCTCTTAGGTGCAAGCCCCAGCTAAGCAATTAATCGCTGGTCATCTCAAGAGAAAGGTTCTCGCACAGGTGCGCGGGGCGTGAGAGTTAGCAGTGTACATAGGCTTCCGGCTACATGGTCGCGCGGCAATGTAGTTGCAGAGGTACGCAACCATCTCCGTCCCGGTTGAAGTGGGGGAGTTGCTGGGGGAGAAAGGGGCATGGAGTGGAGGTTCCTCCTCAAGCTCTACCTGTAGGCTAAGAGGCTTAAGAGGGAGAAAGCTTTCAGGGAGCTGGCCGCGGTGTTGGATGAAGAAGATCTCGAATCGGTCGCCAGCTCCTCCAGGGAGTTCAAGGAGGGGTTCGCTCTAAGATGAAGCTGATCGACACGAGCTGGCTTATGAGATTCTCGGGAAGAAGGCTTTCGAGGAAGGCGCGGTCTCCATCATCACGCTGGTCGAGCTCCTCAGGGGAGTCTCGGCCGGGAAGCATGGAGCTGTGAGGAAGCTCCTCCAGGAGAGCTTCGGCATTCTGGGCATCGACGACAGGGTGGTCGAGGTTTACTGCGAGCTCTACGACAGCTTGGAGCGGCGGGGGCAGCGATTCCCGACGCAGACCTGCTGACCGCCGCTACAGCTATCGCTGACAACCTCGCCTTGAAGAGCGGAGACAAACTTCAAAGCGCTCCAAGACCTCGGCTTAGACCTCGAGCTGGTCGAGTGAAGAGCTGCTGAGCAAGAGTGAAAGGAAGTGAAACGCTAAAGCTTAGATTTTTCAGGCTTGTAGGGAGCTCGAAGGTGCTTCAGGCCCTCGCTGTCAGCAGAGTTTCTCAGCCGAGCCGGGCTAGCTGCCGCGTCCAACCCATGCCTTTAACCTAAAGTAAGGTAGAGGCAGGACAGATACCCGAGGCGAGCTTAGAGTTAGAGACCCAGCTCCTTGGCGACCCCCTTCATTCCTTCAAGGGATATGTGGAGGAAGTCCTCGAGCTTGAGGCCCAGGAGCTCGCACTCCTTGACGCGCTCCCTGTCCACGCCTCTCGCGAAGTCTTTCTGCTTGAACTTGCGGAGGAGGCTCTCCAGCTTGACTTCGGCGAGCTTCTTGCCCGGCATCACTAGGGCGGTGGCGACGACGAGGCCGCTCGCGTGGTCGGCAGCCCTCAGCGCATGAGTTAAGCGTTCAGCTTCAGGGCTGCTCACCTTGAAGCCGTTGTGCTCGTTGTGCGCCGCGATCGCCTCGAGAGCATCCGCGGGAAGCTTCCCGGCCAGGATCTCTAGGGCTTTCAAGCCGTGCTGGTGCATGTCCCGCCCAACCTCGTCGTAGTCTATGTCGTGCAGCAAGCCCACGAGACCCCAGAGCTCCTCGTCTTCGCCAAGGCTGCGCGCGACAGCTCTCATCACCGCTTCCACGGCGAGGCAGTGCTTCACCATCCTCTCATCTTTGAGGTGATTCCTGAGAAGGTTGAGCGCTTCCTCGCGGTTCACGCGCAGGGGAGAGCTCACGCCGTTAAAAACTTGCGCAGCGCGGAGGGTTTAAGACGCCGCGCGCGTAGAGTCCTCGATGCACGGCAGGAGCTTCCAGCTAGGCCGGCTCAAGGTCGAGCTCGTGGAGGGCGACATCACGGAGCTGGAAGCTGACGCGATCGTGAACGCTGCGAACTCCTACCTGAAGCACGGCGGCGGCGTAGCTGCTGCTATCGTGAGGAAAGGTGGGCAGGTGATCCAGGAGGAGAGCGACCGCTGGGTGAGGGAGCGCGGCCCCGTGCCTGTCGGCGGGGTAGCAGTGACGAGTGCGGGGAAGCTTAAAGCTAGGTACGTTATTCACGCCGTGGGCCCGAGGTTCGGCGAGGAAGGGGGCGACGAGAAGCTCGCTTCGGCGGTTCGCAACTCCCTGGGGAAGGCGGAGGAGCTCGGCTTGAGGAGCATCGCTCTACCAGCGATCTCCACAGGGGTTTTCGGCTACCCGTACGACCGCTGCGCCAGGATAACGGCGAGAGTGCTTAAAGAGTTCGCTCCCTCGGCTCGGAGCCTGGAGCGGGTCACCGTCTGCCTCTACGGGCGGGAAGCTTACGAGGTTTTCGAGAGGGTTTTCGCCGAGGAGCTTCAGGGTGCTTAGAGCTTGTGCAGGCTGCTCGCGCTAGCAGGGTTCGGGTTCGCCCTTCGAGAGTGGCTCGCCGCGCTCAGGGACGTGGCTAGGCGGGACCCGGCCCTGGAGCGTGAAGGCGCGGAGAATCCCTCCCACGGCGACGGCTGGGGCCTAGCAGCCTTCTCGAGAAGAGGCGGCGGGCCTCTAGAAGGCGAAGCTAGCATCTTCCACTACAGGTCCTCGCTGCCCGCGTGGGAGGATAGCAGGCTGGAGCTCGCAGCCGAGCTGGTGAGCACGCCAACGCTTCTCATCGTGCACGTCCGGAGGGCGAGCAGGGGTACTCCCCTGGGGGTGGGCGCAGCACACCCGTTTGCGCTTCACGTGGGCAGAGACGGCGGCGCGCTCTTCGTTGCTCAGAACGGTGAAGTCACAGTGGAGAAGGTTCCCGGCGTTGCGGGTAGAGTGAAGCCTGGGGAAGTCGTCGACACCTTCGCTTACGCCGTAGCTCTAGCGGACCTCGTAGAGGAAGGGGGAGACCTCTTCAGCGCTCTCTCAGAGCTGCACTGCGCGCTGGCGAGCAGCGGAGGCGTCAAGAGAATGGCGAACACAGCCGCTCTGCTGGTCAGGCGGGAGGGCTCCCGCTGGTCTGCCCAGCTCGGTGTCGTGCGGCACATCGCCGATGAGAGCGCCGAGCGGTACGGCGAGCTCTACTTGCACAGGGGTGGGGGGTTCACCGCGGTGGCCTCGAGCTCTCTCACAGAGAGGATGAGCAGCTTGTTTTGGGAGCCTTTCAGGAGGAATGCTGTCTGCGTGCTCGAGCTCAGCGGCTCAGGAAGGGTTGAGGGGGAGCGCTGGGGGGAGCTTTAGCTAGCACAAGTTTTTTACACGGAGCCGCTGGGTGAGGGGCGTGAGCCTCTCAGGCTTGCTCGAGTCGCAGAGAGTGCAGAGCGAGGTTGAGGAGTTTAAGCGGTGGGTTAGGCAGTACGGCCTCTTCGCCTTCTCCTACGAGCAGTCTAAGATCGTCACGCGGACGGCGTGGCTCGCCAGGGTGATGCTGGACGAGGGCTACAGGATGTTCCCCGGCAGGGAGGAGGAGCTGCGCGGGTTCGTCGCATCGGAGATCGTGAAGCTCGTGGAGGAGCTGGGTATCCCGCGGGAAGCTGTAGTGCGCGGAGACCTCCACGGCACTAGGAGCGATGTGCTGAACATCCTGCTCGAGGTGTACCCGAACGTTCAGCAGACCGATAGGCCCTCGCTGGCGAGGATCCTGGAAGCTGAGGTGGAGGCGGGGCGGCAGGCTAAGCCAGCTGTAGTGGCGGTTTCGCCGCTGTCTCCCCGGGGCGGGGGCGATGTACGCTACCTGCTAGCGCTCCTCGCGGTCTTCCTGGCCTCCGCAGCTATAGTGGTGCTTCTCAGCTTCCTGTAACCGCCGAGCTGGTCCGCGAGGATCCGGGGGTATCGTACCAGCCCCCTTAGCTCACTTTCAGCGTTCTGCATGCTAGTGTTTTTATTCTGCTTCTCGAGGCAGCTTCCCGGGAGATGTCGAGCCGAGGAGCGGAGCTTTGCTTGCTGTGCAGGGGTGCGAAGGGGCTTTGCGGTAAGCGGAGCTGCCCGGTGCTCGCGCTGTGGAGAGCGGTAGAGTCTGTGAAGCCGCCGTCCTCGCCCGAGCTTGAAGAGCTCTCACCCCCCTCAGTCTTCGTGGGCAGAGTAGGCTACCCGAAGGTTAGGGTTGCGCCAGCGGTCACCACGGGAGGAGGTAGCGCTGAACTCTACGAGAAGCCTGAGCTGTGGCTGGAGATGCCGCTCGAGGAGGTTTTAAGGATGAGGTTGAGCCTGGTTCGCGGCGTAGTTCAGGCAGATGTCCGCAAGCCGAGAATCCTCGAGGAGATCACGCTCGCCGCGATGTCTTCCAAGCCGGTGGAGCTGGATATCCGCTTCGAGAAGCCGCCGAAGCCTCGAGTACACCTAGACCTCTTCAGCCCGCCTTTCGGGCCCGCCGGGGTGGCGGAGAAAGTGTGCGTGCTGAGCAACCCGGCAGTGCCGAAGCCGCTGGAGCGCGTTCGCGGGGATGAGAGCTTGAAGGCTGAGGAGGCTGTGGTGTACCTCTACGAGAGCGGCGTGCCCGTCTCGCAGATCCAGAGAGCGTTCTCCGTGGGTGCTCTCGGGAGCGCGAGGCTGAGGAGGCTCGTGCCCACCAGGTGGTCGATCACCGCGGTTGACGACATCCTGTCAAGGCACCTCCTCAGGCAGGTCCGCCGCTTCGAGCAGCTGGACAGCTACCTTTTCTTCGAGAGGAGGTTCGCGGACAATACTTTCGTCGCGATACTCGCGCCGGGCTCGTGGAGCTACGAGTGGATTGAAGCGTGGTTCCCCCACACAACGTGGAACCCTGGCATCGAGGTGAGTGTCGAGGGAGACTGGGAGGGCTTCAGGGGCAGGGACTCCTACGCGAGCCTGGGCGGGTGCTACTACGCGGCGCGGCTAGCCACCGCGGAGTACCTGGTCAAGGTGAGGAGGCAGGCGACTGCTATCCTCCTGAGGGAGATCTACGAGGGCTTCTTCCTGCCCATCGGGGTCTGGTTCGTAAGGGAGAATGTCCGCGAGCTCTTCCGATCCCAACCGGAGCGCTACAGCAGCTTCCGCGAAGTCCTCGAGAGGCTGAGCCGCTCGACGAGGCTGCCCCTCTCCACGTGGCTAAAGGCATCCCGGCTGTTGAGGGACATGCTCTTGCAGCGGAAGCTGGAGGTGGGTTAAGTTGCCCAGGTACTTGCGCGTGAAAGTCTCTCGCGCCCTCACGAGGTCGGGGCTCTACGACCTCGACTACGCGTACAACCCTTACGGCGGCTGCGTCCACGCGTGCCTCTACTGCTACGCGAGGTACTACACACCGTACAGGGAGGTGGCTGAGAAGTGGGGCGAGGTGGTCTACATCAAGGAGAACATTGTCGAAGTTCTCTCGCGTGAGGTGAGAAGGCTGAGGCCCGGCGTAGTAGGCGTCTCCACGACTACGGACCCCTACCAGCCTGTAGAAGCCGAGGAGACGCTCACGAGGAAGGGCCTCGAAGTCCTCCTCAGCGCGGGCTTCAGGGTCAGCATTCAGACGAAGTCGCCGCTCGTCACGAGGGACCTCGACCTGCTCGCCCCCTACAGGGGGAGGGTTGATGTCGGCTTCACGATCACGACCCTGGACGACGAGGCTGCTTCCGCGATAGAGCCTCGCGCTCCACCGCCCTCCAGCAGGGCTAAGGCTCTCGCGGACGTCGCTGGCGCCGGCTTAGAGACTTGGGTCTTCTTGGGGCCTATCCTCAGAGGGGTGAATGACTCGGAGGAAAGTATCCGGGAGGTTGCTGAGCTTGCTCTCGAGACGGGCTCGAAGCTTTACTACGACTACCTGCACCTGAAGCCGGGCCTCGAGAAGCACTTAGCACCAGTCCTGGCAGAGTACCCCCTAGCAGCATCTACGCCGCCTAGCTGGCGGAGAGCCGTCGAGGAAAGGGTGGAGAGGATCTGCAGGGAGATAGGGCTTACCTGCGAGCCTGCTTTCCCCAGGAGGAAGGCTAGCGCTAAGCTAACCGACTTCTACTTTCAGCAAAGCAACACCTAAGACTATGTAGAGGGGGCTGCCCGCGCGGGCTCCCGAGGGCTCTTCTCCACGTGTAGCAGTCCCACCGGTCTTTGCTAAAGTAAAGGGTAATATTAATTAGCACCTTAAAGATTTTTAATCCGTGCCAGTGATCAAGATCGCTCCTTGCTCTGAAGCGCCTCAGCCTACGGGCAGGAAAGTCGCCGTCATCGGGTCAGGGCCCGCGGGCCTCGCCGCTGCAGGGTACCTTGCCTGCAGGGGCCACGAAGTGGTCGTCTACGACCGGCTTCCCGAGCCTGGCGGAATGCTCCTCTTCGCTATACCAGAGTTCCGGATCCCTAAATCGGATGTACGCGAAAGTATCGCTCAGCTGAAGAGGCTTGGAGTACGCTTCGTCGTGAACAGGGAAGTAGACTCCAGCGCACTCCGGGAGCTGCTGAGCGAGTACGACGCAGTTCTCGTCGCCACGGGGACCTGGAAGGGGAGGAAGCTCGGAATCCCCGGCGAAGATAAGCACAAAGTGTACGATGCGCTCGACTGGATAAGCCACTTCATGGCCTACAAGCTCGGCTACCGCTCCGATGAGCCCCCGCCGCTTGAGGGAGATGTCGGGATCGTGGGAGCGGGCTTAACGGCTGTCGATATCTGCGAGCTTGCTGTCTACGAGTACAAGGCCAGGCCCATCATCCTGTACAGGAGGCCTATGAGCGTAGCGCCAGCAAAGCACATGCTCAAGCACCTCGAGAAGCTCGGAGTGAGGTTTTTCGAGAACGTGATCCCGCTAGAGGTAACGGGAGCTTGCTGCGCTACAGGGGTGAAGCTAGTTAGAGTGAAGCCCACGACAGACAGGAAAGCCCCCACGGAGGTGATCCCCGGGTCCGAGTTCGAGCTACCTCTCGACGCGCTAGTAGTTGCAGTCGGGCTTGAAGCCACGCCGCCCAGGCTGCTGAGCGAGCTCGGCGTGAAGCTGAACCGCGACGGAACAATCGCTGTCGATGAGAACTACATGACCGGCGTGAAAGGGCTCTTCGCAGCTGGAGACGTCGTGCACGGGCCCTCGAACATCGGCTTAGCGATGAGGAGCGGCCGCCTCGCCGCGCAGAGCATCGACGCCTACCTGAGCTCTCTGTAATTAACCAGCTTTAAGAAACCCCTGTTTCTCTCAGTATCCTCAAAGCCTCTTCTCTACCCAGCCTGAGTTTGTGGAGAATCGTGTACCGGTCCCTCAAGCTAGGAGCCACCGCGAGAGCCTCCGCAGCCTGCTCTGGGGTTACTCCAAGCTCTCTGACTGTCGCGGGCGCTCCCACAGCCCGGAGCATCCTCTTGAGCTCCTCCCAGCCGAGGCCGTGGAGGTATGCGCTCACGACAGCGCCGACGCCGACCTGCTCGCCGTGCAGGCTCCGCCTCCCAGGGTACAGCTTGTCCAGCGCATGGCTGAAGAGGTGCTCGCTCCCGCTGCACGGTCTACTGCTCCCTGCGACAGCCATCGCCATCCCCGCGAGTAGCCCGGCCTCCGCCAGGAGCTTCGCGCCCTCCAGGTTCCAGGTGGACAGCTTCTCAATGCTCGAGGAAACTATCCTGTAGGCGCTGAGAGCCATCTCGAGAGCTGCCTCGCTCACCTTCTCGCCCACCTCACGCTGAGCGAGCCTAGCGTCCGCAACGCTGGTGAGCTTGCCGAGAATGTCTCCGACCCCGCTGGCCAGGAGGCGGCGCGGCGCGCTCGCGACTACCGACAAGTCTACGATCACGGCATGGGGTGGGGAAGTGAAGGTGGAGACGGGATTCCCCTGCTCGTCCTTCAGCGCTACGATCGGGGAGGCGAAGCCGTCGTGGCTTATCACCGTGGGGACGCTCACGAAAAGCTTCCGCTCCAGGTGAGCCGTGTACTTCGCCATGTCGATAGGCCTCCCGCCCCCCAGCCCCAGAACCGCGCAGGGGTTGTTCTCGGTCACGATAGGCCTTAGCCTGTTCAGCGTCGGGTAGTCGCTCCCCGGCGCGAAAGCAAGGTGGATCTCCGCCTCCCCCCGCAGCGCCGAGCTTAAGCGGTCGCCGAGAAGCTTCCAAACGTTCTCGTCGCTCACGACGAGCAGCTTCCTGCAGTCCAGCTCCGCCAACACTTGAGGTAGAGCCTCCAGAGCGCCTTCCTCGATCACCACAACGCTGGGTAGGCGGAGGGGGGCGCTTCCCGAAGGCCTGATCCGCATGCTCGTCTCACCGCGCTGGGGGCTAAAAACTGTTTCCGGCAGCGTGTAGAAAAGCTTAAAGGGGGCTGTGCAGGGGAGTCCCCGCAAGGTGGTTTCAAGTAATGAGTTGACTCGGTAAGCCCCTGCCAGCTAGCGAGGCAGCCCTTGTTATCCGCCCTGCCTGCCTCAGAGACGTTGAGGCCATCTTCAGGATACACCGCCGCTCGCTCGAAGGCCTCGACGAAGAGGATTTCGGCTGGTTCAAGGCTATGCTCTCGGTGCGCTCGAGGAGGAGGAAGGTTCTCGTAGCTGAAGTCGGGGGCGAGGTCGCGGGCTTCGTGATAGCTTACAAGCGCAGGAGCCAGGCTTACGTCGACAGTTTGGCCGTGGACCCGGCGTTCAGGGACAAGGGGATTGGGGGAAGGCTCCTCGAGGACCTCGAGAGCGTCCTCAAGAGCGAGGGAGTAGAGCGCGTAGCGCTGAGCGTGAAGGAGGGGAACTTCAGGGCTCTGGACTTCTACCTGCGGCGGGGCTACAGCGTCCTAGGAGTTATCCTCATCATGAGCGCGGAGCCGGCTAAGCTCCCCGAAAGCCTCCCCAACGGCTACGCTCTGAAGCTGAAGCGGGCGAGCGTGCTCGGCAGACTGAGGAGCTTTAAGCCGACTACTTGGTGGAGCACGCTGACGGAGCCTGTCGACAGGATGGTTTACAAGAGGTACCAGGGTGGTGAGGAGGTGCTCCTAGCCTACAGGGGTAAGCGGGTGAGAGGGTTAGCGGAGTTCACAGCAGACGACGAGCTGCTCGTGGACTACATGGCGATCTCCTCGTACAGCTCGCTGGAGGCTCTGAGAGCGCTCCTGCACGGCCTCAGGAGCGTGAGCGTCGAGAAGGGCTCGGAGAGGGTGGTAATCCCAGTGGACGCCTCGAAGGAGGTGATCGTCGAGGAGCTGTACCGCTCCGGCTTCAGGACGCACCGCACAGAGTACCTTCTCGCTAAAGACCTGGAGGAGGATTAAGGCCTGCAGCTGCTCAGAAGCTTTTTCGAAGACTGCTCGAAGACACGCTCATCGTACCTGACACCGTACTCCTCGCCCAGCGCTTCAAGCACGCTGCGCAGCACGGGCAGCGCGGCGCGGAGACAGGAACAGTCCTCGGCGAAGAAGCTGCTGAGCGGGCACTCCGGATCGAGGAGCACACCCCTCGCCTCGTCGAACACGAGCGGGTAAAGCCTGCAGCCCAGGGGCCTATGCTCGTACACCCTGCAGAGCCCGGTAGCCTTGTCGTAGAAGTAGCAGTAGCCGTCCACGTTCCTCAGGCGCGCGAACCCCCCGCTCTCGACCGCGAAGTCCCCTCTGCGGTAGCCCAGCCGCTCGAGGCGCTCCACATCCTTCCTCAGGAGGATCATCTCGGTAGCTCTGCAGCACAAGCCGCAGCTGCGGCAGAAAGCGCTCGTGAAGAAGCCCCTCGAGGGCTCCGCGCCGCAGCCCCGCCCGCTAGCCGGAGCCTCGCCGCCGCGAAGCTGAAAGCGCTCCCACATCTCCTGCACTGGCACCCCGGCACTAGCGAGTGCTAGCTAAAAAGCGCTCTGCGTCACCGCGCGGCCCGCGACTCGATGAGAAAGAGAGCTGCCGCCAGGGCCGTGACCGCTGCGAGCGCTGCCCGCTCCAGGGTTACTCCTGTGGCGAGACAGAGGTAAACTTCACCCAGGGAGAAGCCGGTGAAGAAGGCGCCGTAGACGGCGAGCCTCTTGAACGGCCTGCCGGCGAGGAGCACGTAGCCGGGAGGGACGACGGTGCGGGAAACGACGTAGCCGTCGCTGCTCCTCCGAACCAGGTCCTCTTCTTCCAGCTTCTTAAGGTGGTAGTGCACCGTGCTTACGGGGAGGTCTAGCGCCCTAGCCAGCTCCCTGACGCCGACAGGCTTCCTGCTAGCGAGGATCTGCAGGTAGATTTTGAGAGCGTTGCCGGTCAGCTCCTCGTCCGACACTGTGCAGGGAGAGGCGCGATAGTAGAAAAGCTTTGCCCGGCTCGCCGTCTGTCCAGCGTGCTGAACAAGCTCGTTCAACCTTCAGAGTTTTAGGTAGCCGCCCCCGCTGTGTTGACGATGAGCCGAGGAAGTAGCGGCAGGGGGAGCTACAGGAAGACTGCCAGGTGGGCTCTCACGCTCGCCTTAGCGCTGCTAGTCGGCTTCGCGATCCCGCAGCTGCTGTCGATGCTCGCGGTCCAGGTCGCCCCCCGCGCTCCTACCCAGCCGGTGGGGACGCCCCGGCAGGAGGGTTTCGAGGCCCCTATCTCCACCGCCGCGCTTAACGTGCCCCCAGGGTTGAGGACTTTCAGCTCGCTTAGCGAGCTGAAGAACTTCGTCTCAGCGCTCAGGGAAGCAGAGCTAGAGGCAGAGCGCCTCAGCGAGTACCTCTCAACCACCCCCATCCTCCCCATCTACGTTGGGAGAGCTGCGCCCGCATCTTTTCCGCTCTCGGTGGCGCAGGAGAAAGCTGGGCCCGAGTATTCTCGAACGAACATCCAGGTGGAGGGGGTTGACGAGCCCGACATAGTGAAGACGGACGGGCGCGTGATCGCCGCCGTTTCGGGTTCGAGAGTCTACCTGGTCAGCGCTGCTCAGAGGCGCGTTGCAAGCGTCGTCGAGCTCCCGCTCGCCCCCCGCGGCGTCTACATCGCGGACAGCAAGCTGATCGTGGTGTGCGCGGCTCCGGAGTACCGGGTGCTCCCAGTCGACAGGGTGCCTTCCCCGGGGAAGCCCATCTCAGCCCTGCTGGTCTACGACATCAGCGACCCGGCGAAGCCCAGGCTTCTGAGCAACGCTACAGTCACTGGCTGGTTCTCCGCCTCGAGGATGACCGGGAGAAACGTTTACCTCGTGGCCTTGCAGCCGATCGCGGAGGTAGAGATCCCCGAGGTTAACGGCAGGCCCATCGACCCCGGAAGAGTTGTGGCTGTGAGCCCGCGGGCTAACGGGTACGTTAACGTCCTTGCGCTAGACCTGCTGGCAGGTAGAGTGGAGACGCTCTCCATACTCACCGAGCTCAGCGGGCGCGGCTGGTTCTACATGAGCGGGGAGCGCCTGTACGTAGGCTACTCTGCAGCGCCCAGGGTGGAGGAGCTCTACGAGCAGTTCCTCCGCAGCCTCTCCGGGCTCGTCCCGGAGGAGCTTTACAGCAGGATGGTTTCCCAGCTCGCGCGCGGCAACATCACGGGAGCGCTCGAAGCCTTCCTCGAGTACATCTCGAGGCTCTCCTTCGAAGAGGCTCACAGGCTAGCTGCGGAGGCTGCCGCCAGGGTGAGGCTCAGCTGGGATGGCACGAGCTTCCACGTCTTCCGCGTTAACGGCACGGCGGTCGGCTACTTGGGCTCCTTCTCGGTCCCGGGGGTTGTGCTGGACCAGTTCTCCATGGAGGAACACAGAGGGTACTTCATCGTCGCGGCAACGCGAGCCGCTTGGGTGGTTAAGGGCGTCGTCGTGGAGGGGCCGAGAGTGGTTCCGCGCGAGCCCGGCGAGCTCAGGGTCGTGGAGTGCGAAGAGGCGCGGTGCGTGGAGAAGGTGGTTAAGCCGAACACGACGCAGTACCCGGCGGGGTGGCGCAGGTTCTACGTGAGCCTCTGGCCTGAGGCGCTAGAGCCTGACAACTGTGTTTTCACCGTTAGGCTGGCCGACCTGAAGGTCGTGGGCAACCTGTCTGGGCTCGCGCCGGGCGAGAGAGTGTACTCGAGCCGCCTGGTAGGCGACACGTTCTACCTGGTCACTTACCGGAACGTCGACCCGCTCTTCGCGATCGATGTCTCCGACCCGGCTGCGCCGAGAGTCCTCGGCTACGTGAAGATTCCGGGCTTCAGCGAGTACCTTCACCCGCTGCCCGGCGGCCTCCTCCTGGGGGTAGGCCTCGACCCGGACAGCAGCTCCCTGAAAGTCTCGCTTTTCGACGTCTCAGACCCCGGCGCGATGCGCGAAATCTCGAGCGTCAAGCTGGCTGGTGCTTACTCGCCAGCCCTCCAGGACCACCACGCGGTTCAGGTCTGGCTCAGCAGGAGCTTGGCGCTCATCCCCTTGACCGCTCGGGGCAACATAGAAGGGGTCGCGGTCTTCGAAATCAAGGAGAGGGCTGTGAGCTTCACGACCCTCCTGGAGCACCCGGGGGCTTCGAGGAGCCTCTACATCGGAAGCGAGATCTACACGGTCTCCCCGAGCCAGGTCAGGGTGTTTGACGCGGACAGCTTCAACCAGGTAGCTGAAATACCTCTCGAGCTAGCCGGCCGCAGCTCTGGCTAGCACTCAAACTCCCTCCTTACGGGAAGGCTTACGGTAGGGTGTTTTTCCGGCTTGCGCGCGGCAACGTCACGGGAAGCTCAGGCTCTCCGGCTTCGGAGGCCAGCCCTCCTCCGTCTGGAGACGTAGACCTCCCTCGTGCCGCGCGCCACAAGCTCGTAGAGGACTGCTTTCTTCCCCTCTCTGGGGCGGAGCAGCCTACCCAGCCTCTGGATGAACTCCCGGGGGCTGCCCGTACCGCTGATCACCACCGCTACTGAGGCGTCGGGGACGTCGACCCCCTCCTCTAGAACGTGGCTCGTGACGATGGCCCTCACCTCCCCTTTCCGGAACATCTCTAGGACTATCCTCCTCTCGTCCTTGCTGGTCTTGTGGGTGATCTCGGGGATGAGGAACCTCAGCGAGATCCTGCGCACCAGCTCGTTGCTATCCGTGAAGATGATGATCTTGTCGCCGCGGTGCTTCTCCAGGATCTCGGCGAGCTTCTCGAGCTTCGCCTCAGCGCTGAAAGCGAGCTTCCTCGCCTCGAGCAGGGAGAGCAGAGCCTCCCTGGCCTCTAGGCTCCTCGAGCTCAGCAGCACGAGCTTCTCGAAATCCTCCCTAGTCCGCACGCGGAGGCCGAGGCTGGAGAGAATCCTCTCGTACCTCTCCACGAGAGCCTCGTACTTCTTCCTCTCGCTCTCCGGCATGTCGACGTGGATGCGCACCACTTCGAACTCGGCGAGGTACCTGCCGCGCAGCTCCGAGGGCGAAGCCCGGTACACGATGGGCCCGACGAGGTCGGGGAGAAGCTGGTGCAGCCCGTCGGGGCGCTCAGGCGTGGCTGTGAGGCCCATGCGCCACGGCGCTGCTGCGAGCTCTGCGATCTGCCTGTAAGCCTCGCCGGGGAGGTGGTGCACCTCGTCGAAGACGAGGAGGCGGAACCTGTTCCCGAGCTGCTCCGCGTTCAAGTAGGCGGAGCTGTACGTTGCCACCGTGACGCAGCCCACTTCCTTCGACTCCCCTGTGAACTCCGCGGCCTCCATTCTCAGCAGCCTGCGAACCTCCCTCGACCACTGATCCACTAGCTCCAGCGTCGGCACGACGACGAGCGTGGGGCACCGGAGCTCCGCGACCGCGACTAGAGCAACCCTGGTTTTTCCAGCGCCTGTGGGCAGCACGACAACCCCTCTCATGCCGGAGGCGAGCCAAGCTTCGAGAGCATCCTCCTGGTAGGGCCTCAGAGGGATGCTCGCGCTGCTCCACGCGCACTCCGGCTCGGACAGCACGCTGTCCCTGACCCCTGGCAGGTCGCTCAGCGCCCTCCAGTAGTCCTTGGCTAGCGCCCTGTAGGCCCTGACCCGGGGGTCGTACCTGAAGTACGGGGGCGGCTTGAAGCTAGGCGGTGCACCGACCAGGAGGATTGTTCCGCGGTCGTAAACTAGCTCCAAGCGGCGCCCCCTGCTCACTAAGAGGACAGGTATTTGAGCCTGCGCCTGAGGTAACGCTAGAGGGCTTTGCTGCCGGCGGAGCTGCTGGTGGTCAGGGCAGCTAGGGGCAGGCTCCTCCCGCTCTTCCTCACGATGCGCGAGGAAGAGCTGTACATCGCCGAGGAGCTGGTTAGAACCTTCGAGGAGCACGTCGGTAGAAAGCGGGGCGAGCTGGAGGAGAAGCTGGGCGAGATCGAGGAGAGAGCTTTCCGGCTAGGTGTCCACTACAAGGTCGTCAGGGGGCTCGCGCACATCCTCCTCCGCGAGTCCACCTTCTCGGCGCCGCAACTGCCCGTGGAGCCTGTGCGCGTCAGGCTAGAAGTCTTCCGGGCTGCTGGCAGGCTGGGCGCAGCCGTGTCAGAAGCAGAGCGAGCATCGGTCGTCAGAGAGGTAGCGGGGAAGCTGGGGCTCAAGCCGGAGGAAGTGGAGGTTGCGCTGAAAGCAGTGCACGAAGATGAGGAGACGCTCTCCCGCTTCGAGCCCGTGAAGCCTGAGGATCTGATCCGCGAGTACAACCTCTCCGCTGCCCAGACCGTCCTCTTCAGGGCTCTGAACATCAAGGCTGCGATCCGCGCCTCGGGAACTGAGGTGAAGCACCTGCTCCGCTGGGTGAAGAGGCTGGGGCTCATGTACACAGCCTCCGCCTCGGGAAGCATGCTGGTCCTCGAGCTCGAGGGGCCCGCCAGCCTGCTCAGGCAGACCGAGAGGTACGGGACAAGGCTGGCGAAGCTCCTCCCCTTCATCGTGGCCGCCGAGCACTGGAGCGTCTCCGCTCAGATTAAAGGGAGGCGCGGCCAGCTCCTCTTCGAGCTGAGCAGCGATTCCGCGCCGCCGCTGCCGAAGCGCGAGCCGCAGCCCGTCGAGTACGACAGCAGCGTGGAGAGAGAGTTCCACAAGAGCTTCCTTTCCGCTGGCAGCGGCTGGTCTATCGTCAGGGAGCCTGAGCCGCTGGTCGCCGGGAGCCACGTGCTGATCCCCGACTTCGCTTTCGAGAAGAACGGGGTGAAGGTGTACATGGAGATTGTGGGCTTCTGGACCCCGGGCTACCTCAAGAGGAAGGTTGAGAAGCTCAGGGCCCTGAGCGGCGTCACGATGATCGTTGCGGTAGACGAAGAGGGGGCCTGCGCTACAGGCCCGCTCGACCTGCCGCACACGGTGATCACTTTCCGAAGGAAAGTCCCCGTGGAGCGCGTCTACAGGATCCTCAAGTCGCTGGAGGTGGAGAGGCGAGAGCCGCGCGAAGAGCTGCGCGAAGCCAGGAAGGTGCCTCCAGAAGCGCTGAAGCTCCTCGAGAACGCCGAGGGAAAGACTCTCGACCAAGTGATCCGAGAGCTTACAGCTCTCGGCCTCACCGAGGAGGAGTGCTTCGAAGCGATCAGAGCAGCGGGCCTCGAAATTGAGTGGAGGGGGCTAGACATCGGTGCATCGCTCTTGAGGAGGGCTAAGCGCGCCTAGCAGGATAGCGGGGTAAGGCATGCGGAGTACCTGCCGGGCGGCGCGGGGCCCAGCTTTATCTCAGCTTCTACAGACCCCAAGCACTGCACGCAGAACCCTTCGGGTTCCACGAGGCGAAGCTCGGCTGTGACAGAGTTCTTCGAGATAGCTACGTTAGTGACCTCTAGTCTGTGGCATGGCGTCGGGCTCGGTACTGAGACAGTGAGGATAAGGTAGCCGCTCTCAAACCTCGCCTCCACGCTTGTCTCGAGAGCTGCGGTGCAGCTCCCTCTGACGCTAAGGACTTCCAGGGTCGTGTTCTCGGAGAAAACTGCCGCCTCGGGCCCCGCGAGGTCCCCCTCCTTTAGAGTGACTCTGAGCGAGAAGGACCTGCAGATGCGCAGCGGTGGGGTGAGCTGTGAAGTGCGATTCGGCGGAGGCGGCTCGACTTGAGGTAGCGCCGGCGGCTCGCTGCTGGGGCTGCTCGCCTCAACCTCCTCCTGCTGCTCAGGTTTCCGATGCGCCGAATCGGCTTCTACCGCTGAGCTGCTGAAGTGCGCGAAAATGGCTGCAGCGACGACGAGTGCTAGCAGAGAGGCGAGAGGGATGATGACCCAGCGCCTAATCGGATGAAAGTCTCCGGGTAGTTCTCGAGGGTGCTCCGAGCAGCTCTTCAAAAGCATAGGATGTGGTGCCTTTGCAGTCTTAAGAGCATGATGCCGGAAAGTCTAAATCTTCGTCCTCCCTTTTCCTTTCGGGAAGCATGCGTAGAGGCATCTCGCCCGTAGTGGCTACTGTAATCCTAGCGAGCATCATGCTCACAGTAGTCTCGGTGGCGATCTACTACTCGACCACGCTCATCGACATGAACCGGCAGTTGATGGAGTACGAGTACTCTAAGAGCCTGCTAGCCTACGCAGCGAGCGCGCTCGAGCAGGTAAGCTTCGGTACGGGCGGCGCGAGGAGCGTGAGGCTCAGCTTGTCCAGCACGGGGTTGAACTTCGAGCGGAGCAGCACGCCTCTAGTCGTCTCCATCAACGGTAGAGAGGTTCTCAGGCTTCTGCCGGGCTCCGTCAAGCTCTGCGGAGGCTCTCTCGTGACGACCGTGCCGAGGCTCCTCTACCCCGAGACAGGTTTCTTCGAGGAGGTAGACAGGCTGGTCATAGAGGAGGGGGAGCCTCTCGCCGTAGCGTATGAGATCTTCAGCGGGAGGGCTTGCGCGGTGCTTGAAACATACAGAGTTAGAGCTACGTACAGCGGACTGACTCACGTGCAGCAAGGGTTGCAGAGCTTGCCGTACAACTTCTACGTAATCCACGTGATCAATATGAGCTTCGGTAGGCTCGGCGGCTCCGGCACAGTGCTCCTGGTCTTCAGGAACAGGGGGGTGGTCGTGAACGAGTACCGGTTCGACACGCCGGTTCTCAACGTGGTAGCCCAGTACGGCTCTAAAAGCAGCTCGCTAACGCTCACCGGTTCTCCTTCAGCTCTGGGCTCCGTCGTGATCGTTAAGGTGTCTCAGGTGGAGGTCGGCACGGGGTGATCGAGTGCCGGAGCCGGTAATCACTCACGTTATCGGCACAATCGCGCTCCTGGGGGTAGCGCTGCTGGTCGCCGCCTCCATCTCCGCAGTGCAGCAGATAGCCTACTTAGATGCGTTGAGCGTGATGCTCTCGGAAGTTGCGGAGAGCTGCGCGAGAGAGCTCGTCGAGCTCGTATCCCTCCAAACGCTGGGCGGAGGAGAGTACACTTACATGAAGCTCACCCTACCGCCCCTGCTCGGGGACCAGCCGTACAACCTCTCTCTGGAGAACGTCGCGGAGAACGTTATCCTCGTGAAAGCGCAGCTGCAGCTCCTGCAGCAGGTTAAGGTCGTCGTCACCCCGAACTTCGGGAAAGCGCCTGTGTACGCTGTTAGCGGGGTAGTCAGATTCGGCGAAGTCACAGTGTCCCAGCACATCCTGATCCCCACCCCGCCCGGCTTAGAGCCTGCGATCATCGCAGTGAAAACCGGCGACACCGTTTACGTCGGCTTCACGCTTCAGCCTCCCGGAGCAGTTTCTCCGGGATCGCTACCCATGTGCCTACTCGCAAGCTGGAACTCGAAACTCGCTGGACTCGCAGGCTCTACACACCAGTTCAACTTCGTTGTGTACAACGCGGGAGGCTCGACCGGAAGCTTCGACGTGAAGGTGTACAACGAGCTGGGAGAGCTGGTGAACCAGACCAGCTTGGCGGTCCCCAGCAGGGAGTTTAGGTGGGGCAGCCTCTCTCTCAGGTTGAGCTCAGCACCCGGATCCTACCGCTGGAGAGTAGTCTGCGAGGGGCCGGGGCCCTACGGCAGCTGGCTCACCCACGACCAAGCCATCTTCGAGGTCCTGGCTGGTGAGCCACGCGTGATAATCACCGATTACAGCAGGCGCCTCTCGGGCTTCCCCAGCTCTCAAGCGCTGCTCAACCTGACGCTGACCAATGTGGGCAACTACCCGGGGAGCGCGCGAGTGCTCTATAACGGTACAGAGGTCTACGAACAACAGCTCGATGAGGGGCAAGCTGTCAACGCGACAATACCCGTGCTCTTGCCGGATCTTCCAGGCACGTACACCGCGGAGCTTGCGGTAGAGACGAAGGAGACGAGCTGCGTCGAAGCTTACTCGGTACTCATCCAGGTCAGAAGTTTAGACGCGTTTCTCGAAATTGATTGGATAAATGCAACTGTTGAAGGGCTAGCTGGCTGGACAGCAAAGCTGCACGCAAGGGTGAAGAACTCCGGCGCTGCTCCAGCGACGGTAGATCTTCTCCTGAACGGTAGCCAGGTAGCTAGCGGGATCACCGTAGATGCCGGCAGTTCAGTAGAGGTAAGCTTCTGGGCCACTCTGCCAGCGAAGAAAGGAGTCTACAAGTGGAACGTCTCGCTCGTAAGCTCGGGCACGCTGCAGGACTCAGCATTCGTGACAGTTACAGCGAAGGAGCTTTCCGGCCCCATCTCCTCAGCCTTTCTCAGCCAAGACTTCAGCTCCACACCAGGGGACTGGGTGGAGTACGGGGGGCAGTGGAAAGTATCTTCTGGGGTGCTCGGAGGGCAGATGACCGGGAGCACACCACTGTGTTCCGGGAAGGGTCAGTTGAGAAGGTGTGCCATAGCCTACTACTGGAAGAGCAGCATCTCCGGTTACGCTTCGGGTTTCACTGCAGTTGTAAGGTTGTACTTCGACAAAAGTGACCAGGATGTTTATAGGGGCTTCGCGCTTCTAAGCCAGGATCTAAAGAAGCTCTATGACGTTGCGGTTTTCAGAGCTAGGAACACTTCTGCGCAGCTCCTACTTGAGAGGTTTGAGGTGGGTGGAAGCTGGGATAAGCTGGATACGAGCTCCACCGCCAGCAACCTCGCAGTGGGATGGTACACGCTCTTCCTAAAGTACTCCTACGACGGGAGTATGGCGCACTTCATCTTCGAGCTATATGACAGCGGCGCTAAACTGCTGCTTGCGAAAGAGAGCAGGGTTCCGGGAGCCTTCGAACCATACTACTTAGCACTCTTCATATCCGAAGGGGCCGGCGAGTTCGACGACGTTGTTGCCGCTACTGGCGACTCCCGCTACGTGAAGGTGTACGGGCTGCCAGCGGGTTGGGCTGCCGAGCTGTGGTCAGGGGGGCAGCTTATAGCCAGGTCTGTCTCAAGCGGTTCAGGCGAGGTCGGCCTATCAGTCGTGAGCGGGCCGATTCTCAGCGGCGCGGAGCTCGTGATTATAGACCCTTATGGGCGGGAGGCGCTGCGAAAGAGTTACAGCATGCTGGTTGGCGGGGATGCGTTCTACCTGGTTTCCTCGTAAGGGATTTAAGCCGCTACTCTGCTAGGTGGGTAGGATGCACCCTGTACTCGAGTACATCGCCATCGGGGTTCTCATAGCTTTGGTCCTCCTAGCGGCTACTCAGATGATCGAGTCTCCCTTGAGGACGGCGGAGAACGTGAAAGCGGAGCAGCTCTTCACGGTAGCAGAGAGGCTTATGGATAAGATTCTGCTCACACCCGGCTACCCTTACGACTGGGGCTCCAACACCCTAATCACGCAGGAGAATCTCACGGACTTCGGCATCGCGCTGGCTGGTGCGGCAGCACCCTACATCGTTGACCCCGACAAAGTGATGAGGCTGGCGAACTTGAGCATCTTACCTAACCCCATGCCGGTGGACGCAGAGAAGATAGCCGAGCTCCTGGGCATCAAGGGCAAGTACGGCTTCAGGCTCGAGATGAAGCCGCTCATCACCGCTAGAGTAAATACCACAGGTTGGACCGGAAACATAGCTTCGAGGTTTGAAGTACAGGTGGTGAACTTCTACGGGGTAGGCTTACCCAACGCTAAGGTATCGGGGCTCTACGTCGTCGCCCTCCTTAAGGGAGGCGCAGGGCAGGCGATCGACCTCGATGAGCTAAAAAGCTTCAGCCGGAGCTGCGTTACCGATGCTATCGGCTTCTGCACGCTCGACTACTCGGGAGATGTATCCAGTTTGCGTGTAGGTGGTGGTCAATTCCCCTCAACTTTCCTCGTCTTGCACATAAACTGGGAGGGGTTCGTGAGCGTCGTCGGCTACTCGCCAGACATAGGCGGCTCTCCTGTCAGCGGCTACATCATCGGTAGCAACGTGTTCATCGAGAGACCTGAAGATGCCGCTCCGGGAGCCGTGATCGTGAAAGATGAGATCGTGCAGGTAGTGCCCCAGTACTCAATCCTTCTTGAGCCGACAGACGTTATCTGGTGCAGATCGATGCCTAACGACCCTGAGTGGTGCCACGAGGTTGCCGGGAACGTCCTCCCCTCGAGGCGGCGCCAGGGGGTTAACTACCTGATCGGGAAGGTCGTCTATCTAGAGATGCTTTCGAGCCACGTGATCATCTTCGGCAAGTGGAGGGGGGACTGGAGAGCTATCGTGATCAGCAGGATCCCCGAGATCGACATCTCTTATGGGCCTACTAGCGCTCAGCCCGTGAACGCTGTTACGCTCACGAGAATCGCACAGATCTACAACTACCCGTACGTGGTGCGCTTAACCGTTTGGCGGTGGAGCGAGGGGTTGCCTTGACGCTCCGGGAGCCCGGGCGCAGCTCTAGGCGGGGGCAGATAAGGCTAGTCGAGCTGGTGCTCGCAGTTTTCATGGTAGTAGCTGTCATCATCATGGTGATGAACTTCACGAGGCCTTTGAGGAGCGTGTACCTGCGCGAAGTAAGCGATCTGAGGAGACTGGCCTACAACCTTCTCGGAAACCTTGCCGACGCTGGGGCATTCGAGCGAGTCTTGGAGGGAGCTTTCTCGGGTGATAGCACGTGGGAAGGGAGAATGCGCATGCTCGTGTACTCCAACCTGCCCCCAGGAATAGTGTTCTCTATGGAGGTCTACTCGGTAGAGGTGGGGGAGGGGGGCTTGCCGGTGATACGGCGGCTAGATAGTGGAGGTATAACCAACATGAAGCCGGGAGCGACCCTGATCGAGAGCGAGTCCATCCAGTACGTTTACGTCTGCACACGCGACCCGGACAGCATGCGCGGGAGGATGCTCTACGTGGTCCTGGTGATCGGGTATGCTGGTTAGGCGCAGAGGCCAGATGCTGGTTGCTGCGATTCTCATCGTGGGTCTCATAGTGATGAGTTTTCTCCTGGTAACGTACCACACTCACGCACTCTTCCTGAGGACAAGGGGCCTTGTAGTCAGGGAGACTGTGGGTGCTGTGACCGCCGACTTCAACAGGGCGCTTGCGGCGATGCTCGCCCTCGCGACAAGGTCTTACTACAACCACACTCGGTTTTCCGACTTCGTGTCGAGGTTCGAGGATCAAGGCCTGGAGCCGGGCAATCTCTCCTCAGCAGGGCTCGTAGCCGCCAGGTTTATCGAGAATTGGGCGACAGCGGCGAGAGTTATATTCGCGGAGCAGGGGCTTCAGCTCGCTTGGGCGCTGGAGCCTCCCAGAGTCCTACACCTCTTAGGCAGGGCTCCCGAACCTCTGCAGAACCCCGTGATTCTCATCGACTGGAACAAGACGGCGGCGGGCTCCTACATTAGCGGCTGGATGAGGCTGAACCTGACAAACGCGGGCTTCTACAACTGGGAAACCCGCTCCCTGATAGGCTTCACGCTCATCATCGACACGTTCTACAGCTCTAACAGCACCGTAAGGCTGAGAGCACTTGTGGATAACGGCACCTACTACGGTGCGCTCCTAGCGAGGGGGTGGGTTGAGCTCTACTATTTCGACAGTTCCGCGGAGAAGTGGGTGAAGGCGAAGATCAAGGACGTCACTTACGAAGGCTTCGGCTACTACAGGATCACGGTAGAGGAAAGGCTGAGGAGGGGCACGAGGTTCCTCATAGTCGCCTCCGATGAGCGCGGCATTCTCGTCTTAGCCCAGTCCACCGTGCCGTAAGGCTGCTTCAGCCCGTAAGCGTACTCAGAGACGGCTGCGGTCACGAAGCTGCTACTCCAAAAAGGCTCACTCGATTGGAAAAATTCCAGCGGCCTTAAAAGGCTAGAAGATGAAGGGGTCGCACCTTTCGACTACGTATCTTCTCTTCATCCTCTTCTTTATCCTTCTCCTCCGCTCGACCGGCCTGAAGATTCTCATCGCTTTAGAAGAGCTCTTCTCAGTCATATTGTTTACCCTCGATAGGCTCTTGGGAGCCGTTAACCAGCCGGCACAGCCGGGTGTAAGCCTGCGCGGGGCTTTCTCCTCACATTCGCTAGCGCTGCGGCGATGAGCGCTGCTGCAGCGACCAGGTAGAGCTCAGCCGGCACCTCCACTGAGGTCTCTAGAGACGAGGTAGCCTCCGCGTAGCCTCTGGGCGCGGTGCTCGCTGAGACTTCGAGCTGGCAGGGGAGCAGGAGGGGGCCTGTGCGAACTACTGCGACTCCGTGCTCGTCGGTGACCGCGGCTAGCTTCTCGCTGTAGTAGCAGGTTTTCACGGTGAAGCGGATTTCTGCGCGCGGCACTGGCGGCTGCGTAACGGCAGTTATCTCTGCGCTCCTGAAGAGAGCGCTGTCGGCAATGCTCAGAAAGAGCTTCAGGGGTTTCGGCTCCACGAGCACCTCGGCGCTGGCGTGCGCAGGCAGGTAGCCCGGTGCCCAGGCGAAAAGCTCGATGAGCCAGCTGCCGGTCTCGTTAAGCTCAAGCTCGAAGAGCCCGCCGCAGGAGGCTTTTGCGGTCGAGGTGAAGCTTGGCGCACGCACTGCGATCTCGCAGATACCTCCGGGGAGCTGGGGCAGCTGGACCTTGAGCTTGTCGCCGAAGAAAGCGCGCTGCGGTACCTGGACGTGGAGCTGGAGGGCTGCCGGCGGCTGGGATGCGGGGTAAATCCGGCCCGTGTAGTTGAAGGAAGCTCGCAGGAAGCCCGTGTACATTAGGAGGAAGGGAACTGCCTCCCGCTCAGCCCCCGCGAGCTCTGTGCGCTCGCCCGAGCCTCTCACGAGGGCGATGTAGCCTGGCGCTGGCGGGGCGAAGCCGAGCATCGAGCCGCGCTGCTGGGGCTCGACCGGGAGCCAGCCGTAGCCGGGGATGTAGGCCTCGACGAACGCGTGGGTGATAGCCTCTCCCTCGACACCGGGGGGCTTCACGCTCAAGCCTGTCACAACCCTCGCTGGGATGCCAGCTGCTCTCGCCAGAGCTGTGAAGAGCCTGGCGAACTGGAGGCACGCACCCCTCCTGGCGCTCAGGGTCCAGAGCGCGCCGAGCTGGTTGTAGTTGGGGAGGCTGGCGACCGCCTCATCGTACTTGATCGTGGAGGAGGTGAAGTCCGCGATCCTGCTCAGCGCCTCCCTGTAGGTGCTCGCGCCCGCGGTCAGCCTCCTCGCTAAGCTCACGATGTCCGGATGGTTGGACTCGATGAGCGGGGCGGGCTCCAGGAAGGCTCTCACCTCTGCAGGCGGGGGCTCGCTGAGAGGCGCGTCTGCGTTGACGTACGTGAGCTCCTGGACAGCTGTGAAGCCGACGATAACCCTGAAGACCCCTCGCACCTTAACGTTCCTGTAGAGGGCGTAAGCGTTCCCCAAGCCGTCCCTGAGCACCGCGCTAGGCCTGGGGGTGATGAGAGGCTCTCCGACGAGCCTGGCCAGAGGGTCGTTAGGTAGCGCCACGATCAGGGTTTCGAGATCCCCCTCTCCCTCCACCCTCACCTCGTACAGCGCCTCGACCACGTTCCTCAGCGCGACGAGCCCGCGGTAGTAGAAAACCACACTGTCTTCAACGCGGCTGCCGCCAGCCTCCGCAGCTAGCGCAAGCCGGTAGTAGCCCTCCGGCAAGCCGCTCAGGTCGAGCACTGCCGTGAGCACCCACTCTCCTCCTCGCGGGAGGGGCTCGAGGTTCTGGGAGACCGCCTTGATCACTGGGCCGAGGGGGTGGACGAGCTTTGCCTCGAAGCGCACCGGCAGGGCCGTGGGAACGCTGAGCGTGACTCGGAGAGCTACAGGCTCGCCGGCGCTGAAAACCCGGGAAGGGTTTGGCTCGAAGACCCCGCCTCTCAAGTGGCCGAGCTCAATCTCCGTGATCTTGAGGGTGGGCTGAGCGGGCGTGAAGCTCGCGAGAAGCACGACCGCTGCGAGCAGGGCTGCAGCTGCGCGAGGCAAGACTGCTTCCCGCCTACATGAAGCTGGACCGAATAAAAGGCTTTGCAACCTTCCCCGCGGAGAGGGGGGCGCGCGGTCCGCGAAACCAGTTCTAGCCTTATACCTGTGCTAAAACCCCCGGAGAACACCTAAGCCGACAAGCGGTACCAAGCTCCTTCCCTAACTTCGCGGAAACTGTGACACACCTACCTCTAGTCGCCCCGGTAGATGCCACCCTGGCTATTAGAGTTAGCCGCTCTAGCTCAGTGTCTGGCACTTGGGGGCTCGAGGAGCTCGCTCACGCGCTTCAGATACTCTCCTGCCTCCTGGACGATCTGCTCCTGGTCTCCAGAGATCCACCCGTTATAGACAGCATCGCAGTACCCGCTGCGAACGCTGCGAAACAGCGCTCCGAGCTCCTCAGCGCTTGCAGGGCAAATCTTCGTGAAAAAGCTCGTTACAGGCTCCCCGTGCAGCACATCGCTCAGCGAGCAGAGCCTCCCGCTCGCAGCAGTTACGAGTGCTGCTGTAGCGTGGAGGACTGCAGACCAAGCTTTCACAGCAGCCTCGGGAAGACCCCTCTGGGCGAGGGCTCTCGTGGCTTCCTCGCACAGCTTGTGCGCGGTGCGCAAGTAGTCTTCCACAGCGCGCTGTAGAGGCTCGTGCAGCTTGAAGGCGGTACGGGACTCCGCCACGCTTAGTTAACTATAACAATAGTTAATAAGTCTATTGGTGCTCGAAGCCCTGCCCGTCCCCCGAGGCTTCCCGGAAACCTTCTACGCGCCGCCGAAGCTGTAGCTTGCTCCGACTCCGCACGGCAGAACACTCCTGTAGACGCGGCTCATGGCTTCGGCTGCGCGTTTACCCGTGCAGTGGCAGGGGGCAACTTTCTCGACGCCGAGCGCTCGAAGCTTCCAGGCAACGCTGACGGCCTCCTCCTCTCTGCTCTCCACCAGGTGGAAGCCTCCGATCACTGCCGCCACGCGGGTTCCCGGGAAAACTTTCGCGGCTTCTGAGACAAGCTTCTCGACTCCGGGGTGAGCGCAGCCGACCAAAAGCACGACCCCTTCAGGGGTAGCTACGGCTAGAGCCTGCTCCCTGATCCTGACACCTTTGTAGTCTACCTCTAGGGGCCCCACGGTGCGAGCGCTCTCGGTAACGTGCCCGTCGCTGCTTGTAGGCAGCGCTGCGCGAATCCCGGGGTTCAGCGAGAGTATGTGCGAGAGGCCTCCCGCATGGTCCCAGTGGTGGTGTGAAACCACTACAGCGGTTAAGCTCCGGGGGTTCAAGCCGAGAACCCCCATGTTGTAGAACAGCACAGCGGGGTTTCCTCCAGTGTCGAATAGAATCTTCTCACCGTTCACCTCGATAAGGCAGGAGAAGCCGTGCGAAGCGATCAGGCGTTTATCGAGCTCCTGGTTGTCGTAGAGAACCGTGACCCGTACGCTAGATTTTCCCGCAGGTAAAGCCACACCCTGTAGAGCCGCGAGGCTTTTAAACCTAAGCGGCTGGTGAACGTGCACTGCCCGCTCTCGATGGAGCTGGTGGGCGCGCCCGCGCTAAGGCGAAGATTAGCGGAATGCGCCGAGAAGCCTTCCTCCGCTACCTTGAAGCATAGAGAAGCCGCTTCCGCACCCTCTTGGGCTGTGGGGCCCCAGCGCCTCAAGGGGTATGGGAGGGGCTGTGTGCCGCTACGAGAGCCTGGAGAAGCTTGCCGTACGGCATGCTTAGAACTCTCGAGAGGGGGCCTTCTGCCACCACTCTTCCCATGAACAGGATAGCCCCACGGGTAGCCAGCCTCCTAGCTTGCTCCGCGTCGTGAGTGACTATAATCACAGTAACTTCCCGGGAAAGCTCCCTCACAAGCTCCTCGATCTTCGCCGCGTTCAAGGGGTCCAGGTTGGCGGTGGGCTCGTCCATGAGGAGGAGCTTGGGCTTCAGCGCTAGAGCCCTCGCGATGCAGAGGCGCTGCTGCTGGCCCCCGCTCAGCTCCGAGGCCGGCTTCCTCAGCCTGCCCTTCACCTCCTCCCAGAGCCCTGCTTTCTCGAGGGCGTAGCGTACGAGCTCGTCGAGCTCCCTGCCCTTAGCGGCGCCGCGCAGCCTAGGTCCGATCGCCACGTTGTCGTAGATGCTGAGGTGGGGGAAGGGGTTGGGGGTCTGGAACACCATGCCTACTCTAGCCAGCGCTTCGTCGGCGCGCGAGTCCCCGTACACGTCGACGCCGAAGACCTCCACCCTTCCCTCCACCCTCGCGCCCTCCCTGAGCAGGACGAGCTTGTTGATCGCTCTGAGGAGGGTGGACTTGCCGCACCCGGAGGGGCCCAGGACCGCGTAGACCGAGCCCTCGGGCACTGTGAGGGACACGCTGTCGAGGGCTTTCTGGCTCCCGTACCACACGCTAAGGTTCCTGACCTTGACCGCCTCAACCATCACATCCTCACCCCTCGGGAGAGCCTCCTAACCGCCAGGGAGAGAGCCGCCGTGAGCGCTACAAGCAGGAGAACCGCAGCCCACGCGAGCCTCCTCCAGTTCTCGTAGGGGGAGGGGGCGAAGTAGAAGATGAGCAGGGAGAGCGTGCTCGAAGGCCCTGTTAACCCGTAGAACGCTGTAAAAGCCGCGCCGGCCGTGAAGAGGACGGGTGCGGTCTCGCCGAGAGAGCGCGCAGCGCCAAGGAGCACCGCGGTAGCCACACCCCTCGCGTTCATAGGTACGAGAAGCATGAGCACAGCCTTCCACCTGGGCAGCCCGAGGGAGAAGGCAGCCTCCCGGTAGGTCAGCGGAATCGCCGCTAAGCTCTCCCGGGTTTGCGCCGCAACGTAGGGGAGGGCGGTGATGCAGAGGCTTACTGCGGCGGCGAGCGCCGAGGGAGTGCGCATCGGCAGCACGAGGAGAGTGAAGACCACCAGCCCGACAACCACCGAGGGGATTTCGGAGATCATTTGCAGCGCCGCGCCCGCAGATCTCGCGAGCCACGAGCCTCCGTACTCGCTCAGCAGGATGCCAGCCGGCACGCCGATGAGAGCACTCATGAGCACGCTTAGGGAGACGATCACGAGCGTCCCGGCCAGCACGGGGCCCAAGCCGCCGAGCTCGCCGCCGGGCAGCCCCGGGGGCTCTACGAAGAGCGCGGGTCCAGCGGCGAGGAGCGCGGGAAGGCCCTCGACGACCGACGCCGCGATGATGTGAGCACTCACCGCCAGCAGCGCTGCTGACGCTGAAGCAGCAGCTGCGTGAAACAGCTTGTCGAGGACGGCCCTCTTGAGCTCGTGCAGCCTCACGCTTCCCCACCCTGGGCTTTCCTGACCGCTGCTCTAGCGAGCTTGAGGCCGAGCGTTGTGCTCGCAGAGCTGACCAGCACCATGACTAGCGCTGCAGTCAGCAGGACGCTCTCCATGCCGGGGTAGAGGTAAGCGTTCCCGAACTGGCTCGCTATAAGGCTCGAGACCGTGTGCCCCGGCTCGAAGGGGCAGAGCGGCATGTTGACCGCGCTCCCCACAGTCAAGGCCACGACTGTCGTCTCCCCGACAGCTCTCCCGAAGCTCAGCAGGGCTGCAGCCAGCACGCTGCCTTTCACCATCCCAAGAAGAACCCGCGCGCGCTCGAAGCCTCTAGCTCCGAGGCTGTGCAGCGCTTCCACGTAGGTGAAGGGGACGGCGCGGTAAGCCTCTGAGACGATGGCAGCCGCGTAAGGCGCAATCATCAAGCCTACCACGAGCCCGGCTGTGAAGAACGACTGCCCTGTCGGGGAGCCTCTAGCGCACAGCAAAGTAAGCCCGCTCTGCCTGATAATCGGCGCCGCGGTGCTGAGCCCCCACATCCCGAAGACGATGGTGGGCAGCGCAGCCATGCTGTAGAGGGACAGCTCCACCGCTTCCCTCGCGCGGCGGGGAGCGTACTCGTAGAGGTATACTGCGACCGCTACCGCCAGGTAGGCGGCGATAGCCGATGCGATACCCGCCACTACGAGCGTCCCCGCCAGAGGCGCTAGCACTCCGTAGGAGCCTCTCTCCTCCTCGCTCGGACTCCACTCAGAGCTAGCCAGGAAGCCGGCACCGCCCTGAGCTAATGCGTCTACGGAGCCTTTTGCCAGGACGAGAATGATGGCTGCCGCGGCAACCAGGAGAGCCGCAGCTGCTGGAGCGAGCACAAGCAGCAGCGGTTCTAGCCTTGCTTGCGGCATCATACATGCAACACCTCCGCATTTATATAGCTTATCTATAAGAAAGCGAGAGAAATATCGTTACTATAGAAAATTCTTTTAACTATATATACTATTGCTTCTTGAACTCTGCAGCCACCTCAAGCCCTAGCTGGCGCCAGCTCTCAGGCACTGGCACGTAGCCTTCGACCACGTTCTCGGGAGACTGCCCCTTAGAGAAGATGTACTCCAGGAAAGCCGCGATAGCTTTCCTCTTCTCGGGAGTGTACGCTGCAGGAGGCCTCACGTACATGTAGCTTGGGGAAGCGATTGGGTAGGCGTCCGGCCTGTCAGAGCGGAGAATGCTCTCTAGTATCTTCAGCTCAGCGAGGTTCACGCTAGCGTCAGCGATAGCGGTGGCGCCGGCAGCAGCTCTGATCGAATCCGCGCTCGGCAAGACGAAGTTACCAGCCTTATTCTTGATCGCAGCTACCCCCAGCCCTTTCGCGTAAGCGAGCTCTACGTAGCCTATAGAGTAGGGAGTGCTCTTCACCGCCTGGGCTACACCAGGGTTGCCCGGCGCGCCTACGCCTCGGCCGAGCTCGTCGAGAGGCCACTTCACGGTCTTGCCGGCGCCCACCTTCTCTTTCCACTCCGCGGAGTAAATGCTGAGGAACGTGGTGAAGACCTCGGTCGTGCCGCTCGCGTCACTCCTGTGTACGAAAGTAATCTTAGCGTGCGGCAAGCTGACGCCCGGGTTGAGCTCCCTTATCCTCGCGTCATCCCAGTACTCGATTTTCCCCAGCAGGATGTCGGCAAGGACCTCAGCCGATAAGCGCAGGTTAACGCCCACCGGGATCTCCGGAATGTTGTAAACCACCGCTACCCCGCCGAGAATAATCGGAAGCTGGTACACGCCGCCAAACTGCGCCCTAGCCTTCTCCCAGTCCACTGTCTTGAGAGGCACGTCGCTGCAGGCGAAGTCCACAACCCCCTGCAGGAAGTCGCTCTGCCCCTTCCCCGAGCCGCCGCCAGCGTACTCGACCCGCAGCCAGGGGTGGGCTTGCCTCACCCGCGAGGCCCAAGCCAGGATCTGCTCCATCGGGAACGTGGCCCCACTACCCTGTAGCAGCACTACAGCCTCGGTGAGCTGAGGCTCTGAAGGCGAGCTGGAAGAGGGCGCGGGGCGCTGCAGGAGAAGTAGCGCGGCGACAGCCACTAGAGCTACAGCGGCTCCGATGGTTATCAACCTGGTTTTGCTTAGCTTCATCGGCGTGCCAAGGCGCGCTGTCTATATATTACCGCTGGTCTAATCGAGTTTAATAAATAGATACGACAGTATCTATATATTTTATGAAATAAGATGGGTGCGGCTCCGCGCGGGGGAAAGCTGCCTTCAGAGAAAGCCGAGGCAAGGCTTCTCAGCATAGCTGGAGATCTCCCGGATTTCGTAGAGGTGTGTTCTTCGCCAAAGTGGCTAAAGCGCCCTTTAGGCTGTGACAGCCCTCACCAGGGCGACTCCCATGGATTCAAGACACTTATCTACCTTGAAGCCCGCGCCCCTCAGAAGGTCGCGCGGCTTCCTCGCCCTCCGGGCGGAACCCCAGTAGCAGATAGCTGCAAATCGCCTCCAACCGCGGCGGGAGCTGGGGGCTAGGCTTTAAATTCGAGCGCTACGTGAGCCGGCGGGAGCACCTATGAAGGTCAGCTTCAAGGTAATCCAGAGAGAGGAATACACGGTAGTTCACTTCGATCTTGAGGGCGTGCTGGAGCCGCGGGACCTGCAGTCGGTTAAGCCTCCCGCCGTTAACCTGGCTAAGGGGGTTGTTCTGAGCGGGCGGGGCCCCATCTGGCTGTACGGCTTCCTCGTCCACCACTACCACCCGGCGAAGTTCGTAGCCGTCTACGACCCCAGGATCGGCGCAGTAGTCGTCGAAACGCACACCCCGGAGCGCGAAATCGGCGAAGTCATAGAGGTGGGCACGCTACCCTAGGGTGCGGGCTCTGAGGACCCGCGCGCCTCCGACCCCTCCAGCCTTCACCATTACCAATATTACAGCGCGAGAAGCTTAAGCCCGGATGGTTAAGCTCCGTGCGCTCGACAACCTCTACTGGTCCTCGTGCCCTGACAGCGAAACCGTAGCAGCGCTGGCCAGGGAGGGCGTGAGCCTAGTCGTCGACTTAACGATGGGTGAGTGCCGCTACGCGCTACCGCAAGGCGTCGAGAAGCTCGAGTACCCTATACCCGACTTCTCCTTCAAGGCCTTCGAGGATGTCCTCGTGGAGGTCGCGCTCCCCGCGCTCGAGCGGCTGAAGCAGGGCGAGAAGGTGCTCGTCCACTGCCGTGGGGGCATAGGGAGGAGCGGCGTAGTAGTCTCCATGATCCTCGGCCTCAGGAGCGGTGCCTCGGCGGGGGAGGTGAAGGAGAAGCTAGCTAGGCTGGGCTTTCAGGGCGAGACGCTCTCCCAGCAGCTAGCGTTCCGCTGGTTCTTCAGGGCGAGAGACTTGATCGGCCCCGGCTGGATCGCAGCAGTAGTGAAGAAGCTGAAGAATGTGGGCGGAGAGCGCGGTGGGAGCTACTGGGCTACCTACGCTGCGCACGCTTCTACTGTCGCTAACGTAGCGCTCGACGTGCTGGAAACAATCTCGGACAGCTACGGGCTCTCGAAGGCCGAGCTCCGCTCCGCCTACGCGGCTGGCCTCCTCCACGACGTAGGTAGAGTGCTCGCAAGTAGCGAGAACCACCACGCGGCGGGGGCTCTCTTCGCTGCTGAGATGCCCGAAGTCAGGAGCTGCTGTAACCCCCTCCTGGTCGCAAAAGCCGTGCTCCACCACAGGCGGGCTACAGACCTCCTCGGCGACGTAGAGCTGCGGAGAATGGGCACTGCTGCCCAGCTCGTAGCTGCGGCTGTGAGGCTCGCGGACGCTTTCAACAGCGTATACGAGGGTGAAGGCCTCTACCGCGGAGTCGAGCTACGCGGCTCGAGGCTTGTCTTCCAGCTCGAGTGGAGCCTGATCGCGCAAGCCGGAGGCAGGCTCTCCGAGAAGGCGAGGGCCTTCACCGCCCTCACAGGGCTCGAAGTCGAAGCCGAGCTCGCGTGAGAGCGGCCAGCCCCGAGGAGTCTGAAGGAGGCTGCACCGCTCTCCCGCACTGCTCAGCGGGAGGGCGAGAAGCGAGCCTCAGGCAGGGCCCGCTGGGGCTAAACCTCCGTGCAGATCTCTACGCCTAGGTGCCTCGCCGCCTCCACTGCCTCCTCCTCAGCGTATGGGGTTACCAGGACCAGCCTCGACGGCTTCCTGCCCTCCAGCTCCTCGTACAGCTCAGCCTTCCTCTTGAACGTGTAGACGTCTGAAGCCCTCACGTTGGACTTGATCTCCACAAGGATAATCCTCTCGTCGTGCACCGCCACATCGATCTCTACCTGGCTCGGGTAGCCGTACACAACCCCTCTCTCGTCGAACCTCACCCACCTGCTAACCCTGAACCCAAACTCCTTCTCCACAAGGCTCCTAAGCCCCTCCCTGAAGGCAGCCTCGCTCATCAACCCCCAGCGTGCACCTAGCGCTGAAACTCGCCTCTCAAGGAGCGCAAACCCCTCCTTCATATCCTCCCTGAGCCTAGCCATCTCCTCTTCGTGCCTCCTAAACCCCTCCTTCATGTCTTCCCTAAGCTTCACTAGCTCTTCATCATGCCTTCTAAACCCCTCCTTCATATCCTCCCTGAGCCTAGCCATCTCCTCCCAGATCTTCGCTATCTCCTCGTCGTGCCGCTTGAAGCCCTCTAGCATGTCTTGGCGGAGCTTAGCAAGCTCCTCGTCGTGTCTTTTGAAGCCCATGATCATGTCCTCGCGAAGCCTGGTCAGCTCCTCCCAAATTTTCGCTATCTCCTCGTCATGCCTCTTGAAGCCCTCCTGCATATCCTCCCTAAGCTTCGCGAGCTCCTCCCAGATCCTCGCTATCTCCTCGCCATGCCTTCTAAACCCCTCCTTCATATCCTCCCTGAGCCTAGCCATCTCCTCTTCGTAGAGCTTGAACCCCCTCCTCAAGTCTCTCCTGAGCTTCACGAGCTGCTTCTCGTTCTTGTCGAGCCTCTGCAGAATCTCCCCCAGGCCGAGTAGGCCAGCTACAGCGTGGCGGAACTCCTTATCCCTCTCCAGGAGCTCCAGGAACCTCTTTCTCAACCCGCGCTCGGACATTGCAGCGAGTACGTCAAGGCGCTGAGGATTATAAAAGGCTCGCGCGCTGGAAGAAGCCCGAAAGGGGCGGCGCGCCGGAGCGTTGCAGCCTGCTGAGCAAGGAGCCGGCGGTGTTAGAGGTGCGCGGCAGCACCTGCGAGGAAAACCGAGCCCCGTCGCACAGTCAAGGCAGGTGAAGCGGATCCGAGACCGCTGCCCCAAGCGGACGGTACCTCTGGGGTTGCGGAAACCGGGGAGTTGTGATAACAACGTTATCATAGATTATAATGCTGTTATCTTAAGTTGGGGGGTCTTCGAGGAGGGCGCGGGAGCTAATGATAACATAGTTATTATAAAGCATAAAGTTGTTATCAAAAACACGCAGCGGAGCCTGCAGCAGCGAAACCATGCTCGTAGAGCGTCTGCGGGAAGAAGACGCGTCACTCTAGAAGTGCAGGCAGCCTGCGGAGCACAAGCGCGTTCCCACCAGCCCGGGAAAAGAACGGGATGCTCAGCGCTCCCCTTGAGGGGGCGCGCCCCGGCGCTCGCGGGAGTAATACATATATTACGCTTCTGCACTACAGACGTGTGAGCGTAGTCGTCAGCTTCAGAGTGAGTAGAGAGCTGAAGGAGAGGATGGATAGGCTTAAGCACGTGAACTGGAGCGAGGTCGTGCGGAGAGCCATATACGAGGTTGTCGTCAGAGAGGAGGCGAAGCTCCGGAGCCGGGACATGGACAGGGTTAGGGAGGCTGTTCTGAGGAGCGAGAAGCTGTCGAGGAGGGTTGAGGGGTGGAGCAGCGTTGAAGAGATTCGAAAGTGGAGGGAGAGGCGTAGTTGACGCTTCCGTCGTTGTCAAGTGGTTCGTGGAGGAGGAGCACAGCAGGGAGTCCAGGCTGCTGAGAGACGCGTACGCTGCAGGGCTAGTGGACTTGTCAGCCCCCGCAATCCTCCCCTTCGAGGTGGTGAACGCTCTAAAGTACTCGGGAGCTTTCAGCGAGGAGGAGCTCAAGGAAGTTGCTAGAATCCTCGCCGATCTGCAGATCAGCCTGCACAGCTTCGAGGAGGTAGCAGATAGAGCGGTTGAAATCGCGGTGAGAAAGGGGTTGACGATCTACGACGCTAGCTACGTAGCGCTAGCCTTACAGCTGGGCGCGCCGCTGTACACGGCAGATGGAAAGCTGCTAGCGAGAATCGCCAACCTGAACGTGGGAAAGCACGTCTCCGAGTTCCGCTTATAGGTCCGCGCCAGCCGTTCACCCCCTCCGCTAGCTCCCACCTCTAGAGCCTGCCCCCATGACCCGCCCCCAGCTGTCCACGGCTAAAAGCTGTGGAGGCCGCAGGGCGGGCCCTAAGGCCTAAGCCGATGAGAGGAGATGAGCACCGGCGCGGAAACTTCACAGCAGCGCTAGCGTCGAGGACGATCCTCACAGCTTCTCCCTGTGCTCTCTGATAACCTGCCAGGAAGGTTTATCGAGCTGAGCCCTCCCCGCGATATCATCCATCACGTTGACCGCCCAATCCACCTCCCTCCTCCTCACCTCCCTCTCGAGAGCCCTCCTGACCATCTCGCTCACGCTGATCCCGCACCTCTTCGCCTTCTCCCAAACCTCTCTGCCGACCCTAGCAGAAACCGCCGTACTCCACAATCGAGCCCACCAGGAGTAATATAAGAGCGTTATTGCACCCCTCCGTATTACACACTTGTAAGCTCCAGCGCAGATAGCACGACGGTGTAGAAGGACTCGAAGCTCGGCGGCGCTGCACCGGTAAGCCGGTAAGGGGGGTGGGCAACCGGCGCAGACCGCTAGGCTCGATCGCTATACCTAAATACAGCGATGGTATAGCGTAGTATAGCATGGCTTCGCTGGTGGACGAGTACTCGCTGAGGCTGCTCAAAGCGATCAAGGAGTCTGGGAGAGCGAGATTTAAAGAGCTGAGAGCTGTTGTCCCAAACCCGAAGACTCTTTCCTCGAGGCTGAAGCTGCTCAGCAAGCTAGGCCTCGTCGAGAGAGACGGTTCCTCATACTCTCTGACCGAGCTGGGCGAGAAAGCTTTAGAGAAGCTGGCCGAAGTCGAGGAGCTGCTCCGCAGCCGCCCGAAGATCCAGAACATCGAGAGGATACCGCACGCCTACTACGCCCCACTCATCAGGAGGTTCTGCGAGAAGCTCTACGAAGCGCTCGGAGAAAGGCTCGTGAGCGTCGTCCTCTTCGGCTCGGTGGCGAGGGGAAACTGGAGCAAGGACAGCGACATAGACCTCCTCGTAGTCGCCGAAGGCTGGGAGAGTAAACCAGTCTGGGAGAGGCTGAGAGAGCTCCGGAAGGCGGAGAAGGAGCTCGAGGCAAGCCCCGAGTACCTGAAGGCTATCGAGGCTGGCTACATGCCGGTGATTCAACCGCACCCGCTCTCCAAAGACGAAGCGAGAGAGTTCCGAACAGCTTACCTGGACCTCGTGCTGGAGGGTATCGTGCTCTACGACAAAGAATCCTTCATATCCGAGGTGCTACGCTCCGTCAAGCAGAAGCTTGAGAAAGCGGGAGCGGTGAGAGTCACGCTGCCGAGCGGGCAGTACTACTGGATCCTGGGCGGAGAGAAGGTGGTAAAGCTTGGGTAGCGCCACGACCCTCGACCTCGCGAGAGCAGCGCTCAGGAGGGCGAAGAGGTGGCTTCAAGGAGCGAGGAGAGCGCTCGAGGACGGAAGGTGGGACGATGTAGTTTACGCCTCGCAGATGGCCGTCGAGCACTCTGCAAAGGGAGTACTCATCGCCTTCGGAGTAGAGTTCCCGAAAGTACACGACGTCAGCCCAGTCCTCAGGCTCCTCCCCTCCAGGAGAGAGCTACCAAGATGGTTCACCTCACAGCTCGAGGAGCTAGCCGAAGATGCATCAGAGCTAGCCAGGCTGAGAGCGATAGCAAGCTACGGCTACGAGATGGGAGCAGATGAAAGCTACTTTAAGGACTACGCGCCCGAAGCCCTCAGGAAAGCAGAGAAGCACTACACTGCCTGCGTCAATCTCCTCAAGGAGGTCTTCGGCGTCGAAGTCGAGTAAGCTTCCCGTTTTACCCACTCTGCGCGCAAGCTTGAGTAGGAGGCTGCGGCCCGCCAGTGCGGTAAGATAGTGAGAGAGGTTTATTAGCCGGCAGCCGGCGCGCCGACTCGGTGCGGAGCTTGGCGAGAGTGGGGAGGATTGTTTTCAGGAGGGTGGCGCGGGTAGGCCGGATCAAGTTCCGGGGTGTCCGGGAGCGTACCGGTGAGAGTCAGGCTGGTAATTAGGGTTAGGGAGGGGTGTAAAGGCGGTTGAACGCTTCATCAAAGAAGTGGAGGAGTATGTCAAGGCTGAGGACCCTTGAAGAGGAGAGGCGACGGCCCAGGTCGATGCCCTGGGGGGAGAGGAGGGGGGTGCTGGAGCTTCTACGGGGGCTCCTGCAAGAGCGGGGGAGGTGCTCTTAGCGGTTGTGCACGGGGGGTTTGCGAGCTCAAATATCTTCCGGGATGTTGACGTGGCCGTCTACACAGGGTACGCGGTGAGCTACGACAGCGAGCCCGTGTACGTCGACGAGCTCCGGGAAACCTTGGAAGAGAGGGCTGGCCTCCCCATCGACGTCCAGCTGCTCGACTACGCTCCCCCCTCCTTCAGGCTGGCGGCGCTCAGGGGGATACTGCTCTTCGAGAAAACCTGCGGGTTGAGAGCAACTCTGAGGCTCCACGCAGCTGAAGAGCTCGAAGCACTACAGCTCAAAAGGAGGAAAGCCATGAGCTGGCACCCCCGCCCAAACACGGTGCAGGAAGCCTCACCCCAGAGGTAAGGGAGGGTGCTATGCCTCTACCCCTCCCCGCCCAGGGGCCTGGTTGAGGACGCGAAAGCTTTTCGAGACCGTAGAGGGTTTGGGAGGCCCAGCCAGCTGCCAGGGGCATCAACCAAAGACCTTTCGCGGGAGTGCGGAAAGCGTAAGTTTTCTTACTGTACTCTTCGGAGCGAGGTTGAAATGAGGTCCGTGGCTATTCTTAACGAGCTTGTAGATCATTTTGAAAAATTGGAAGATAAGAGGAATTTCAAGGAGTCGTTGAGCAATTTCACGCATAAAGTAAGATCTGCATGGAAAGATATCATGATGGATACCGAGCTGGCTTTAGAAGATGCCGTCGACCGGGGTTTCTCCCACCAGAGCCTCGACGTCGTTTTCAAATCCTTAGCGCTTCTCGAGTCCCGGTATGCTAGCCAGGCGGCGCAGCCAGCCAGCGAGGTTGATTACCCTACCCGAAGAGCTTTCCGAAAGCTTCTACGAGCTGGACGTTAGGCTGGAAATGAGCGTGGAGATCCTCCTGAAAGCTATCCACCTACTGTACCTTCACTTCCACGACGCATGGTTTCTTCACTCAACATGCTCCTCTACGCTGCGGTGAAGTCGGCCGGAGCGAAGAAGCTGTACTGCCTGGCAGCTGTGGCGCGCTTCCTCAGCGGGCGCGCGGAAGAAGCTCTCGCGCTGGCAGCGTACGCAGCCGAGCTCAAGGTGGGGAAGCCCGGCGCCGAGCCCTGGAAGGACCCCGGAGCCTGGGCCAGGGCCCTCCGCGCCTCCTACTACCTCGACGTAGGCGTGAAAGTCATCCGCGAGATCCTCACCGAGTACAACTTCAAAGATTACTTTGAGTGGTGAGTACGTGGGTTGTCGTCTCGTAATCGACGCTAATCTTCTAGCAGATCACCTAGTTGAAACAAGCGAAGCTCCAACCGCCCAGCTCGTAGAAAAGCTTCTCAAAACGTCAATAGAGGATAAGCTCACCGTACTCCTTCCAGAACTCATACTTATCGAGTGCCGCCGTGCCTTAACCAGAATGGTTATAGTCGAACACATCGCTACAGAAGAGAAGCTTGAGGTTTTAGTTGGTATTTTAAAGGACATCAGAGAATATTTTCAGAGTTTTAAATGCATGATCGTTCAATCCTGGGACTCTAAAATCCTGAAGCGAGCTTCAGGCATCTACCAGCGCTTAAGCACGGTAGGTGAAAAAGACTACTGGAGGAGCCGCCACCAGGATCTCATGATATGGGCAACAGCCGAGAAACACGATGCCTTCTTGCTGGAGCTGAAGGTCAGTAGAAGAATGTGTCGGCCCTGAAGATGTGGAGCGTGAGCGGGTGGAGCTCCTTCACGGATCCCGCCTCCCTACGGATCACCTTGACGCAGCCGTGCCTGATCCACTTCAGCAGCTTCAAAGCCCCTTCAACATCGTAGAAGCGCGCGGAAGCCTGGCGAGCGCTCTCATTACGAACAAGGACGGACTTGAGCGCTTCCTTCAGTTTAATGTACCCGAAGCTCCTCCTCATCTCGTAAGATAAAGTTAGGATGTAGGGGTTTTCAGAGTTCTCAATGCATTGCTGCAGTATACCCTTCGGTACGCTCAGAAGGTACGCGTAAGGATCGAATTTGGAGGAGTGCTTAACTAGTATTCCAAGGCTTTTCGGCACAATAAGGCGCACTTCCCCACTCCCCCAGAGGAGTGAAGCTAGAGTGTTGGATAAACGTTCTCCGAAAGGATACAGGAATACGGATACCGCAGATCTACCCGCAGCTTTCGACGTCTCTACCCCCTCGAGAAAACGATCCAGCGTCATCTCCTCCGCGGAGAACTTCTCCACAACCATCAACCTGGGGCTGGGTAGAGGGAGACGTTTCTCAGCAATCTCGCGTAGCAACTCTTCAACAGTCTTGCGAGCGTTCCCATCTAGCTCCAAGGCCACGTGATCTCCGGAAGGGAGGTAAGGGCCCACTCCATCTGCTCCGCCTGGAGCGCGCTTCTTTAGAAGCTGGGATAGAATCCTGCACGTCTCGATGCTAACAGCTCTAGGTGTCATGAGATATCCCCCTTTCCACACCGGCACAGTGTACCTCTCCCCGATAGCCCTCTTCACAGAGATCTTGCTCCCAATCCTCACCACCCTCCAGTTCTCGCCAGCAAGCCGTATCACCGAGCCCACGCGGATGAAACGGAGGTTAACGGGGTCGATCTCCCCGATTTTTTTCTTCTCATATTCCACGACTACGTGATCTCTTTCAGGAATCATTGAGAAGAAACTGCCGCGACGCTTCCCCTTCCAGATAATCTCAAAGGATTCACCCAGCCTCAGAGTGCTCGCACCGGAGTCGAGGCTGAGCACGTTCCTGCTCATCAGCTCTCTCAAGACTCTCTCCAGAGAGCGCCTCTCGAGCTTCCTGTATGGTTCGACCGCCGTTATCAGCGCGAAGGCTTCGTCCACCCTCGCGGGCACCCTGATGCCCAGCTCGGGCCCCCCTCTTTCCCCGCACCTCTGCCTCTGAAGCGCGATCGCAGTCAGAGTGCGAGCGACGACGTCAAGGCAAGCGGGAAGCTTCACCTCGCCAGCTAGCCTACCTCTGCTCAGCATGCTGAGCAGAGCAAGCGTCTCCAAGATGTCTGATGTCTCCAAGCACAGGACGACGCCCCGCGCCTCCCCTCCAGGCCTGTGGGCACTCCTACCGAGCCTCTGCGCCAGCGCCTCCGGCAGGGACGGAGACCCCACCTGAACAACATTTCCCACACTCCCGATATCTATCCCGAGCTCTAGCGTCCTAGTGCATACAATCGCTCGAAGCTCGCAACCCCTAAACTTACTTTCCACCTCTTGCTTAACCTCAGGGCTCAATGAGCTGTGGTGCACGCCGAAATCACCGATTCCGAGCTTCTCCAAGCTAGCGTGTATCTGCTCGGCTTCAGCTCTGGTGCTAACGAAGACAAGGCTCTTCTCGCTCCCCACGAAATCGCTCAAGGCCCTAGTCGCTTCCACCTCGTCGGCGCTCGGACGGAAGACCACACTGACTCGCATCCTCCTTACCCGTGGATAGCAGATGACTTCGACCGCACCATCAGACCCTCCAAACATTCTGGCGATCCTCGCGGGGTCAGCAACCGTGGCTGAGATAAGCACCCTCTGCAGCCTCCCTATGCCTAGCGAGTACTTCAACCGCTCCAACAGGATGAGCAGCTGATGACCCCTTTTGCTGTCCACCAGCTCGTGAACCTCGTCGATGATGACGTACTTAAGATTCTTCAAGCGTAAGTTGATTTTCCGCGCCCTATCCAGCATCGACTCGAGCGACTCAGGCGTCGTAACCAGCACGGTGGGCGGATTCTCCTCCATCAGCCTCTTCTTCTCTTCCTCCACGTCGGAGTGCCACGCAGACACGCGGCAGTAGAACGGCAGCACCGCCCGCACGTAACTTTCCAGCCTCGCCTCAATGTCGCTGCAGAGAGCTCTCAGGGGGGTAATGTAGAGAACGTGAACGCCGCTGGGCCAACCCTCCCCCTCGCGCTCAGCCCTCTCCTTATCCTCCAGCAGCCTGTGCAGGATCGGGAGGAACGCTGCCTCCGTCTTGCCGGAACCCGTCGGAGCAGTGATGAGGACGCTCCTCCCCTTAAGGATTCGCGGAACCGCCAGAACCTGTATCGGCGTGGGAGCGATACGCTCGAGCCCCCTCACCCTCCTGAACGCCTCCACAACCTCTTTCCTGAGCAGCGTGAACGGGTAGGCATCCCCCTTGAGGAACCTCAGCAGAGACAACCTCGCATCGCAGAGCGCGAGCGAAACCCCGCTTCGAAGCCGGCTCACAAAAGGCTCGAGCAGCACACCAGAGTACCAAGAAATGAACGAAGCCCAAGCCTCTAACCGCTCGAACTTCACGAAAAACAGTCTACTCGCAAAACTTAAAATTTTTCACAACCATCCAGCAAAACAAAACCAAAGCTTCCGACCAGATACGGTCGGGGGACGCCTCCCAAGCCCGCTCGACCGCTTGCGTAATGCCGCGGGACGCCGGAGCCATCACCGGAAAACAGGGCACTCCCTCAGCGGCACCGTCATGAACTCGACTCCACACGGCCCCGACAGAAGCGGAGAGAGCTGCTCACGGCTGCAACTTATATATGCGAAGCTACCCAGGTTTCCTAGAGGCCATGGAGAAGTTCAGCTTGAGGGATTTCGCGAGACTCTTCGAGCTCGAGAAACTCGTGGTTAGAAACTTCAAGTCGCTTCGAAGCTTCGAGCTCTCCTTCCCCACGCGCGTGACAGTCGTCGCCGGGCCCAACGGCTCAGGCAAGACAGCGCTCGTGGAAGCCCTCGAGCTCCTCAAGGACGTCCAGGAGTGGGCGAGAGGCCGCACAGCTAACCCCTTCTCCAAGTGGTGGGGCTACAGGAACGTCGTCTACCAGCACGACGAAACCAGAAGCATCACCATCGGGCTGAAACTGAAGCTAAGCAGAGAGAAGCTCGAAGAGAAGCTGAGAGCCGCAGAGCGGGACAGAGAACTGGAAGCAACCACTGAGGAGGAGGTCCGCTCATCAGCGCGCGATCTCATGGAGCTCCTCGGCAGGGCGCTAAGATTCTTGGGCGCGAACGAGCTATCGGTTTACTACGAGGTCTCCCTGAATGGGCGCCACAAGTTCTCAGCCGAGGACGAGGTCTTCAAGCTCAAGGCAGGGTCATTGAGCGTTGACGGCTCCTTTGCGAAGAAAAAGTTTTCCATCGACATTAACCTTTGCGAACTTCTAAAGCTGGAAAATGCTATCCTTAAGATGAAGTCAGCTTTAAGCGCTGATGCTCCAGACCGGGAGGAGCTCTACCGCCGAGTAGTGGGGATTGTGGAATCCTTGTGCACCGAGGACTGGTTCAGAAGCGTGTATCGCCCGACAATCGAATACAGCGAGCTATTAACTGAAACGCTGGCGTACATCTACGACAGATTTGGGAAAAGTATTAACTGGTATGATACTCTAATAGATATCTTCCAAGAAATGATCACAGATTCTATCCATGAGGCGCTGGAGAAGCGGAAAGAGACCTTGATCAGTTATCTTGGGTCCAACGCGAAGCTTCCCGACCTTTCTAAGGGAGCTGAGAGCATCGGGGGGCTGGTTTTGAAAGCCTTAGCAGAGGTGGCGAGGATGAGTGCCTTCGAGAGTGCTGTGGCAATCACTGGCGCGGCGGTGGGGGTTTGGGAGTTCATAGAGGGGGTAGTCGTCCTGCGGGGAGTCAAGTCCTCCGAGCTGAAAACCCCACAGCCTCTCACCAGGGAGGAAGCGCTGAAGAGCGACGGGTCGAACCTCGCACCCTACCTCTACACAATCACAGAGGGTAGGGTCCCGAGGGAGGTCGAAGGGGCGCTGGAGTACGTTCTCGAGGGCTGCGAGGAGGTGAAGCTGGGCATGCCGGTCACCGACGACGGGAGAGTCTACATCTCGATCCAGGTCGACGGGGTTAAGCTTCTACCGCCCTCGCAGCCCGACGGCGCTCTGAAAGCGCTGCTCGTGGAAGCTGCCCTTCTCTCGAAGCCCTCGGTGATCGCTATAGACGAGTTCGAGAACAGCCTGCACCCCCTAGCCCAGCAGTTCCTTCTCGACGAGGTCAGGAGCAGCGGCGCGTACGCAGTCATCACGACGCACTCGCCCGTCGTCCTGGACTACTTGAAGAGGCTGGACGAGCTCGTCCTCCTGAAGTGGGAGAGGGGCGAAACAAGGGCGCTTAGAGCTAAGTCGCCCGAAGAGCTGAAGAGCTGGCTGGCCGAGCTGGGGCTCACCACCAGCGAGGCCCTCCTCTCCGGCTTAATGCTGGGGAAGCTCGAGTAGGGGTTAAGGGTGCGCTGCAACCTGTACATCGTAATCGATAACACCTACGCGAGGAAGGCGCTTGACGAGCTCTTCAAGCTGCTATCGAGGCTAAGAGAGGAGCAGGGCCTGCAAGTGGAGTGGCCGGTCGCCGAGTACAGGATCTCGCAGCCAGTCAACGCGTGCGACAACAAGCTCGCCAGGTACGTGGAGGGCGCCCTCAAGGAGGGTTACAACCTCATCCTGATAGTGTACGACCTCGAACGGGAAGTTACAGAGGAGCACGTTCAAAGGCACCTAGCCAACCTCAGCGGCGCTGACAAGAGGAAGGTGAAGCAGCTTCCCTCAAAGCCCTGCCACGAGGTATGGCTCTGCGAAGCCATGGAGATCGCCGGCAGCTCATCCCTCCAGCTGTGCGACGAAGCCATCGAGCTGATCAACAGGCGCTTAGGCAGAAGAGGGGGAGAGTACAGGAAAAGCAGATTCCACACACTCCTGACGCAGCACACACTCGAATACATAAAGAGGCACGGAGCCCTACCGGGCTACCTGGCCCGCATAGTAGACGTCGCGAAAACAGGCTGCCAGCAGCGAGCGTAAACCCACAAACCCCCATAGTCCAAAGAGCCCCCTGCAGCTAACAGCAGTGATAAGCAGCGCTGAGCTGAAGTGAAACCAGCCTGCTCCCAAGCTCCTCGCAGCTCCTTCCCACCGTACAGCTCGACGGTCGTCACGGCCCGGAAAACTGCCCATCGCGGAGCACACCTCTCATCCGGTTCGAGGCCCCCCTCTCTGCAGCCTCCCACTCACCCAAGCCAGCTCCCATCGACGCGCTTTCCACGAACTCCCTCCACGTCACTCCCTCCGGCGGCCTCGTGGATCCCACGTACTTCTCTGCGAGCGCCAGGGTGACGTGCCACACCGCAACCCAGACCTTCTCGGCCGCGTCGCAGGGGTCGCCCTCCGACAGGAGCTTCACCGCCCTCCCGTAGTAGCTCCACGCGACCTCTAGGTGCTTCGACAACGCCGTACCCCGCTCCGGGTGGAAACCTCTGAACTCTTCGCCTGACGCCTCACCTGCGATCTGAACTCAATAGCAAACACTGGAACCTAGCGAGGTATTGTAGGGGGCACTTAAAATCCACCGCGTCCACAGTGCACGCTTAAAGCGTAACGAAGCCTTTCTGCCTTTTAAGCAAAGATTAGCTAAGTTTAATGAGAGTACATGTTTTATGATGAGGGATTCGCGGTGCTGAGAGATCAGCTTGATGGAGAGTTAGTGATCGGCGCCGGTCTGATAATGTCGTGCTTCTGCTACTCCATCTTTCGCCTGGATCCCTACATAGGGTGTCAACACTCCTGCTCATACTGTTATACAAAATTTCTTCCTGGGTATAGAAGAAGTTTCAAAGCCATTACGAATTATTCCAGGCTGCTTCGCGCAGCGTTAGAGAAGTGGCGCAGCTCAGGTGTGCCTCTGCCCCCGTTCAGGTTATCGGCTTTAACTGACCCCCTTCCACCAATCGAGGAAAAGCTGGGTATCGCACTGGAGGTTATGAAGGTGGCAAAGAGGCTGGAAATCCCTCTCATTATCTGCACGAAATCGACGTTGATAGCCCGGGGACCATGGCTTGACGCTGTGAAGGAGCTAGTAGGCGAGGGGCTAGCAATCGTCCAACTGAGTATAGCCTTTCTGAACGATGAAGTTGCAAGAAAGCTGGAGAGGGGGGCGCCTCCTCCATCGGAGAGGTTTAAAGCGGCAGAGAAGCTGACAGATGAGCAGATCCCCGTGGTCTTAAGGCTGCAGCCGCTAATCCCCTATCTCAACTCGAGCACAGAATTCCTGGAAGAGTATGCGGATACAGCGCGCTCAGTTGGAGCTAAACACGTGATTCTCGAAGCATTGAGGATTTTGAGCTGGCAAGATCTTGAGTGCTTCAAAGTTGTGATGCCAAAACTTGATTTCACAAGATTAACTAATCCAGCCCTTTGGGAGCTGTACCCATGGGGGGCACACAAGCATCCAAGACGAGAGTGGAGACGGAGCATTTACGAACTTGCTGTTGAAAGACTATCGAGAAGGGGACTTACTATTGGTTTATGCAGAGAGGGGTTTTTTGACCTAAACACGGCGCCGGACTGTTGCGGCATCCATCTATTGCGTGAAAGAATTATGCGCGTTACTCTGCGTGAACAATTTCATGGTTTTCAGCCCGGCTACCGATACATACAGCCCGAAGATGTGGAACATTTACCGCTTCCTGCTGCGAGAAGAAAGCTAAGAAAACACTTTCATTTAGTATATAAAGCGCTGGCAAATAAAGAACTACTTCAAAGGATCTTAGGCTAAGAAAAATATTTATTTTAACGTTTTAAAGACACTGGTGTGGTTCACTTCCGCTCTGCTATCCCTAGTCACCAACTGGATAAGTGGCTTAAAGACCCCGGAGCGATGCTTGACGAAGCTGATTTTTGGGTCTCTGCCGGGTCTCGTGAGCACTGGGAATGGAGCTTGAGGTATGCCCTAGAATACGAGGAAAACCACACTTATTGGGGCTCAAGGATCGATAAGAAACAGTTCCAGGGAATATTCGAAGAAGCTGGAGGAGTTCGAACTTCCTCTGCTAAGCTCTTTGAAGGTATTCTTTTGATGCGTGATAAACCGAACGTAGTGCTCTTCTACGTAACTGGTAGCGGAATCATTGGAGCAGGTTTGGTTATCGAATGTGAATTCGATTTTCTCAACCTATTTTGGCCCGAGGAGAGGAGGAGAGGTGAAGTAGTGTTTCCGTTCAGGTATAAAATGCAGATTCTATGGCTTCACGAGTCTATCCGTACGGGAGCCTGGAGGGGGGATGAGGAGCTTACTAGCTTGCTTAGGAATTACGCTGTAAGCGGTCTTCAGCACGTAGTCGACATAGCTGTAGTTAATAAACTCCGAGAACTGTTAAAGAAACGTCTTAGCCAACCCCCACCGACCGGTCCTCAGCCTCTACCTGTCAGCTGGTTGGATCGATTAAGAGTAGAAGAGATTGAAGAGGGGCTGCGGAATAAAGGGTTAGTAATCCATCAGGATGTACTGTATGAGCTCATCGCCGCGCTTAAAAGTGGGAAGCACGTTATACTCGTAGGACCACCTGGCACTGGAAAAACAATTCTAGTTAAAATGTTAGCAGAAATATATAAAGTGCCGCTTGTTGAGAAGACGGCAACAAGTGAGTGGAGTAGGGTTGACGTTGTAGGCGGCCCCGTGTTCATTGGTGGTAACGTCGTATGGAAATGCGGTGCTCTGCTAGAAGCCATAGCTCGCTGTCATGAAAGCAACGGGTATGGAGCGATCTTACTTATTGATGAGATTAACAGAGCTAACCTCGATAGAGCGTTTGGCGAGTTTTTTACAATATTTGGCACCGCTGATCCGAAAGAGTGGAGAGTGCCTCAGAGTCTCATAGAGGAGATGCGGTCATACGCGGGAGACGGCAAAATAGATAGGTGGGGTTCTTTACTGCTTGAAGTCTACTCGAAGGACAATATGCTTAAAGTTCCTGAGAACCTTCGAGTAATTGCCACAATGAATCTCTATGATAGACGTTACCTCTTCACTTTAGGTTATGCCCTCTTACGGCGCTTTGCCGTAATTGAGGTAAGCAATCCAGATTCAAGCAAGATTCAAGAGATTCTGAGATTATATTGTAAAGATGCTGGAATCATTGAACGTATCCTCGATTTGAATAGCAAACTAAGAGCTGCTGGGCTCGAGTTGGGTGTCGCAATTCTAATAGATGTAGCAAAGATTGCAAGTGAATTAGAAAATCAAGGGATTAATAAGGATGAGGCTCTTGATAATGCTGTAGCGATGATAGTGATCCCTCAACTCGAAGGATTGCCTACTTCCGCCTTAGAGAATATAAGAAAAATTCTAAACGAGATAGATCTAAGAAAATCTGTTAGAACTTTTGATAGTTTCTACCTTAAAGAAATAAATATGTTAAGAGAACTATGAAATTAAATTCAGAAGTTAATTTCATGGCAAACTACGTTCTCACAACGCTCCTCTCCCTCTACAGCAGGCTGAAGCTAGCCGAGCCGTTACGACTACGCGTCTACAGCGACGATCTCGTAATTACGGGTAGCGTAGCAGACGTCGTTAGAGCGCAGAAAACGCTTAGGGAGTTAACATTAGCCGTCAAATCGGCTTTGAAAAGACTACAAGTCCTTATGGCTGAAGAACTAATGCTCGTTAATGTTGATACAATTGCTGGGAGAGTCAACACCCAGTTAGCGGCTAGGCATTTACCCGTCGCAGTCCCGGTAAAAACCACAAGGGTGAGTTACGAGACTCCCGCTAACTTTCTACTTGCTGCCACGATAATTGAAATTGAAACTCGCTTGAAAAGGATACTACAAAACTTGCTCAGTACACGACATACTGGAAGTAACCCACTGGTCGATATAGCCGTCAAACGATTAATCGAGACCATCTCAAGCTATGAGTATCTGCTAAACGAACCCCTACTCCGGCAGTTGATTCCAAAGGCTAGCGTTATCGCTGGCGATGAAAGGCTGCTTAACGAACTGGAAGCTAGGGTGCGCCTCAACGCAGTTATGAGACCGCGTGAGTACCGCGCATACCGCCCTCTACTCAAATTACGTAGAGAGCTGCGTATGAACGTTCACATAATAGAAAAGAACGCAAGAGACTTCGGAGAAAGGTTAGCGTTGAAGCTGCCGGTGAGTAAGCTGTATGAGCTCTACGGTTTTACCCTCCTCCTCGAAGCATTACTGGAAAAAATCTACGACGAGTCATGGAAGATAAATGTGAGTGAGGAGTTCAGAGTTCTCACACTTGAGCGGGGAAACGAACGCGTTCACATATCGTACAACGCGCTACCTCAGGACGTGAATTCAAGACTTGCTACAGCGAAGGCTTTCGGCCTTCTGAGCAATGGCATAGATCAGGCCTTGGTTAAGAAATTGGGCGGCCTTCCCGATACAATTTTATTAATGAAAATTGAAGGTAAAGAGAACCTAGTAGTTGTAGACTATAAGTACACTAGGAGACTAAGCTACCTTGCTGCTTCGCGATTTAAGGCCTTATCATATCTTTATGAATTCTATGCCGATTGCGTAATAATAGTGAGTCCTACAGTCTGGAACACATCTAAAGAAAGTGCAAACCACTCAGTTTTGGAGAGCGAGGAACTAGATGAAGAAGCTCAAGAGCACCTGAGTTTCTATCGGAGCATCAGCGAGCGCGGGGGAGCTTTAATTGAAATAGATTCTAATGGAAAAATGTTAGCAATCGTGTGTGCTGATCCAAATCATAAAGGTGCTGAAAACGCTAAAAAAGCTTTCAAAAAAATCTTTAATGTGCTCCTTGACTGATCATTAATATATTTCTAATACAAAGAAAGCTTTCAGAAGTATTTTTATACTAATTTCTCTATTAATAATTTCAGATTTTCTCTCTATCACTGATGAGTCAAAAGTCGGAGAGAACAGTGCACTTATGAACTGATTCACCAAGCTAGGTGTTCAGAGCTACGCCATGAGGGTTTCCGGCCACTACTACCCTTACCAGCTGAAAAGGATCGTGAGTGTTGTGAAGCCGAGGGACATCGAACTGGTGCACAGCGCTCGAACGAGTATCAGCCACGCATGACGGGCCTCCAGTACTCTGCTGGGTACTCGATGGGCTGGAGGCTTGTCTCGAGGGATGCGCTTGAGCGGCTTGGGGTTCGGGTGCTGCCTGGTCCTCAGAGGCTGGGCGGGGAGGTTGTGGGCGCTCTGAAGGGTCTCCTTCCTGTGCGTGTTTCGCTGTAGCCGGTTGGGGGTTGAAGTCTAGTCTGCATCTTACAGTTTCTCTGGGCTTTTCCTGGCGGAGCGGGGGTGGGCGTGGTGTGGTGCTTAATGGTTTCCGCGCGGGTTCGCCGGGTCTCCCGCCTGAGGGTAGGCTTTTAAGTTAGGGGGGTGACTTGGTTAGGGGGGTAGCTTGGGGTACTTTTCTCCTGAGCCGAAGAGGAGGAGGGAGGATTTCTTCGATATGGAGCGGGAGCTGGAGGCGCTGGACCGGGGGGTTAGGGGCGGTAAGCTGGTGCTGGTTACGGGCCTCCGTAGGTACGGGAAGACTTCCCTCATCCTCACCTACCTGAGTGAGGCGCCTTTCGAGAGCGTTTTCATCGATTGCCGCCTTCTGCCTGAGGGGATGATCTCGCTGAGCTCGTTTCTGAGCCTTCTCGCTGGGGAGCTGGAGCGCAAGAGCTGGGGGCGGAGGATTCTGAGCGATGTCGAGGAGGTTGGGGTGGGAGGTTTCAGGGTGAGGCTGGGGGGTAGGGGTGAGCAAACTCTCCTCGGTATTCTCCACCGGCTTGAGGGTAAGGTGCTGGTGCTCGATGAGGCGCAGGAGTTGAGGAGGTCGGGGTACAGGTTTGACTCCCTGCTGGCCTACATCTACGACCACTTGGACGTGAAGGTGGTTGTTTCGGGCTCGAAGGTCGGCCTGCTCTACAGGTTCCTCCGCTTGAACGATGCTGAGGCCCCGCTCTACGGTAGGCCGTACGTGGAGGTTAAGCTGGGTAGGCTGCCGGCGGACCGGGCCCGGGAGTTCCTGAGAAAGGGGTTCGAGCAAGAGGGCGTAGAGGTGCCGGAGGAGCTGGTCGAGGAGGCGGTGCGGAGGTTCGATGGGGTGATAGGGTGGCTCACCTACTTCGGCTACGCGACGGTGACGGGTGGGGAGCCGATCGACCGGATACTGGATAGGGCGGCCCAGCTGGCCTTGAGCGAGCTGGAGCACGCGCTGAAGATCTACGGGCCCGGTGAGAGGAGGTACAGGGAGATCCTCAGGGTTGTCGCCGCTCTCGGGGAGGCCAGGTGGTCCGAGGTGAGGAGGGGGGTGGAGGCGAGGCTCGGCCGGATCCCCAGCAACACTCTGGCTGCGATGCTCGGGAACCTGGTCGACTCGGGCTTCCTCGAGAAGGGGGTGGGCGGCTACAGGATCGCTGACCCGGTTCTAGAGCACGGGATAAGGAGGTTCTGGTAGCGGGCTTCGTGCTCCGCAGACCGGCTGCCCTACCGTAGGATCTGAGCCTCTAGGCTGATGATTCGCGCGGGAGCTTCTTCTTGATTAGCGTGGCTGCGGCGAGTGCCGCGATCGGGCCAGGATCAATGCTCTGGAGGGTTTCCCGGTTCTAGCGGCGGAGGCTTGGCCTAAGCTGGCACGCTTGCCTGTCCCTGGCACGAATCCGGGGTAGTATTCGGCCGGGGCGTGACCCCTAGCGAGCGGAGCTGCAGGGAGCCTCTCCGCAGCGCTTCTCTTCCTGGCGGCGACCTTGCCGGCTTCGTCCGGCTCTGCAGTGGGTCTCGCCGATCTGACCCGGCTCCGCCCCGCGGCCCTGAAGGTAACTCTCTGTTAGGCGAGCATCGCGCGCTGAGGCTTCCTGGGGGTCTGGGGGTGCGGTTGCTCTCTGCAGGCTGATCGTAGAGAAGGCCTGGGGCCTGAGCCTCTTCTCACCGCTGCTCTCGGCGAGCCGGCTGCTCTCTGAGAAGCTCCTGCAGCTCTCTCGAGGTTTTTCTCCAGCTTTTCACCCCTCTTTCCCTGAGGATGTTGAGGTAGTTGCTCAGCGTTTCCCAGCTTGATTTTTCGAGCAGCTTGGGTACTATCTCGTAGCGGGCTGGGTGCTTGAAGTAGACTAGGTCGATAGCCGTCTTCTCGGGGTCTGAAACCCTCACTTCCTCGCCCAGCTCCTCGACAGGGATGTACGTGTAGCCGAAGTACATTTTCTCCGAGATCTTTCTCAGGATAACCTTGTAGCCTGCAATCTCGCGCACTCCACCTCTCACGGTTGACGAGACGCAGGGTGAGAGGATGACCACGGCTGTCACCTGGTTCCAGGCTCCGTGCAGGAAGGCGGCCGCGCCTAGCCCGACGTAGGCTTTCGGTAGGGCTTTCACCGCCAGGTAGGGGGATTTCTTGAAGGAGTAGACTCCCTTGAAGACTTCGACGACCTCTCCCCTCTTCTTCAGGTTGTAGATGAAGGTTTTCGCGTAGCTCCTCCCTACGATCGACTCCACCGCCCTGTACGTGAAGAGTGTCGAGCTGCGCAGCAGCTCCAGCTGCCTAGTGTACTTCCTGCGAGGCAGCTCTCCTCACCTTCTCTACAACCGTCTTGAAGCTGGGAGCCCTACCGGCGAGGATCAGCTCGTCCAGGAGGCTGTAATCCCCGGGCGGCTCGGCGAGCGCGGCGAGGAGGGGTCGGGCGGCGCTCCTCCTTCTCTCCGTGTCTTCGCAGAAGTCCAGCATGTAGTAGACGTCGTAGAGATCCCTAGCTTTACGCCTGTCGAGGTAGGCTGAGGCCTTCTCCTCGAGCAGGGCGCAGGGGGAGAGGGCTCTGACAACCAGCTTCGTCCCATCCACGAGCCAGTACTCCGCCTCCACTGCATCCACCTCTCTTGAGGGGCGTGCAGCTTCTACTTCCACAGTTTCTCTATCGCTGACGCGGAGGTATAAGTATCCGGGCACCGTGCTGGAGTGGGGGAGGTTGAAGCTCCTGGAGAGCACCTCCGGTATGCTCTCGGGCTGCGGGCAGTAGAGGTCTATGTCGTAAGAGAACCTCTTACCACCGTACACCCTCCAGACAGCTGTACCACCCCTCAGGACGAAATCCACGTGCTTGGAAAGCTCCACGATCACAGCGTCCTGGAGTTCAGCTATCCGCAGCATCTTTCCTCTCAAAATGCGGATGAGCGGGATCCTGGAAGCCATTTCCACAGACTTAGGTTACAAAAGTATATAACCTTAATCCACCATAAACCGACCGGTAGCGGGGCGCCGCGCTACGGCAGCTGCTCGCTGAGCTTCTGGGGCGGGAGCTCTGCCCCGGCAGCATCTCGGAGTGAGCGCCTTGGGGTGGGTTCACGCTGCTGTCTCGGCCTGGGGCTGCGCGGCTTCTCAGCTCTGCCTGCTCTCGGTGCTCACTGGAGGGGGTCGAGGACGGGGGTTTTGCCGAACATTCCTAGGTCGACTTCTTCGCCGGGCTCGGCGTCTACTAGGATGAGCCGCATTCCGAGCTTCCGGTTCTTCACGGCGTGGGCTGCGGCGAGGTCCCTCATCAACCCTTTGAGGATGGAGTCCTCGGCTGTGGAGGGGATGGGGACCATGTCGAGGCCTGCAACGCAGGTGAATGTGGCGGCGACGAGGTCTCGAAGCCTCAGCTGGCCGACTGCGGCGAGCTCTTTGAGCCTCGCGTCCTCTGCTAGAGGGAGCATTACCTCGTTGAAGCCTACTGCTTCGAGCGTGGAGGCGGTGCTGCTGAGCGCTGTGTTGACTAGGTGCAGCACGCCCTGGGTGCCGGGGCTGAAGAGGGGGAGCCCGAGGAGCTTCTCGAGGAGGGCTGCGACGCTCTCCCTCTCCCAGGGCGAGAGGGAGAGGTCGATGCCCAGCAGCTTCAGGCTCGAGCCTGCTGCCTCGCGCGCCTCGTGGGCTAGCCTGTAGGCTTCGAGCGCTACGCTGCGCAGCGCTTCGGGCAGGCTCTTGCCTCTCTCGAGCTCCTCGGCGACGTGGTTAGGGTAGAGGAGGCTGAGGGTGAAGCCCTCCCCTTCGCTCGTGGTGGCCGGGAAGTAGGCTGTCACGGGCGCTCCGCCGAAAGCTACGGCGAACCTGGAGCCAGCGGCCCAGCCTGCCTCTTCGGGTAGCTTGCGCAGCGCTTCCACGATCGCGTTCTCGAGAGCGGTGCTGTAGGGCGCTGAGAAGTACGCTCGCTCGTAGCTTGCCGCGAGCTCGGCGAGAAGGCTGGGCTCTAGGCTCGAGAGGGGGAAGGCTACGTAGCCCGCGGTTCTCCTAGCCTCCTCGTAGAAGGCTTCCACGTACTTCTCGAGGCTTACCCCGAGAGCTTCAGCAGCCTCGCGAGCGGGGGGTGAGACGGCGCGGACCGTCCAGACTTCCCTCCTCTTGGAGAGCTCGCGCGCCAGCTCCCCGGCCTCGCCGACCCTCAGCTGCGAGATGTAGCTGTCGAGGTCGCCTCGGGGGAGCGGCGCGTGGTAGGCTAGCGCTCGGAAGCGGTACACGAGCGCCCTTAAAGCCGGGGGAGGTATTTTAAGGCTCTGCGCCGCGCGCCCTCGGAGGCCCGGCCTGGTTAAAGCTCTTTACTTTTAAGCGGGCTGCGAGGCTACTCGAGTAAAAAGTCGGCTGAAGATTTTTTAGCATGCGCGGAAAGCTGAAGCGGTGAGTGGGGGATTTGAGGCTGGTCGAGCTCCACGACTACCGGGGTGTTCTCGAGAGGCTGGAGCCGCGGGAGCAGGTTGAGAGGCTCTTCCGCGTTCGGAGCGAGAGGCTTCTGAGGGACGTGGCGATCGTGGCTTCGGTGGCTGAGCCCAGCTCGCTTTTCGTCCACACGGGGTCGCCTGCGGACAGGGAGTACGTGAGGAGGAGGGCGCTGGAGAGGGGTGAGGAGCTGCCGTCCAGGATCCCTCTGCACACGGTGCACTTCGACGGGCCCAGGGACCTGGCTAGGGATAAGGTGAACACGAGGATACTGGTGCCGGGAGGGCGCGGCGTGCCTCTGATCAACACCATGGACCGGGCTGCGGGCCTCCGGGAGCTCGCGGAGCTTATGCGGGGGGTTATGCGCGGGAAGGAGATGTTCGTCTCGTTCTACCTCTACGGGCCCCGCGGCTCTCCTTTCTCGCTGTACGGGGTGCAGATCACCGACTCGGCTTACGTGATCCACAGCGAGGACATCCTGTACCGCAGCTGCTACGAGGAGTTCACCGAGCGCGCTGACATCGAGTACATGCTTTTCGTGCACTCCGCGGGCGAGAGGGACGAGAACGGGTGGAGCCGGAGCACCGAGAAGAGGAGAATCTACATCGACTTGGAGGGGAACGCTACCTACAGCGTGAACACCCAGTACGCGGGCAACACCGTGGGTTTGAAGAAGCTGGCCTTGAGGCTGGCGGTCTACAAGGGCTTCAGGGAGGGGTGGCTCGCGGAGCACATGTTCATCGTGGGGGTGCGCGGCCCGGGGGGCAGGGTGACGTACCTCACGGGCGCTTTCCCCGCGGGCTGCGGCAAGACTTCCACGGCGATGGTCGCGGACACTGTTGTGGGAGACGACCTGGCGATCATCCACAGCGTTGACGGGGTGGCGAGAGCTATCAACCCGGAAGTGGGGATGTTCGGGATAATCGATGACGTGAACCCGAGGGACGACCCCGACATATACCGGATCCTGACGGACCCCAGCGTCGAGGTTATCTTCGCTAACGTCCTCTTGACGGAGGACGGCGAGGTCTGGTGGCGCGGCAAGCCCAGCAGCCCCCGGAGGGGGGTGAACTACGCTGGCCCCTGGTGGCCGGGAAAGCTCGACGAGAGCGGGAGGGAGGTGCTGCCCTCGCACCCTAACGGCCGGTTCACGGTCAGCATCCGGCACCTGGGCAGCGTAGACCCGGCGATCGACGACCCGGCCGGTGTCCCCGTCTCAGGCTTCCTTTTCGGCGGCAGGGATCCCGACACGTGGCCTCCAGTGCAGGAGGCTTTCGACTGGTTCCACGGTATCGTAACGATGGGCGCATCCCTGGAGTCGGAGCGTACCGCGGCTGTCCTCGGGAGGGCGGGGGAGATGGAGTTCAACCCTTACGCGATCCTCGACTTCCTCTCGATCTCCCCCGGGGCTTTCACGGAGCTGCACTTCAGGTTTGCTGAGAAGCTTAGAGCCGCGCCGCGTATCTTCGCGGTGAACTACTTCCTGAGGGGTAGGGATGGCCGCTACCTCACCGAGAAGCTGGACAAGAAGGTTTGGCTGAAGTGGATAGAGCTGCGCTGCCACGGCGACTTGGGTGCCGTTAGAACGCCTGCCGGGCTCATCCCGGTGTACGAGGACCTCCGAAAGCTCTTCGACGAGGTTCTCGGCAAGAGCTTCAGCGAGGAGCTCTACAGGGAGCTCTTCGCCGTGAGGGTGCCGCAGCACCTCGCTAAAATAGAGCGCGTCTACTCGATATACCGCGGCATACCCGACACGCCTCCCCTACTCTTCCGGATCCTCGAGGAGCAGAAGAGGAGGCTGGAGGAAGCGCGCCAGCGCTACGGCGAGCGTATCGACCCGTTCACCCTCGACCGCTCCTGAGGCGACCGCGGGCGCTCCGCAAGCTCAGTGGTGATGGTGGTGATGAAAGTGGTGGTGATGGTGGTGGCTGTAGTCTTCTGTCACTTCCCTGAGGGAGCCCTGCTTGTACGCTTCGATAGCTTCCCTGACTGTGCTCCCAGCTGCCCTCAGGACTAGAACCCCCGCGCTCCTAAGGGTGCTGAGCGCCCCGGGCCCTATCTCGTGGGTAACCACGACGTCGGGTTTGAGCTGTAGCACGAAATCTACTGGGCGCCCCGACCCCCCGAAGTGCTCGCTTCTGTTAGCCCTCTCTACCACCTCGGAGATGCTGCCGTCCTCGTCTAGCTCGACAGCGATAAAGAAGGGGGCTCTCCCGAAGTGCTCTGAGAGCCTCGAGTCGAGGCCCCTGCTCTCCTCAGCTGGGAAAACTATCCTCTTCTTCAACTCCTCACCCCCCTCTCGGGCGCGGAGCCGCTAATTAGCTTTACCGCGCCCTGTGCGCTGCGAGAAGGGGTGAGGGACACTTCGGGGTGGAAGAGGCTTGGGTTCCGCTAGCCCGCGGAGCTTGGGCTCCGCGGGTTAGAGGCAGACCGGCACGTAGCGGCACTCCTTGCAGACTTTGTTAGCGCTCGCGTGGAGGTTCCAGATGGAGTCCGAGGGGCCCCGGACGTAGAGCATTTCGACGCAGCACCCGGCCTTGGTGTGCAGGTGGGAGCGGCTCACGATGAGCGGCCCGCTGCTCTCGAGAAGCTCGTCAACCTCGCTCTTATCGCTTGAAGAGTAGCTGAGGATCAGCACTCCCTCGCACTCGTGAGGCCTGGTGAAGTGCAGCTGCCCTGCCAGGTACTCTCTAGTGGCTAGCGCGATCAGCCTCGAGCGGTCTACCCCCAGCCCCTTCGCGACCCCGTCGAGCAGCTCGAACGTTTCCTTGTCAAGCGATACGCCGAACCTCTTCTTCCTGGTCACCTCCCACCACCCAGCGCGAGTGCTGCGAGGTAGAAGGCGAGCAGCACGAAGCCCGTCATCGCTGCTGGCGCGATGTTCAGCAGGATGGAGAGGGCTAGCCCGAGAGCGCTCGCCGAGAGCGAGAACACTACGCTCAGCAGATAGAACTCTCTCGCGCTTCTCGCGATGATTGCCGCGGCTGCACCGGGCATGAGGAGCACGACGTGCTCTAGGACGAAGCCCACGATCTTCAGCAGGCCGACCGCGGTCACCGTCAGCAGGGAAGCGAGAAGGTAGTTGTGCAGGTTCACTTTGATCCCCGAGGATGCCGCGAACTCGCTATCCATCCCTATGCTGACCTCTACGAGGATGAGCCTGCTCGTCAGAGCCACCGTGAGAACCCCCATGGCGGCCGCTATGGCCGCATCCTCCCACGTGGACAGCAGCGGGTCGCCGAGGATGTAGGACCACAGGCTCACTCTCGCCGGGTAGTTCGTGAGAACGTAGTAGACCGCAGCCACGCTCCCGGAGACGGTGAAGGCCACGAAAGCCGAGGTCGCGCTATCCTCGCTGACACCCCTGTGGACGAAGTACATGAGCATGGCTGAGAGCGGCAGGCTGAAGGCTACGGCCCAGAGAGCCGGGTGCCCCCCGACCGCTACGGAGGCTATGTACCCGAGCGTGACCGAGAGGAGAGCGGAGTGCGGCAGCGATGCGGCGAAGTAGCTGAGCCTTCTCGCCTGGATTAGCGGGCTTAGGGAGCCGAAGGCGGCAGCGCTCCCCAGCATCACGAGAACCCAGCGCGGATCGATGTACGTGGCCAGCATCTACGCCACCACGTGCAGGCACTTCTCGATCAGGAGGACGTCCGACCCGTAGGCAGCTCTGAGGAGGTCGAGCTTGAAGACGTCTCTCGGGCTCCCCACCGCCTTAACCCCCCTGTTAAACACGATGATGGTCTTGCTCCTGCTGAGGAACAGCACCGGGTCGTGAGTAGTGACGAGAACCAGCTTGCTCTTAGACAGCTCCGCTATGAGGTCCACTAAGCCCTCCCTCCCCCTAGGGTCGATGCCGGAGAGAGGCTCATCCATGAGGAGTATGGGAGTGCTCCTGGCTAGCGCCCGGGCAATCAGCACGCGCTGCAGCTGGCCGCCGCTCATCGCGCTCAGCCTCTTAGAGGCGAGGCTCTCAGCCCCCACAGCCTTTAGCGCTTCGAGCGCCCGCGCGGCACGCTCCGAGCCTTTGAAGCGTGTAGCGATCGCCGCCTCTACAGCCTCTAGACCCGTCATCGGGATATCCTTCCTCACCGCTGAGAGCTGCGGGACGTAGCTCGCGTGCACACCAGCTCTTACGGGGTCGCCCGTCACATCCTCCCCGTTGAGCAGGACGCGGCCCTTCGAGGGCTTCAGGATACCGAGTATCAGCTTGAACAGCGTCGTTTTTCCGGAGCCGTTCGGCCCCAGCACTGTGACGAGGCCTGGCCCCGCTATGCTGAAGCTCTCACCCGCGAGTATCGCGTCGCTGTCGTAGGCGAACGAGACTTCTTCAACAGCTACGGACGGGCTGTGCACACCAGGCACATTGCTAACTGGCGGGATCACGTATAAACCTTACCTTCTGTGCACAGCTCTGGGAAGGCTTTCCCGAGAAGGTGTGCACAAGATTTATATCCCTCGAGAAGAATGATCCTCGACCTGTATGAGAAAAAGGGTACTCCTCGCAGTGCTAGCTGCAGCTGCAGTAGCGCTGAGCCTGCTCCTCTACCTCGCGCCGCCACCGCCCCGAGAGGGGGTGGGGGGACTCAGGGTCGCTGTGACCTTCCCCTCGCTTTACGAGGACGTGAAAGCGCTTCTCTGCGAGGGTGATGCTGTCGTTTCGATCGCGCCGCCGGGCGTGGACCCTCATGAGTACCAGCTTTCGCCGAAGGATGTAGAACTCCTGAAGAGCAGCAACCTCATCGTCTCGACGGGCCACGCGCCCTTCGAGGAGAGAATCGCTGAAATGGCGAGCAGGGGAGAGCTTGAAGGGGTGCTCGTAGTCATCCCAGAGCTTCCGGGCTTGAGGATAGCTAAGAACCCTGCAACCGGGCTACCGAACCTCCACATGCCTATCTACGACCCTGAAAACTTCAGAGTTTTCCTGAAGCTCCTGGTCGAAGCGATGGTGAAGCTTCGGCCGGGCTGCGCCGAAGTGTACAGAGCGCGGGAGAAGGCTGTCGAGGAGGAGGTGGCCAGGCTGATGCTTCAGGCTCCGCGGCTCAACACATCAGCTGTCGCTCTATCCCCTGTGGTTCAGTACGCTGTAGAGTGGATGGGGGTGAGAGTAAAGTACCTGCTCATCAAGGAGCATGATCTCCCTGCTTCACCCGAAGACATAGCGGCTGTTGAGCGGGCTCTCTCCAGGGGGGAGGTGGCCCTGATAGTCTCGGTGGCTGGGAGGGAGGACACCCCCTTGGGCCGTAAGGCGAGCGAGCTGGCGAGCAAGTACGGTGTGCCGATCATCTACGTGCCGTCCGGCGACGCGCCTCAAAGCACGCTCTCGAAGATCAGGCAAGCTGTGGAGGAAGTGGGAAAGGTAGCTGGCAGGATCGGCGCAGGGGGTTGAGCTCGCGAGCGGTCTCCGCTCTGGGCTCGGCGCCTCAATTGCGGGTTTCTTCTCAATTTTTTAACTAAACTTAATTTTTTCAAGCTTGGTAATGCTTATATGGGGTGCTGGCGCGCGATAATTGAGGCTTATGGGTAGAGTGACGACGATCACGGTCTCTGCAGAGACGAAGGAGCTGCTCGAGAAGCTGAAGGGGGGCAAGACGTGGGAAGAGTTCCTGCGCAGCCTGGCGGAGGAGATGCTGAGGGAGAGGAGGGAGAGAGTCAGGGAGAGGCTGGGCGAGCTTCTGGAAGCGGAGTTCGAGGAAGTCAGGGTGAGGAGGTGGGCTCGCGAGTACTAGTAGACACAGACTACTTGATCGACTACGTCAGGAGGCGTGCGGAGCTGCCCGAAGGGCAGTGGTTCATCTCGGAGATCACGCTCTACGAGTTCACTCGCGGTACCAGGGACCCTGCTGAGGCGAAGAAGCTTCTCGAAGAGGAGTTCACCATAATCTACCACGACAACGAGATCATCGAGAGAGCGGCGGGGATCTGGAGGAAGCTGCGCGGTGCCGGCCTCCTGGTGGACGATAGAGACCTCTTAGTCGCTGCGGTAGCGATAGCCAGGAAGCTGCCCCTGCTCACGAGGAACGTTAAGCACTTTGAGCGTTTCAGACCCCTCGGCTTGGAGCTGCACCCTATCAGCTTAGCGGGCAGCCTCACAGGGAGGCGGGAGGGCTGAGGGGGCCCCCTGGCAGCTGGCCGGAGCAAAGGTTTGCGATTTAAATACATGCGTAAGCGTCACCTCTCGTGAGCGTTCCACCACCCGTTGCCCGCCTGAAGAGAAAGCTGGGAGTAGAGAACCTCTGGCTCTACGTTCTGGCGGAGCTCTGCCGGGGGGATAGCTACCCCTACGACCTCGTGAAAGCGATAGAGAGGGATTTCGGCTTCAAGCCTGGCAAAGTGCTGCCCTACGTGGTTCTCAGCAGGCTCGAGAGCGAGGGCTTCGTGGAGAGCTACTTCGTGGAGAGGAGGAAGTACTACAGAGTAACGGAGAAGGGTAGAGAGCTCCTCGCAGAGGGGCTCACCCACCTCAAGGTGCTTACGAGAAGACTCGTGGAGGTGGCTGGCCTGGAGCCAGGAGGCTTCTGAGTGCACCCCGGCAAGCTGCCAGCGCGTCGCAGCTGCTGGGGCCGGCCGGGCGCGGGGTTTTCCCGGCGCTCGACCCCGAGGTATGTTTATAACTATGAACTATTTCATGGTTGTGAAAAGTCATGGTGCGCGTGATGCTGCTCGGGCAGGGGCACGCTGCCACCGTCTTCGCCTGGGGTCTCGCCCGCTTGAAGAAGGGTCTGGCTGAGCCCTGGGGGGTTCCGCTCGCGAAGATCGACTTCGGTGTTCCGATTAAGCGGCTCGAGGTTGTCGCGAGCGTGGATGTGGACGCGAGCAAGGTGGGGAGGACGCTCTACGAAGTAGCGGAGCGCTACAACCTTAAGCCTGAGCCGGAGCTGGCGGAGGTCGCCGTGAGCCCGGGCCTGAGGCTGGCGAGCACCCCCTCATTCATCAGAACAGCTGCTCTCGACGATAGGCTCCCGCTGGAGGACGCTATCGCCCGCTTCGAGGAGCTGCTGGACGACGCGAAGCCCGACGTGGTGTTCGACGTAACGACGACAGCGCGCTCGGAGCCTCTCCGCGATCGGGAGGAAGCTGAGAGGAAAACGCTCAGGGGCGAGCTCCCCCACCCTCAGGTCTACGCCCTCCTCACCCTGAAGAGAAGCGGGGTAGCGCACGTGAACATGCAGCCGGCCCACGTGGCCTGCAGCCCCGCTCTCGTTGAGCAGGCGCAGCTCAGCGGCTCGCTAGTGCTCGGCGATGATGGCGCGACGGGGGCTACTCCGCTGACTGTCGACCTGGCTGAGCACCTAGCGGAGAGGAACAGGAGGGTGCTCTCCATCGCCCAGTTCAACATCGGCGGAAACACCGATTTCCTCTCGCTCACCGAGCCCGACCGGAACGCGGCGAAGGAGGAGACGAAGAGCAGCTTCCTCGAGGAGGTGCTGGGCTACGAGCCTCCGCACTTCATCAAGCCTACCGGCTACCTTGAGCCTCTCGGCGACAAGAAGTTCGTGGCGATGCATGTTCAGTGGATCTCTTTCGGCGGCTTTATCGACGAGCTAGTAGTCAGCGCGAGGATTAACGACAGCCCGGCGCTTGCCGGCTACATGGTAGACCTCGCCAGGCTCGCTTACGCTTCGCTTCGGGCCGGCTTCCGCGGCACTCTGCCTGAGGTCAACCTGTTCTACATGAAGAGGCCGGGCCCACCGGGGGTTAAGCAGAAGGCTAAGATCCTAGCCTACCAGGATCTTCTGCAGTTCGTAAGAAAGCTCGGCAGAGGCTAACCGCCGAGCCGCGCTGGCCAACGGCGCTAGCCCGGGGCTCAGGTGGGGGGCGCTTCAACTGCCGCACAGCGGCGCGCTAGGGTAGGACTTTGAACTCCTCGTTAACTATTATGTGGCGTCTCTCCAGCTCCTCGAGGACGAGCCTTCTCAGCGGTCTCGGGAGGGCTTCGGGGGGCAGCACGCCTCTGAGCCTCCTCCCCTTCACGGCTTTCAGCATCGCCAGAGCGCAGACTGCTGTCGGGTAGGTTATGTAGGTCGCTCCCGGCATGAGCTGCGCTACCCTACGCTGGCTCGGGAAGATAACGTACCTTCTCGCCAGGGCTCTCTCCCCGCTGACCTCGCCTTCCGCCACCACCTGGATAGCGAAGTACGCGTCCTCCAGGTCCCCCTCCCTGAGGGCTGCGTCGACTTCAGCGGGGTTCACAGCGCTCTCGAGAATGTGGTAGAGCACTTCCCTGGGCGTGACGAGCGCTTTCCTCAACCGGAGCGGCTTGCTGCTGAAGATCCCCAGCCTGTAGAGGGCGCGGAGAACCTCGATATCGCTGCCCCCAGCTAGGTAGCGGAAGTTCCGGATCCTGAGGAAGTGGGGGATCGTGTAGCTCTCATCGTTCGACACGGAGTAGCACCTGACAGATCCCAGGGGCTCCGGGAACTCGCAGACCTCAGCTTCGGCGAAGGGGTCCTGCAGCTCAAACCTCCCGTTCCTGTAGGCCAGCACAGGGGACGCGACGCTCAGCATCTCCTCCCGGGACCAGGGGATCACGAAAGTGCTCCCGCGCTGGTCCTCCAGGCTCATCACCGTGACTGTCTGCGTGGAGTCCAGCTCCTCGTAAGCGCTACGGGCGAGAATGTTCGAGAGGCCTGGCGAGCCACCGCTGTTGATGAGCGCGAGCAACCCCTCCCCGCTGAACTGCCCCGCGAGCGACAGCTGCTCTGCTCTACGCTTCTTGCCGCCGTAGCACGCGAGGTCTACGTAGTTCGCTCCCGCGCGGAGCGCCGCCGCCATGACCAGGGGGTTCAGGAGGATCTCGCGCCGGTTAACGCGGGCGAAGGTCGGCAGAGCGTTAACTACGAAGTCGAAGCCGGCCAGCTTGCGGGTGAGCCCCTCGCTGTCGAGCGCATCTACAGCTTCAACAGGCACGTCAGCTTGCACACCGTAGCTCAGAGAAGCCTTAGCCCTCTCCGGGTAGCGGTCCAGGCAGACTACCTCTCCCAGCTTCTCCTCGACTGCAAGCTTAGCGAAGACGGAGCCTACCGCGCCGCAGCCGAGCACAGCTACTCTCACGAGCTCCCACCGCAAGCTCTGTGGTCGCCGCCTGCTTTTCTCTCTTGCGCTTCTCGAGCGAGCTGCAAAACAGCTGCGGAAAGCTTTAACAGGAGGCGAGTCTGCTTGCAGCGGATCACGGTGAACCCGGACGCTGTAGTCTCGGCTGCGCTGCGGGAGCCCACCGAGGAGCTTATCTCCCCAGAGAGGCTTAAAGCGATGGCTGAGGCCGGCGAGAGGCTCGTCCACTACATCGGCTTTGAGATCTCGGGGTACGTGCACCTCGGCACTGGGCTCATCTCAATGCAGAAGGTCGCCGACCTGCAGGGGGTCGGGGTGGAGACGCAGGTCTTCCTGGCAGACTACCACAGCTGGATTAACAGGAAGCTGGGCGGGGACCTCTCGACCATAAGGAGGGTTGCCGGCGGGTACTTCAAGGAGGCGCTGAAAGTGTCGTTGAAGCTTGTCGGAGGCGACCCGGAGAAGACGAGGTTCGTGCTCGGCTCGGAGCTCTACGAGAAGCTCGGGATCGACTACTTCACAAACGTCTTGAAGGTCTCCATGGAGGCAACGCTCTCGAGAGTCCGGCGCTCGGTCACCATCCTCGGGAGGAGGGAAAGCGAAGCGCTGAGCTTCGCCCAGCTGCTCTACGTGCCGATGCAGGTGGCCGATATCTTCAGCCTCGGAGTGAACATCGCTCACGGCGGGATGGATCAGAGGAAAGCGCACGTGATCGCGATCGAAGTGGGCGAGAAAGCGTTCGGCTACAAGCCCGTAGCGGTGCACCACCACCTCCTCCCCGCGCTGGCGATGGATCAGGAGAGCTGGAGAGCCCTGGTGGAGGCCAGGAGGGCTGGCAGCCGGGAGGAGTTCGAGAAGGTGGTCGCGGACGCTAAGATGTCGAAGTCTAAGCCCGAGGGGGCCGTGTTCATCCACGATCCTCCCGAAGTCGTCCGCTCGAAAGTGCTCGGAGCCTTCTGCCCCGCGGGCGAGGTGGAGCTGAACCCCGTGCTCGAGATTGCGAGGTACATTATCTTTCGGCAGCTCAGAGAACCCTTCGAGGTTGTCAACAAGAAGACCGGAGCCCGGGCGAGCTTCGAGAGCTACCAGAGCCTCGAGGAGGCATTCCGCGAGAAGAAGGTACACCCGCTAGACCTCAAGGAGGCCGTCGCCACACGCCTAGCGGAGATCCTCGAGCCTGCTTACAAGCACTTCGCCGAGGGCCCTGGGAGGCAGTACCTCGAAGAGATGAGAGAGATAAAGATAACGAGGTGAACCCTCACGCTCGGCCCGGAAAGCTTGAAGTCCTTCCTCGAGAGAGCCGGAATAGAGTACAGGCTAGTGGAGGTGCCTAGGGCCTCGACCTCGCGCGAAGCTGCCGAGAACCTGGGCATCGAGCTCAGCCGCATCGCCAAAACTGTGGTTCTCGTCTCAGAGCAAGGTAAAGCCCTCCTGGTGGTTGTCAGGGGGGATAGGAGGGTAGACCAGGCGAAGCTGGCCCGCCTCCTTGGGTGCAAGAAGCTCAGGCTCGCCACCGATAGCGAAGTCATAGAGGCTACGGGCTACCCTCCCGGCGGCGTGCCGCCTGTAGGGCACTTGCGGAAACTCCCCGTGTACCTGGATGAAGAGCTGCTAGGCGGCTACTACTACGTGGGGGGAGGCGACTCGCAGCACCTTCTCTTCATAAAGGCAGAGGATATACTGAAGCTGGCTGAAGCTACGGTCTTGAACGTGCCTAAGAAGGAGCACACTTAAAACCATTTATCTATCCCTTCGGGGTACCTACGCGGGAGCGCTCTTGAGGAGAGTGAGCGTAGCCCTCCCAGACGAGGTGTACAAGCTCCTCGAAGACCTGGCGAGGAAGACGGGAGTCTACAACCGGTCGAGGATCATCAGCGACTCTATTGTTCACTACTCTTCGCACCTGCTGAGCGGAGACGAGTACTACGCCGGTGCGGTTACGGTGGCTTACGACCACACGCGAGGCGAGACTGTCCACGCGCTCGTCGACGCGCAGCACGAGCACCTCGATATCGTGCGGTCGAGCACGCACCTCCACGTCTCAGATGACAAGTGCGTAGAAGTGCTAACTGTTGAGGGTAAGGGTGAGAGGATACGGAGCCTGATATCCTCGCTGAGGCGGGTAAGCGGAGTATTCTCAGTCCAGCACTCGCTGGTAGCAGTGAGAGCGCGCGGTCAGCGGCGGTAGCCGCTAGCACCGGAGAGCCGAAGCGCGGGCTTCAACCACCGCAGCTTGCTCGCAAGCCAGCCTACTGGAAGGCAATGCCTGCGTGCTGCAGGAACCTCTACGCACTCTAGAGCCGGCGGCGGTGGGAGCCCGCTCTAGGCGGCAGCTCGCGCGCACCGTGAGGAAGCTGGCGGCCTGATTCGGGGGCGCGCCCCAGCTCCTCTTCAGATTATGCAGTGTGCAAGGTTCGCGCTATAGAGGCACTCGCTGCAGCCTACCTCGTTTCCGTAGCAGTCGTAGTCGTTGGTCTCGATGTACCAGCACTTTCTGGTCGAGAAGGAGCAGTCTGCGCACCAGGGGGTAGTGCTCGTGAGGCTACTCCTGAGAGCCCTGAAGCTAGCGTACTTCTCGCTGGACCAGATCTCGGAGAGAGGCTTCTCGCTAACGTTGCCGAAGCTTACCTGCTTCACGATCTTCGCGTGCATGTTAGTGTACAGTGGGTGCTCGTACGCGAGGTCCATGCAGGGTACGACCTTCCCGTCGCGCAGGATCATCGTCGCGTTCTGCTTGACGTAGGGGCACTCCCTGTTCCGGGCATCCGCGTAAACGCTGGGCAGCTTCACCTCGAGCCCGTGAGCCGTCGCGATGTCCCTCGCAGCTGCGATGGTATCCTCCACGTCCTGGAGCAGCTGCTCTCTGGATAGAGCGTCCTCTACCAGCTCGTAGTTCAAGGTGTAGCCTATCCTGGCTATCCCTTCGAGGAGGCTGAGGTAGAGCTGCCTCGACCCCCTTTCCTGCCAGGTGTAGTGGGAGAGGAAAGCATCGTAGAGGGCCTCCCTGGCTAGAGCGCCCAGCTTCCGCCCAGCCTGCTTGTAGAACCTTACCGTTTCCGCGCTGGCTGTAGTGTACACAGCTTCTCCCACGATGGCAGGGTGGTAGGGCACCACGTGGGAGGCGACCAGGTAGTCGAGCCCCGCTTCCGCCGCCTGCTCGACGAGGCGCGGTAGCATCCTGTAGTTGCTCCGCATGAGAACGGTTGAGATGCCGAGCCTAGCCCCGTACTCGCGCTTCAGCTCGGACGCGGCTCTCAGGTTCCTGAGCACATCGTAGCTCTCAGAGCCAACTCTGATCGTCGAGAGGGGCTCGATATCGGGAGCGTCGACGCTGAAGGCTACCTCATCGATACCCGCCTCGAAAACTTCGGAAACCATTCTGGAGTCCAGGAGCGTGCCGTTCGTCACGGTCAAGATGTAAGCATAATCGCCGAGCGCGCTGCGAGCGTACCTGACGAACTCAGTGAAACGCGGGTGCGTGAAAGGCTCGCCGAAACCGTAGAGGACAACCCTCTTCAGCCGCCCGGCACCCTCGTCGATAACCCTCCTGTAGAGGTCGAAGTCCATGTAGCCGAAATCCTGGGCTTTCCAAGTTCTCCGAATACACATGATGCACGACAGGTTGCACGTGTTCGCTATCTCGAACTGTACCGTTTCGGGAAACAAGCTGGCCCACAGCTCCTATCCGGGGGGCATATTAAGCCTGCTGCTCAGGCTCCTCTCGAGGAGAGTAAAGAGAAGTAGCAGCCCCAGCTCCTCTCCGCTGTAGATTAGTAGGCCGATAGCCGAAGCTTTCTCAATTTTTCAAGACCTACTACCTTCTTTTGCGCAAGCTTTAAATACTACTTTGAGTTGTAAATAACTGACACCAGATGGCCGAGAAACCTAAGAGAACCACTCTCGTGGCTCTCGGAGTGATTGCCATCTTGGTGATCGTGGTTGCTGCCGCCTTCATGCTGCTGAGACCCTCCGCGCCGGCAGCTCCACCCACTGCCACCGTAATCAGGTTCGCTGGCTGGAGTGCTGGAGAAACCGAGATGAAGAATTACCAGAAGCTTATCGAAGAGTTCCAGAAAGCTAACCCCGGAATTATCGTGAAGTACGAGGTAATCACTCAAATGTTCTCAGAGAACATCCTAGCGAGCTACGCTGCTGGAGCCGCACCGGACATCTTCTACCTTGATTCGGCCTGGGCTCCAGTCTTCATAGAAAGAGGTGCTGTCTACCCCATTGGAGACAAGCTCCCGAAAGAGTTCATCGATCAGTTCTACCCGTTCCTGCTGGAACCTTTCAAAGGCAGAGATGGTAAGCTCTACGGCATCCCAAAGGACTGGTCAGTCCTCTCACTGTTCTACAACAAGAAGCTTTTCGCGCAAGCAGGTGTACCTGAGCCCACAGAGGCCTGGACGTGGGAAGATCTCTTCAACGCAGCGCAGCAGATACATCAGAGAACCGGGAAGCCCGGGCTGGTTATTCATGCAGAGCTTAACAGGTGGCTCCCCTACCTGCTATCTAACGGAGCGCCCTCCCCCTTATTCTACAGCGCAGCCGATGCGGCGTACTTTGACAACCCCGCCGTGAGAAACAGCCTAACGCGCTTCATTGAAATGTTCCAGAGAGGCAGGAAAGAAGGCTGGATCGTCACACCGGCTGACATTAACGCTGGCTGGTCCGGCGAAGCTTTCGGGAAGCAGCTAGCAGCAATGACGATAGAGGGTAGCTGGCTTATCCCATACCTGTCGGATCAGTTCCCCGACTTCAAATACGGGAGTGACTGGGATATCGCTCTGCTGCCTAAGGGCAGCGCGGGGAGGGCCACCATGGCTTACACAGTCGCTCTGGGAGTAAACCCGAAGACGGAAAACCTCGATGCTGTGCTGAAGTTCCTCCAGTACGTCCAGGGCATTGAGGGGCAGAGGCTGATTGTAGTCCAAATGGGCCACACACTCCCCTCCATCAAGGCCTTAGCTACGGATCCCGGGCTTTGGCCCTCCCACAGGAAAGAGCTCGACATGGTTGGTAAGTACGACAAAGTCCAGGTGTTCTTCTACGGTGCGAAAACTGGAGAGCTTGAAGGAGCGATTGCGCAAGTTCTCGGCGCTGCAGTCAAGGGCGAGATCGCCGCCTCTGACGCGGTAGGCTTGATGAAGGATAAGGTTAAGCAGAGCTTCGGAGGCTAGAAAGTGCCCCGAGACGGGGTGTGGAAAAATATGGTTTTTCTCTTTCAGGGTAAGAGAAGTGTGGAGTATCTGGCTTTCATTCTCCTCACTATCTACCCCTTGACGCTCAACTTCTTTTTCGGCTACTTCTCGATGATTTTTGCCTTCATGCTCAGCTTCTTCAGCTGGGACATTTTAACTCCGATGAAGTTCGTCGGGTTAGGTAACTACGCCAGGATGGTTCAAGAGCTCGTAGTAGGGTTTCAAGCGTTCCTCAGCGATCCCCGGCTCGCGTACTTGAAGGCTCCCTTCTTCAACGGGCTTAAGAATATTCTACTGTACACAGCCCTGGTTGTGCCGGCGCAGACTCTGCTAGCCCTTATCTTGGCCGTGCTCGCGAGTCGAGCCCCCAGAGGGTCCTACGCCTTCAGAGTTATTTTCTTCCTTCCAGCTACGACGTGCCCCGTTATCGTCTCGCTGATATTCATCTGGCTCTTTATGCGTGACGGCTTCATCAACTACTTCGTAAGCTACCTTACGGGCGGTTTCCGCCCCGACTGGTTGAACGACCCAGTATTCCTGCTGCCGGCTATCGCTTTAGTCGCGATATGGGGTACGAGCGCACACTTCTCGGTGACCTTCATCGCCGGTCTTCAAGCTCTACCCAAAGAGGTTTACGAGGCTGCGAAGATCGACGGTGCAGGCCCTGTGCAGCGCTTTAGGCACATAACGATCCCGCTTCTCAAGCCTCTCATAACGTACGTGGTTGTGCTCGGAACAATAGGTGCGCTCCAGATGTTCGACCTCGCCTGGGTGATGGCTGGTCAATCCGGGGGTGCGGGCGGTGCAGGCTACACTATCGCTCTCGACATATACAACACTGCGTTTGTTCAGCTTCAGTACGGTTACGCGGCGGCGAAAGCAGTGCTTCTCTTCTCAATAGTTTTCACCCTGAACTACTACGTTCAAGAGAAGCTAAAGCAGCCCTGGGTGAGGTAGCATGGTGGGAGAAAGGATCGTCAAGCTATTCCTCGTGGTGCTGCTGTACGCGGCTCTAGTGCTTCTCTCTCTAGTCTATATGATGCCTTTCATCAGGTCCGCGGTAGCCTCGTTCATGGTCTGGGCTCAAGCCTCCCGCTACCCGCCGGAGTGGATTCCGAACCCCTTCACGCTCGACAACTACATCAAGCTCTTCCGCCTCTCGCTGTTTCCGAGGTGGATACTGAACACGGCCTTCCTCAGCAGCCTAGTGACAGCGTTCAACCTCGTCACTTCATCGATGGCTGGTTACGCGTTCGCGCTTCTGAGCTTCCCGAAGAAAAACGCGCTGTTCAGCACGCTTCTAGCTCTGCTGATGGTGCCGCCGTTCGTCACGATCATTCCTAACTTCATCCTGGTTTCGAGGCTCGGGCTCGTAGACAACCTTTTCGCGCTCGCATGGCTAGGCTCAGCAAGCATCTCCAGCATCTACCTGATGAGGCAGTACTACCTGTCTCTCGGAAGAGAAGTGTTTGAGGCAGCTCGCATCGACGGGGCAGACCCTCTTAAAGTATACTTCTACGTGGCTTTACCTCTCGCGAAACCCGCACTCGGCGCGGTCGCTGTCTACCAGTTCCTCGGCTCTTGGAACTCCTTCCTAGGGCCGCTCGTCTTCCTTAGGAGCGTTGAGAACTTCACCCTGCCTGTGGGCTTAAACTTCGCCTTCGCGCGCAGCATGTGGGTCGAGTACACTCCGATTATCGCCGGAAGCCTGTTAGCCTCGCTGCCTACGATCGTACTCTACATCATGCTCAACAAGTACCTGATTCGCGGTGTAGTTGTTACAGCGAAGAAGGGGTGATGCGTGTGAGCGTGGAGCTCAGAAACATCTCGAAAAGATTCAAGGACGTTGTAGCCGTGGACAATGTATCTCTCAAGATCGAGAAGGGAGAGTTCTTCGTCTTCCTCGGCCCATCGGGATCAGGCAAATCCACACTCCTTAGGATCATCGCAGGCTTAGAAGATCCTGATTCGGGGGAAGTCCTCATCGAAGGTAAGATCGTCAACGAAGTGGATGCTAGCAAGCGGGATGTAGCTTTCGTGTTTCAGAACTACGCCTTGTATCCACACATGAGAGTCTACGACAATATCTCTTTCCCGCTCAGGATGAAGAAGTACCCGAAGGAGCAAATTCAGCAGAGAGTCCTCGAGGTGGCCGAGATGCTGGGTATAACGCACCTCCTTGAAAAGTACCCCTACCAGCTTTCAGGTGGCGAGCAGCAGAGAGTAGCCCTCGCAAGAGCTATCGTTAGGAGACCTAAGGTATTCTTGCTGGACGAGCCGCTCAGCAACCTTGATGCGAAGCTTAGAACGCGCCTACGATTCGAGCTGAGAAAACTGCTCCACGACGACCTGAAGACGACTACAGTGTACGTAACGCACGACCAAGTTGAGGCGATGACCATGGCTGACAGAATTGCGGTAATAAACAAGGGCCGCGTCGTGCAGGTTGACGAGCCCTCGCTACTCTACGAGAAGCCAAAGAGCGTTTTCGTGGCGAGCTTCATCGGCGCGCCGAGCATGAACCTTCTGGTAGCTGAGGCGACGAGCGAAGGTGTGAGGATGGGTAAGCATCTCTTTAGAGTCAGGGATGTGTCAGTAAAGCCCGGTAACGTGATCATCGGCCTAAGGCCTCAGGACCTTGTTCCAGGCGAAGGAGAGCTCACTGGAACCCTCGTAGGCGTCGAGAGGCTGGGAAGCGGCTTGATCCTGCATATGCTGATTGAAAGGCAGGAGGTTACGGTCTACGTCGAGAGAGGCCGTATCGAGCTAAGCCCAGGGGAGAGCTTGAGCGTCAACCCTGTAGGTCCCCTCTACCTATTTGATCCTGAAACAGAAGAGCTCATCGGAATTTCAAAATCCTTCAGCGTCGAGCTATCCTCTTAAGTCGGCGCCTCTACCTCTATCAATATTTCCCTTGCTTCAATGTCCTCTAGGTGAGCGCCAATACCGCCCACAGTTACTTCCCTGCCATCCTCTAAGCGGAGAACGAGGCTGCCCATGCTCCTCAGAAGGTTCTCGGAAATCCTGACGAGTTTACCGCGAAGCATGACGGGCTCTCTGCTCCTCACCCAGCTACCCTTCACGGTCACCATGACTTCTCCTTCAACTTGGCGTAAGTGGTCTAATGCGCGCGTTAAGTGAACGTAAGCTCTCCTCTTTAGCTGCCGAAACTTCACGGATATAGCTTCCCCCTCGCCCCTCAGGTAGTTAAGGTAGTAGACAGCGAGCATTTTCACCAGGTTTTTGTCGGTAACCTTGTAAGCGACAGGCCTCTCACCGTCCCACTCGACGACAACGAGCATATAGCTGAAGTCCGGCATCACCATTATAGGAGCTTTTGTCGGCCGAAGCCTAACTTCGTCGAACTTGGAGAGCACGTCCTCTACAAGTTCCTCGGAGTCGAAGAGGACGGCGCAGGTTGAGATGCTCTCTCGGATGAGTGGGACAAGCTTCCTCGCCATACGTGAAGGGACTGCTAGGAGCAGCTCCACCTTCGCCGACCTCACCGAATCCTCTATTAGGTTAGCCATGCTCTCATATCCGCGGGAAATCCACAAGCCGACCTCGTCCTCCACAGCCTCCTCTGGAACCGACCCCAGGAGCTCCTCAAGCGCTTGAAGCTGGCTCTCGTAGCGCCTCTGCACGTAGTTCCTCAGCGCTACTGAAGGATTCACTGCCGAGAACTTTTTCGGCCTCCCGTGCTGAACCATTATGAGACCCTTGTCCATCAGGGACTTGGCGACGTCGTAGATTCTGGGCTGCGGAACCTCGCTCTTCTCTGCTAGCTCCGTGCTGGATAGCGGACCGTATACAAGGAGCGCTACGTAGACTTTAGCCTCATAGTTCGACAAGCCGAGTCTCTCCGCGAGCTCTACGAGGCGCTCCATAAAGGCCTGACCGCCAAGCGCGCGGGAAGATAAAAAAGTACTGTGCTAGCTCAGCTCCTTAATAGACGCGCGTTTGCCGTCGACTTCAAGCAGGTATCTCTTGCCGCGGAAGTTGACCGTTAGCCGGAGACGCCTGAGGTACGGGGGGAGAACGGGAGCTACGGTGAGCTTCCCGCGATTCTCCTCCAGGCGCAGAAAGCCGAAAAGCAGGGCCGTCCAAGCGCCTCCCGCTGAGCCTACGTGGAAGCCATCCCCCGTGTTCGCGTAGATATTCTTGAGGTCGGCTAGCATAGCGGTGCGGAGGAGGGCTGAAGCCTCTTCAAGCTTCCCTATGTACGCCGCTAAACCAGCGTACATAGGAATCGACAGGGATGACGCGTGCGTTGTACGCCTCTTGTAGAACTCGTAGTTTCGGCTTAGTTCCTCGCGGGAGAAAAGGTGCCTAAGCAGGAAAAGGCCGGCAACCACATCCGCTTGCTTCACAAGCCTGGTCTTCTCAACGCGAGCTAAAACATCCTCAGGCACGCACGCCTCGCCGATACACCCCTCCGGGAGCGTGTAGTCCTCGAGAGATAAGTAGCCCTCGAACTCCTCCCATACGCCATCCGCGCCTCTAGGTAGGAAAACGTTCTCGGCGATTCTCTCCCACTCGCGCACCTCGCTGTCTGTGACGTTCAGCTGACTCAAGACCTCCCTCCCCTCTGGCTGGTCGCCCGCTTGCCTGGAGTAAGAGGCTGCGAGTTGCAGGTTAAACGCGGCTAAGAGATTCGTGTAGAAACTATTATCGACGCCCACATGGTACTCATCAGGCCCGATAACTCTTCTAATAACGTACTTGCCTTTCGAGGAGTCGTACTCGAATCTCGACGCCCAGAATCGGGCAGTCTCGATGAGTAGGGCGAGCCCGCACTGCGAAATGAACTCGTCATCACCGGTATACCTGTGGTAGAGCCAAACAGCATAGGCGATATCTGCTGTTATGTGATGCTCTAGCTCTCCCGTCCTGATAACGACCTTTCTCTCGCCCCTCAGGTCCAGGGGGATCTCGCGCGGTGTCGCCTCGAACCCGTCATCCGCGCTCTCCCAGGGGAACTGCGCCCCCCTGCATCCGTTCCTCTCGGCATTGTAGCGTGCAGCATTGAGTAGAGCGCAGCGGTACATGAGAATCTTCCGAGAAGCTTCTGGTTTCAGGATCAGGTAGAAGGGCAGGGCGTAGATCTCAGTGTCCCAGAACACGTGCCCTCTGTAGCCGTGACCGTGGAAACCCCGGGCGGGTAGGGCGAAGAACGGCAGCTCACTGTTATACATCTGCAGAAGGTGGAAGGTGTTAAGGTACAGAGCGTCGACGAACTCTTCATCACCTTCCGCTTCAAGGCCCAGCTCCCGCCACCTCCTCTCCCACTCCTCCGAGTGACTCGCAGCTAACTGGTTAAAATCCATGTTCAGAGCTGCGTTCAAGACGCTTGCAGCTTCGCCAGCTGTAGAAGCCGCAACTAGCTTTTCGACCGTGACCACGCTCCCATCCTCAACCTCCACTTCTCCAGCAAAGCCTACGCGCTCGCCAGCTGCGTAAGCTTGAAGGGCGGCGCGGGAGGACTTAGCGCCTGCAGCAAACTCTACTGAGTAACGCTGATCCGCTGACACAACCTTTACTCTCACAGCCTGGCTGTCGGCAGACTTCTCGACGACTCGGTAAAGCTTCACACAGATATTGTCAGGCACGGACGGGTTGCATGTGTTGAGCTCGACGGGGAGATCCAGGGTGAGCCTACCCCTCACTCCTCTCGAGACGAGCTTCCCCCTGAGGGCAACCACTTCCTTCCGCTTCGCGTGAACAAGCCGTACGCCAGTGTACTCAAGGTACCCTCCGCGCGCTACAAGCTTCGCTTTATACTCAACGATGCCTCGCAGAGCGTCTAAGGTGAAAACCTCCTCGGACGGCACCAGGGGGACGCCGTCCAGCCGCACGTAGAGTGAAACCACCCGGGGGAGGTTGACTAGCTCGCGGTAGAAGAGGGGCGTGTCGCAGTACACACCGGCGATAAAGGTTCCAGTTGAGGTCTCAGTGAGCTCTGGTACGCCTCGAATACTGATGAAGCCGTTTGAAAGCGTTGTAAGCGTGTGGATAGCGCTGTCCGGCAGCTCTGCTGTTGTGAAAATGAACTTCTTCAAGGCAGGCACCCCACAGCGGAAAGAATATCCCTGAAGTGTAGCTTCTCGAAGGAGGGAACAAAGTAGTCAGGCATGCTGGACTTAAGCTTCTCGTTGAAGCAGCCTACAGCTTTACCTCCTAGGCGCCTCGCAGCCTCTACTCCGCTTGGAGCATCGTCGAAGAAGACGAGGCACTCCGGCTCACCCAGAAGCTCACGAGCCTTAACCACGGCGTTGCTGAACACGCCGAGCTTAGTGGGAGCGGAGCCGCTGACATTAGCGTCAAATAGGTTGTCCAGTCTGATGCCGGGAACCAGCTCGACATCTTGCCACAACCGCACATTCTTAGATGCGGAGGCAAGCACCTGCAGAGCTCCTTCTCTTCGTGACTCTTGAATAAACCTGACGACATCCACCCGAACACGGTACTCCCCCCTTGACAAAAGCTCCAGGTAGATTCTCGTTTTCAGCTCCGCGAAGCGCTCAACCTCTTCGAGCCTCTCCGCCGAGGGGGGACGGCCACCGTGCTTCAAATAAGAAAGAATGTTAGCAGCCCCCTCTAGCCTCGGCCGGCCGGACACATACTTGTCGTAGAAATCGCGAGTGAAGCCGCTAATCCCCCATGCCTTGCAGGCGAGCGCCCACGCCTTCTCGTGCGGAGTTTCAACGACGACTCCATCAAAGTCCCAGATGAAGGCCACGCGCAGCATTCCAGGTACGAGTTTACCACTTAAAATGGTATTTAATCATTACCCCTTACATCCGCAGGCGCGAAATCAGTAAAAGCACGCGAACTACCCTACAGAGTCTCGAGAGGGTCGTGGAATGCTACTCAGAGACGTGCTGGTAAAGGTTTACTCTCAGCTGAGAGAAGAGCTCCCAGTAGCGGTTACGCTCGATATCGGGACAGGTAAGGGCGAGAACCTAAGCACTCTCACAGCAGTGTACAACAGTGCGCTCATAGTCACCCTTGACGTTGACTTCTCGGCTCTCAGCACGCTCCGCGAAAGCTTCAAGAGAGAGTTGGAGCGCGGTCGGCTGAGCCCGGTGGCCGGCGACGCTGAGAAACTGCCCTTCAGGGAGGGGGTCTTCGGCTTGGTCTCGGCGCTGGCCTCGCTGCACCACGTAGACGATATCGGTAGGGCTCTCGAAGAGGCGCACCGCGTTCTCGCGCCTGAGGGGCTGCTCGTAGTAGTTGAGTGGACTCCGGAGTCGCGGCTAAACCCTCACGGGCCGAGCAATGCGAGAAGAGTTATCGAGGAGCTTAAGGAGCTATTGCCGAGGCTGTTCACGTTAGTGGACCTGCGCGTATACCGCGACTACCTGATTGTGGCAGCCCGCAAGTAAGAGCCCTGGCCGGGGCGCTCCGAGCGCCTCCAGGTCCTCAGGCTGGGAGGCGCAGCGGTAAACTTATAGAGAGGCAGTCCCCCTGCTGATGTGCCAGACAGCGGCTGCGAGCTTCTGCTCTCGAGGAGGAGCATCAGGCGGTACAAGCCTGACCCCGTCGAGCTAGAGCTCATCTTGAAGGCCCTCGATGTTGCCAGGTTCGCGCCCAGTGCGCACAACAGGCAGCCGTGGGAGTTCGTCGTCGTGCGCGACAGAGCAACTCTGGAGAAGCTCTCGAGGGTTCACCGGTGGTCTGGGCCCGTAGCTGGCGCGCAAGCCGCTATCGTCGTGCTAGCGGATAGGAGGCAGGCACCCGACTCCTTCCTGCAGGACGGCTCTATCGCGGCAACGTACCTGTGGCTTGCTCTGCACTGCGTGGGTCTAGGGACCGTCTGGATATACACCCTTCAGGAGGCTGAGGCTATCAGAGAGGTTATCGGCGCTCCAGAGCACTTGTTCCCTGTCGCGATCTTCCCGGTGGGGTTCCCCGCGGAGCAGCCGAAAGCAAGGCCCAGGAAGGAGCTGAGAGAGCTAGTGCACCTGGACAGCTACGGGAAGAAGCTCGAGTGAAACTCCTCACTTATACCTCAAAGCCAAGCACGTTTTTCACGAATCCGCCGAATGCGTAGCCGGCCGCAACTACGAGGAGGATGACGAGCACGTTCTCCACGTAGTCGCGCAGGAAGCTCGTCTCGCGGATAACCGAGCTGTAGAAAGTGAACATGGCGAGGACTAGGAAAGCGAGGCTCAGCGAAGCCGCTAGGGCCGCCAGCAAGGGTAGGCCCGCCAGGAAAGGCGCTGTGAGCACCAGCACCGTAGCTACGTACATGAGACCCGTGGTCGCAGCGCTCACCGCCGGCGCTTTACCGGGCTCCTGCTTAGCCTGCAGGTAGGCTGCTGCAGCCATCGACATGCTCGCGCTCACGCCGACGATCAGCCCGGCAATCCCCGTGTAGAGCGAGGAAGCTGTGTAGCTGAGGAAGCCGGCGTGGACACCTGAAAGCTCGATTATCGCGTCGCTCATCCCGAGGGCCAGCGACCCAAGGTACCTCACTCGGGTCTCTTCGATCTGCCCAGCTAGGCTTGCCTCGTGCTCCTCCTCGTCCCGCAGGATTCTCGCCAGCTTCTCCGCAGCGTCCTGCGGTAGAGCTTTCGAGCTCAGCAGCCTCCGGTACTCCTCGATGACCGCCTTCTCGTGCCTCTCGAGAAGCTTCACCGTGAAAACCCTCCCGAGGAGCCTTCCGGACAGCAGAGCTAAGCGTAGGCGTAGCTTATCCCAGGTGCTCAGCTCGACGGGCCCGCTCAAACTGCTCCAGAAAAGGTAGTGCTGGCGCTCCTCCTCGCTGAGCTTCTCCAGGATGGCCCTGTTCCGGGGATCTTTCTCCAGCTTAGCCATCCTGCGGTAGAAGATGCAGTCGAAGAGCTCGTCGAGCGCGTAGCGCTTAAACTGCCTAGTCGACACCGAGAAACGACCTCTCGCTAATCGGCGGAACTCCAGGGCGCCACCCGATCCTCGACATCTCCGCCTCCACCTCCTCCAGCCTCGGTATCTCGTGGGAGCCCAGCCTCGTCACTTTCATGCCTGCGACGATGACAGCGAAGCGGGCTGCGTCGCGCAGCGGGAACCTTTTCAGCCCAACGATCATCCCGGCTGCGAGCGCGTCTCCAGCACCGGTGGTGTCGACAACCCTCCCGGGCAGGTAGGCGGGAACCTCGAAGCGCTCGTTCTGCGTTGCTACCAGCACGCCTTTAGCTCCCCGCTTAACCACCACGACTCTGGGGCCAGCGCTGAGGAGCTTGTCGACCGCAGCCTCCAGAGAGTCTTCCCCCGTCATGGCCTTGGCTTCGAACTCGTTCGGGAAGATCACGTCCGCTAGGCTAACTATCGGCTTGAGCTTCTCGAGCCCCATCTGCGCCTGAACCCTCCCGGGGTCCCACGTCACAGTGATCCCCCTCTCCTTCGCCAAGCGGGCGACGTGGACGGACGTGTCGAGCCTCAGGCTGGCTACGTGGAGGAACCTGCTGCCCGCGAGCGCCTGCGGGGAAACCTCCTCGGGGGTCAGCTCCTCAGCCGCTCCCTTGAAGCCGTACATCGCTATCTGGCCCTCCTCGCTGATGATCACGACCGTGAAGCCCGTCCTCCCTGCGAGCGCGTCGATTCGGACGTCCGATATGTCCACTCCCTCCCTCGCGAGCTCCTCGAGCGCGTTCTTACCGAAGTCGTCGAACCCGACTTTCCCGATGACTTTGGACAGACCGCCCAGCCGGCGCACTCCGATCGCGACGTTGGCCGCCGACCCGCCGACGCCGTGGCTCTGGCACGTGATCGGGCTCTCGCGGTCGCTGGCTGCGAAACGCTCTACGCAGAACCTCAAGTCCAGGAGTATGTGCCCCACAGTGACGACATCGAACGGCATGGAGACCGTCCCTACTCAGCGAGCTTTACAGCCTCCTCGGGCTCTTTGCCCTCGTGCACGACAGCCATGATCGCCCTAGCGGCCCCCCGAGGGTTCTCGTGTTGGAAGATGTTCCTCCCCACCACGACTCCCTGGGCGCCAGCTTCCATCACGCTCTTCACAACCCTGAGGAAGTCGAGCAGCGTGGGCGCTTTCGCGCCACCGCTCATCAGCACCGGGACTCCTGAAGCCGCCTCAACCACTCGGCGGAAGGTCTCGGCGCTCCCCGTGTAGTACGTTTTAATAAGGTCCGCGCCGCTCTCGGCAGCAGCTCTCGCGCCGTACCGGACTACCTCCACGTCGTACATGTTCTTGATCGCCGGCCCCCGCGGGTAGGCGAGCTGGAGGCACGGGAGCCCGTAGTAGTCCGCTCTCCGCCTCACCTGGACCCAGAAGCGCAGCATAGCGTCCTCGTGCTGGCTGCCCCAGTACACGGTCGCCGCGACGCCTTCTGCGCCCAGCGATACCGCGTCCTCTACCGCACCGAAGGGGCTCTGGAGGAGCCTCTCCTGCTCAGGCCTCAGAGAAGTTCTGCTCGTGACTTTGACGATGAGGGGTACTTTGCCGGCCCAAACGTCGCTCGTCAGCCTCGCTACACCGGGCAGCATCATCACCGCGTCCACGACCCCGACAAGCTGGGATAGCAGCTTCTCGGGTCTCACCAGGGCGGCTGGGAAGTCTGCGGGCCCGTGCTCCACTCCGTGGTCGTAAGCGAAGATAACGGATCTGCCGTCGGGGAGTAGCCTGAAGAGGCGAACCCTCTTACCTACCAGACCGTACACCATGAGAGGTCGCTCTCTAGAGGCTGCCGCAAATAAAATTCTATTTGCTTACTGGAGGCGGTTAACGTTTAACCGCTAGGTAGGCGGCGAGCGCCGCCGCAGCCAACCCCATCCCAGCGCTGTAGGTGAAAGCCAGGACTTTGCCGTACGCGTCCCAGAGATAGCCGACAAGGCTCATCCCCACCAGCATCGAGAGGCCTGTAACGATGTAGAATACCCCGTAGGCAGCGCCTCTGAGCTCCGGCGGCGCGTAGCTCGGGATAACCGCGCGCGAAACGGTCTCGTAGATCCCGAAGTGAAGCCCGTACAGCGCCACCACATAGAGAATACTCCACACGCCCGCGGAGTACGCCATGGCCAGGGACGCAGCCGAGAACAGCAGCATGCTCAGCGCGAGGAGGGGCTTCCTGCCCACCCTGTCCGAGAGGACTCCCGCAGGGTACCCGACGAGCGTGTGGAACACGTTGAGCCCGAGGTAGACCAGGGGGACCATGCTTAGCGCTAGGCCGAGCTCAGCCGACTTGAGCAGCACGAACGAGAAATCGTACCAGCCGAGCCCCAGTACGGCGAACGCCACCAGAAGCAGCGCGAAATCGCCCTTTACCACCTTCGAAAGCCCTCGAAGCACGCTCGCTTCGCGGCGCTCGACACCCACCTCTACAACGAAGAGCAGGAGAACTGCGAGGGCTAGCGCCGCCGGAACGAAGGAGAGGAGGAAAACGTTCCTAGGGCCTAGGAGCGGCAGGAGCGCGGAGGCGAGCAGCGGCCCGAGGACCGCCCCGGACTGGTCGAGGGTCCTGTGGAGGCCGAAAGCCCTCCCAGCTATCTTCTCGTCCACCGACTGGCTCAGGAGCGCGTCCCTGGGTGACGTCCGGATACCCTTACCCACCCTGTCCGCGACGCGCACGGCTACCGCGTCTGCAGGCGTCCTCGCGAACGCGAAGAGGGGCTTCGCTACCGTTGAGAGAAAGTAGCCTACGAAGACGAGGGGCTTCCTCCTGCCAATCTTGTCCGAAAGGAAGCCGCTCAGCAGGCGGAAAAGGTAGTTGGTGAACTCGCTTAAGCCTTCCATCAGACCCAGGACGGTTCTCGTCGCGCCAAGCTCCTGGACGACGTAGACGGGGAGGAATCCGAGAACCATCTCCGTCGACACGTCGGTGAGAAAGCTCACCGTGCCGAGCGCGTAAACGTTCCTCAAGCCGGGCTTGCTCTTCCCGCTCTTCTCCACAAGCGAGCCCACCGGCTGTGCAGTGTAAAAGCTTATCGGCTCGGGCTCGAAAACCAGGCTGGCGAACCGGTGGGAGGGGTGGAGAGCGTTAAGCGCAAGCTTCTCGAGCAGCTCGCGGTGAGCACGGGGCACATCCCAGCCGAGAAGCTGGCCGAGGACCTGGGGGTGCCGAGGGCAGCAGTGGAGCGCTTAGCTGAAGAGCTTCGCAGTGAGGGCTACCCGGTTGAATCGAGCCCGGAGCTGGGCTACAGGCTCGCTGTCGGCGACAACCTCGAAGAAGCGGGACGCTACGCGGGAGCGCTAGACACGAGTATGGCTTTCTCGGTGCACTTTCTCGAAGCTTGTACTTCCACGCAGGATGTCGCCGCAGCCCTGGCGAGGCGGGGAGCACCTGAAGGGACTCTCGTCGTAGCTGAGGAGCAGACGAGGGGCAGGGGGAGGCTGGGCAGGGCGTGGACCTCGCTCAGGGGCGGGCTCTGGTTCACCCTCGTGCTCAGGCCTCCCGAGCTGAGCGCTGCGCACCTGCTGAGCTTAGCCCTGGGGGTGGCGGTCGCTAGAGCGGTGCGGGCTTACGGGGTGGACGCTAGGCTGAAGTGGCCTAACGACGTCCTAGCGGAGGGCAGGAAGCTCGCAGGCATACTGGTGGAAGGCGAGTCAGGGGGTGGGGCACACTTCCTCCTCGCGGGGATCGGGGTTAACGTGAACAACGAGCTGCCGCCAGAGCTGAGCACCTCAGCCACCTCGCTCCGCGAGCTGCTCGGGCGCCCCGTGCCTCGTGTGCCGCTCCTGTTGAGGATCCTGAGGGAGGTTGACCGCATCTACAGTAAGCTGCGTGAGGAGCCTGGAGGAGTGCTCAGCGAGTGGAAAAAGCTTTCATCCACGCTCGGCAGGCGAGTGCGCGTAATCACGCTGAATGGTGTGCACGAGGGGCTTGCAGTCGACGTGGATGATAACGGCGGGCTGGTAGTGGAGGTGGAGGGCCGCCGCGCAACCTTCTACGCTGGGGATGTTGTGCACCTGAGGTAGCGGACTCAAGCCTGCGCGAGTACTTTGGGGGGAAGGGCTTCGGGCTTCCGGTTGAGGAGAGCGGATGCCTCACTGAAGCTAAGCAAGGTGCCTGCGAGGTGACCTTTTATGTAAACCTTATATCGGTCTACACAGCAGGTTACCTCGTGGAGTCCGGGTACGTGACGGTGTCCGCGAAAATCCCCAGGAGGTTGAAGCTACTGCTCGACAAGTACGGTGTGAAGCCGGGCCCCCTCATCAGGAGAGCGCTGGAGGAGGAGGTTCGGCGCAGGAGGCTTGAGGAGCTCGAGGCTAGGGCTAGGAGGCTGGCCGAAGAGCTGGCGACCATCAGCGACGAGGAAGTGGTCAGCCTGATACGCGCGGACAGAGAGGGGAGGTAATGTACCTTTTCGACGCGAGCTCGATCGTCAACCTGGTTAAGAGAGGTGTGCTTAAACCGCTCGCCGCCGGCGCCACTATCAGCTTAGCGGTCTACGAAGCCGTGAGCGCAGTGTGGAAGGAATATCACCTGCTGGGGAGGGTAGACTGGCGGGCTGCGGCTGAGTGGGTCGCTATCCTGGCTGAGGTTTTCGCTACGATTCCTGTCTACTCGCTCAGCGATCTAGGTGAGCTGGGCGAGGTCTTAACCGGTGTGCTCAGCGTAGCGGTCGGCGAGGGCATCACGGTCTACGATGCTTCCTACGTTTACGCAGCGAAGGTGATGAGACTGGCGCTGGTGACTGACGACGTAAAGCTGAGGAGCGTTGCGGGAAAGCACGTGAAAGTGCTGTCGAGCGCGCAGCTGCTACCGTAGAGGCTTCAGCTCCTGCTCAAGCGAGCCTTCTTCCGAAAACTTCACGCGTAGCGCTGTTGTCGTAGACTTCCTCCACGCTGAAGATGTACGCCGGCCTACCTGCCCGCTTCTCAGGCGGCACGTAGTGGTAAGTGTCGTGCACCAGGTTCGCCAGCCTCCAGTACTCGCCACTCTCGTGAATAGAGAGGGGAGCAGTTTGCTTCGAAGCTGAGCGATGGGGGTTGGAAGAAGACGGGGCTAGCCTTCCCAGATCTCTGCACTATACTCCACGTGTGCCTAGAAGAGTGCGGGACTCTCAATGCTAGCTCGAGGCTGGCCAGCTTCCCGAAGTCCACTCTCTCCTCGGCTGAGCCGGGGCTCCGGGTAGATCAAGCCCAGCAGGAGCCTTAACCCCCGGGCTGCGTGTTCCCGCGCAATGCTCTCCCAGCTCTCTCCTTTGGAGAAAGCTTCATCGCTCAGCTTCAAGTGCTCTTCAAGCCTTCCGATAGCTTCTCCTATAAACTCGCGCTTCAGCGCGTAGTCCACGCCAACCACCTTGCCGTTAACCTCCACACCGCCGCCGGGCAGGCAAGCTGCCGTGCATAGCACAGCGTTGTGCCTCGCAGCAAGCTCTCTAACGCGCTGCCAGGATCGCCTGCGAGCCCTGGGAGACTCTCGCTAGAAGCTCGCGGCGCTGGTAGAAGTTCCACTCTAGAAACTCTCTCGGTAGCCGAGCTGCAGCAGTGTGGAAGGCATCCTCTTATTAACCTTCCCCGGGCCAGCCGGGTCCCTGAGGCACTGTCAGGAGCTACGCCGCGCGGGGAGTGGTGTTGCGAGCTAGGCACTTATCCCGCTTTAAGCAGGCTTATCGCGGAGATGTCGCTGGAGGAGTTCCTCGGCTTGGGCCGCCGGGAGGCGAGGATACGCATCGGCACTTCCGGCTGGGATTACGAGGACTGGGTCGGCCCCCTCTACGAGAGCGAGAAAGGCATGCTCTCCAGCTACATGAAACTATTCGACACCGTGGAGGTGAACTCCTCCTTCTACACGCTGCTCAGCGAGAAGTTCTACGAGGGGCTCGCCAGGTCCGCTCCCCCAGGCTTCCTCTTCTCTGTGAAGATGTACAGGGGCATCACTCACAGGAAGCTACTGAACCCGAAGCTCGCCGAGGCGGAGATCGACGTGTTCTTCAAGTCGGTGCGCCCCCTCGCTGCTCAAGGAAAGCTGGGCGCCGTCCTGGTCCAGCTGCCACCTAGAGGCAGGGAGGAGATCCCGTGGTTTGAGGAGTTCCTCGCCGCCCTGCCGGAGGGGGTCAGAGTTGCTGTCGAGTTCCGCGACCCCAGCTGGCTGAGCGGGGAAGTGTTCGCTCTGCTCCGGAGGTACGAGGTCGGCTACGTGGTTGTCGACGAGCCTCTTCTCCCACCGGCTGTCGAGGTCACGGCAGGGTTCTCGTACGTGAGGTGGCACGGGAGGGGGGAGAGGCCCTGGTACTACTACCACTACAGCTTGGAGGAGCTGGAGCCCTGGGCCGAGAGGTTGAAGCAGCTGGCGGAGCAGGTCAGCGTGGTTCTCGGCTACTTCAACAACCACTTCAGAGGCTTCGCCCCCCACAACGCGCTGCAGATGCTCTCGCTCCTCGGGCTCGCGGGGAGGAGGCAGCTGGAAGCCTTAGCCAGGATGGATAGGTACTTCGCCGCCGCTCCGCCGATCGGCTGGGGCGCGGTTAAGGAGCTCGAGAGCGGCAGGGTTGAAGAGGTTCTCAAGGCGCTAGCTGGGGAGCGGAGGTTCCAGCGGGGGCTGGAGATCAGCAGCTCGGAGGTGCAGTACAGCTTGACTGAGAACGGTGTCTCCGCCCGCGTAAAGAGCTACCAGGTCGAGGTAGACAGAGCGGGCAGAAGGCTCTACCACGACTGTGAAGACTGGAAGAAGCTGCTGGAGTCGAAGAGGTTCTGCAAACACCTCGTGAAGCTCTTCCTTTCGCTACCTAGGGAAGTTTCGAAGGAAATTCTCGCAGATATCGTCTCGAACTTAGAGGAGTGGGACTTTGCCAGCTAGGCCCGCCGGGCACTCGCAGCCCCGCGCAGCGAGAATAAGAGCGGCGTCATGGACGACTGCGAGAAGATCCGGGAAAAAAGAGAGCAGAAAGCTTCTCGAAAAGCCCGGGGATCAGCTGGTTGGCATCAGCGGGATCTGGACGTAGACCAGGAGTGTCGATAGAGCTAGCGTTGCGAGCGTCACCGGTATGCTCGCCTTGAGCCACTCGGCGAAGCTTATCCGGTGACCCCTCCTCTCGAGTAGACCTGCAGCGACGATGTTGGCGGTGCTGCCGACTGGGGTGAAGTTAGCGGAGTAGCAGGCCGCGAAGAGCGCTATCCACCACAGGGGGTACGAGGGTACTCCGTAAGCGCTCAGATCCCGGACGACCGGGACGAGGATAGCTACTGCTAGGACGTTGTCAAGCGTCGCGCTCATAAGGGAGGCTAGGGGGACGAATGTCGCGATTAACGACTCGAGGCTGTGGCCGGCAATTCTCATTATTCCCGCTGAGAAGTCCTCGACGAGGCCAACGTACTTCAGCGTTCCCACGGAAGCGAAGAGTAGGAGGAAGAACACGATGGTCCTCCACTCGACTCTCTTCTCGAAAGCCTCGAAGCCCCTTACCGGGTCCAGGAGGAGTACTATGCCCGATGCCAGCATTGGTATAGCGAGAAGTAGCGTGTTCTTCTCTAGGCCGAGCGCCTCCTCGAGCGGGTGATGGAGTGCCAGCGCCACCATCACGGCGGTGAACAGAACTCCATCGAGGAGAAGCCTTTGCCGATTAATGCGCGCAGAAGGCTGCTGCCATTCGCCCAGCAGCTTGTGCGCTTTCGCGCTTCCCTCCTCGATGTAGGCCCTGAACTGAAATCGCAGTATCGTAGCTGTGAGAAGCACAGCCATGAGGGAAATCGGGGTAGCCCAGCGCAGGAAATCCATGAAGGTGAGGCCCGCTGAGAAAGCAATCATCACTCCTACGGGGTTGCCGACAACTGTCGCGCTGCTGCCGATATTAGTGGCGAAGATTATGGCTAGCAGCAGAGGGAAGGGGGGTATCTGCATCCTCTCCGAGATGCTTAGAGCTAGCGCCGAGACAATGAGTATTGAAGTGACTTCGTCTATCAGGGCGGCCAAGAACGCGGAGACGATGATGAGCACGAAGAACATTGCCTTAAAGCTGGCTCGTGTGGCTTCCGCTACTTTCGAAACAATGAAATCGAAAAAGCCATCTTCCTCTAGAAAGCCGATGAATGTCATCATGGCTATCAGGAAGAGGATGACGTCCAAGTAGGCGAACTCGACCAGGTGGGGTACGTCGAGCACGCCAAGAGCCATTAAGAAGAAAATTCCTAAGAAAGCGAACACCAGCCTGTAGCTCCAGAGGAGTAGTGTCGCGTAGGTCTTTGTCATAAACACTGTTAGGGAGAGAATCTTCACGGGGGATAGCTCGAGGAGGGTCGCCACTAGAGCGGTCACTAGTCCGAGCAGGAGCGTGATAGCTACCCTAAGCCGGAATCCCTCTGGAACTTCCATCTTGGGGCGGCTCTTGAATTAGCAATACCTTTAAATGGGTTTTCCCCAAGAGGGCAATGGCTATGTCTGCGATGAGCGGCTCCTGGGTACAAACGGCGCAGAACCTTATCAGGGTTGGCGAGATAAGCGTTAGAGTTGGAGTGCTTACAGCGGTAGTGTACGGAATCTACTGGTCCCTGAAGTTCGCTCTCGAGTACTTCGCGCACCCCTCGGGGCTTCCGCCGAGAATCTTCACCGAGTACATAATCCTCGCAGTGATCGCGTTCGCGGGCGCCGCATTCGCGCTGTACACTCACGAGCACTACTGCAGAGCGAGCAGGTTCAGGATGGCTGGCCTCTCCTCTTTGGTCGCAGCTGCCGTGCTGCTGATACCTGCGCTGATAGCTGGACTTCTCGTGCTGCTAGGGGGTTTAGCCCTCTACATAGGCTCCGAGATCTTCCACGTCGCCAGCATGAAGATCGAGCCCAAAGAGTAACCCCCTCTGCCCCGTTCTCAACAGCCCGTTTTTACTTAGACCCGCGCCTACCTCTACGGAAAGCTTTATAGCCGGCCCTCTGCCTAATGACACTGTCATAGAGAATGGTGGGCCTCGAAGTAGTGAACCTGCACGTGAGAGTAAGTGGCAGAGAAGTAGTGCGCGGCGTCAGCTTCTCCGTTCCCCAGGGTAGCGTAGTGGCGATGATGGGGCCTAACGGAAGCGGGAAGAGCACGCTGGCTTTAAGCCTCGCAGGGCATCCGCGCTACGAGGTCGTGGGGGGTAGAATTCTCCTCAACGGAGAAGATGTGACGGCGCTGAAGCCTGAGGAGAGAGCGCGCAGAGGCTTGTTCCTCGGCTTCCAAGCACCTCCAGCGCTGGAGGGGGTTAGCGTGCGCGCCCTGCTGAGTGCCGTGCTGCCGGCTCAGGGGCTGGAGTACTCTGAAGACCAAGTGGTGCGCGCGCTCGGGAAGATGGCCTTGCCGCCCAGCTACCTGGAGAGGCAGGTAAACGTGGGCTTCTCGGGCGGTGAGCGCAAGAGGCTTGAGGTTGCCCAGGCCCTGGTGCTGAAGCCTAGAGTTGTTGTGCTCGACGAGCCGGACTCGGGGCTGGACGTCGATGGGGTCAGGCTCCTGGCGGTCGCTCTCGGGGAGCTGGCGGGTAGCGGCGCCGGCGTGCTGCTCATCACCCACAACCCTATGACTGTGGAGATCGTGAGGCCGCAGAAGGTTCTAGTTCTCGTCTCGGGGCTGATAGCAGCTGAGGGAGGTGTTGAGCTGGCTCGCGCGATCTCCGAGAAAGGTTACCCGGGTGCCGCGTGATGGCGGCCCGCCGCGTGCTTGAAAGCCTAGAGCTTGGGGATACGAGCATAGCTTCTGTCACTCTGAAGCCGAGGGTCGAGCTCCGCGGGAGGATAACGAGAAGCATGGTTGAGGAGATCTCCAGGATCAAGAGAGAGCCGGAGTGGATGCTCCAGCTCAGGCTGAGGAGCCTGGAGCTGTTCGAGAAGCTGCCGACTCCCAACTGGCTTATCGGCGTGGAGGAGCTAGACCTGGAGGAGCTGGCCCACTACGTTCACCCGGATGTCGATAGAGCGGCTTCGTGGGACGAGCTGCCGGAGGATATCAAGCGGGTTTACGAGAGGATAGGCCTCCCAGAGATAGAGAGGAAAGCCCTCTCGGGGTTGGCGGCGCAGCTGGAGAGCGAGAACGTGTACCTCGCATTTAGGAAGTTCCTTGAAGAGAAGGGCGTCTTGCTGATGGATATGAGCGAAGCGGTAGCAAGGTACCCGGACCTGGTGAGAAAGTTCTTCATGAGGATTTTCCCGCCCAGCGACCACAAGTTCGCAGCACTCCACGGAGCGCTCTGGAGCGGTGGAGTCTTCCTCTACGTGCCCCCGGGGGTCAGGGTCGAGGCCCCGATAGAAGCTTTCTTCTTCATTGCTAGCGAGCTTGAAAGCCAGTTCGAGCACACGCTGATAGTAGCGGACAGGGGAAGCTACGTGCACTTCATCGAGGGGTGCTCAGCACCCCTCTTCAAGAAGTACAGCTTCCACGACGGGATGGTCGAGGTTTACGTTGGCGAGAATGCTCACGTGAAGTTCACCACGATCCAGAACTGGAGCAAGAACCTCATCAACTTCAACAACAAGAGAGCTCTGCTGGAGCGCGGGGCGAGAATCGAGTGGGTTGAAGGAAGCATCGGCAGCAAGGCGAGCTACGTCTACCCCTCCGCCGTCCTGAGGGGTGAGGGGGCCTCCGCGTCTATCCACGGGGTGACTCTAGCTAAGGGCAGCGTCTGGAAGGATAGCGGGGCGAAAGTATTCCACCTAGCCCCGAACACTGCGAGCGAAGTGGTGAGCAAGAGTATAAGCGTGGAGGGCGGGACCGCTGTGTACAGGGGCCTCGTGAAGGTCGCTAAGGGCGCTAAAGGGGCGACAGCGTCGGTGAAGTGCGATAGCCTTGTCCTCGACGAGCGCTCGAGAGCGTACACCTACCCTAGGAACGAGGTAGAAGAGGAGGAGGCGACAGTCGTCCACGAAGCCTCTGTGGGGAAGCTGGGCGAAGACGTTCTCTTCTACTTGAGAGCTCGCGGACTGCGGGAGAGCGAGGCGAGGAGGCTGCTCCTCCTGGGCTACGTGAGCGATATCCTAGGGAGGCTGCCGGCCGAGTACGGGCTGGTTTTGAGGAAGGTGCTGGAGCTCGAGTTCGAGGAGCTGGGGGGCTACGGGTGAGAGCCGTGTACCTGCAGCTACCTTACCAGATCGTGCGTGACTCGCCGACCGTGAAGTACTACACGGACTGGACGCGCTTCGAGAAGTTTCTCGAGAACCCTGGGGAGCCTACGGCTGGGGGCTTTGACGCAAGACTGCTCGAAAAGCTGGGAGCAAGCCCCAGTATCCTGGTAGGAGTGAGGGACAGAGGGGTAGAGCCGGGCTTAGAGCTAGCTGACGTGAAGCCCATCGGCTTGAAGCTCTTCCAGTTCCATGTCGAGAACCTCACTCTTGCGAGGAAAACGTCTGTGAGGGGAGATGCGGTGATTCTCCTCGAAAAGCCTCTCCAGGGGGTCAAGTCGGTGCACCTCGAGCTCGAAGTTCTTCGAGATTCAACGCTGATTCTCGCATCCTTCTCGCCGAGCGAGGCTGCGGGGCTTCTCACGGTTTCGCTGAGAACGCGCGTGGCTCCAGGGGTTAGCGCCGACATCGTGGAGGTGCTAGTAGACTCGCCGGGCTCCTCCACTGCTCTCTTCCACTGGGCTTCGCTCGACACTGGGTCGCGGCTCAGAACACTAAGCCTAGTCGTTGGAGGCTTTGCAGACCACGTTGAGGAAAGCTACACGGTGAGAGGCGAGAACGCCGGCGCGCTCATCAGAGGAGCTCTGGCAGCGCCGGCGAACTCTCACGTGACGTTCAGCACGAGTACACTCCAGCTAGCACAGCGAACAAAAGTGCTCGTGAAAGTTGTAGGCTTCGCCTCGAAGGGGACCGTTGTCCACAAGGGGCTCTCCACGGTGGAGAGAGGCTCGAGAGGCTCCGCCATCAGGGTCGAATCCCGCCTCATCCCCTTGACTCCCGACTCCAGAGCCTACTCCGCGCCGATGCTTGAGATAAACTCCGACGAGCCCGCAGAGGCTAGCCACTCCGCTTCGCATTCGCCGATCGACCCTGAAGCGCTCTTCTACCTCCGCTCCCGCGGACTATCCGAGAGGGACGCCGTCAGGACAATAGTGAGGGGGATGCTGGTCAACCTGGTATCCGGAGACGGGGCATCTGAACCCCGCGTAAAACACTTCCTTGAAGAAGTCGAAACAGCGCTCTTCCAAGCCGGGTAGCCCAAAGCCAGCCTCATAGGCAGAAGCTGAGCTAAACCCGGACGCAAGCTACCCGATTGCTTCCCGCTCCCAGCAATTTTCTCGGTTCCCACTTCTCGGAAGAGCTCTCGCCCACCACGAGATGGTGCCCGCGTAGGCACGCCCGCTTCGCCCTTCAAAGTCGAAGCTCCTCTTCAACGAGCTAGCCAGGCCGCTCGCTAGAACCACGCTACTAGAGGGGGAGCGCTTCGACGCTGGGAGACGCCATCTAGGCTTTAATCTCAAGGGAAGCTGAAAGCTAGCTATAAAGCCACAACTATCCTAAATCCTCGAAGCTCCGGGCTAGGTTCTCCTGAGGAAAGCCCCTTGATCTTATAAAGATTTCGAAAACGGCATATTTACAGTATTTGGATTTTTCTGACCCCGATAAACATGGCCCAGAAAACCCAGAAAATACCGATGCTTCCAGCCCTAGCATTCCTAGTGATAGGCCTGATCGTAGGCGCTGTCGTAGGGTACCTCCTCGCACCGAGACCCGCCGCTCCCGCTGCGCCCGCCGCCCCTGAGTACACGTTCTACTACGTCTCTCACGGCGGGCCCGCTGACCCGTGGTGGGCTCCCGTCATCAAGGGAAGCCAGGACGCGGCAGCACTGCTCAACGTGAAGGTAGTTTACTCCGGTCCCGAGAAGTTCAGCATCCCGGCGCTCGTGGACTTGCTGAACAGCGCGATCGCCGCTAGGCCGCAGGGCATCATCCTGACGATCACTGACTACAAAGCCCTCGACGAGCCGGCCCGGAGAGCGATCGGCATGGGCATACCGGTTATAGCGGTGAACGTCCCCGACCCGAGGCCCGAGAAGGAGAGGATCCCGTACATCACCTACATCGGCCAGAACGAGTACGACGCCGGCTACTACCTGGCCAAGTATTTGGTCGACAAGGGGTACAAGCCTAAGCGCGTCGTGATCGGTATCCACGAGGTAGGGCACGTAGGCCTCGAGACGAGAGCCCAGGGAATCACCGACGCTATCAAGAAAGCGTACCCCGACGTCCCCGTCGAGAAGCTCGACATCACTACCGACCCCACTAAAGCCGCGGAGGTTTTCCGAAGCTACCTAACAGCTCACCCGGAGACTGACGCTATCTTCACCCTAGGGCCACTGGGCGCGCACCCAGCGCTTCAAGTTCTCCGAGAGATGAAGCTCACAGGCAAGGTGCGCCTCCTCACAGTCGACATAGACGACGTGATCCTCAAAGCGATCGAGGCCGGTGAGCTCGACGCGGCTGTGAGCCAGCAGCCGTACGCTCAGGGCTTCCTCCCCGTCGTCTTCATGTACCTCTACGTGAAGTACGGCATCATGCCGCCAGCACAGGTCCCGACAGGCCCCACGGTCATCGACAAGGCTAAGCTGGACCTGGTTAAGAAGCAGATAGCGACCACAGGTGGAGCGTAACTCCGTGTAAATAACCCTTTTTTTCTCTGGGTGTTCGCCATGAGTCGAGAAACCAGTAGGATGATTGTCACTTTCCTCCAGCACCCCGAGCTTGGCGTGGGGGTGAGCTTCCTAAGCATCGCACTCATATTCGCGGTACTAGTTCCCGAGAAGTTCCTGACGCTGCCCACGCTTTACAGCATACTTGCGCTGGCGGGAGAGGTCGGTGTCGTCTCCGTGGGTGTCGCCTTCCTGATGATCAGCGGAGAGTTTAACCTCGCGGTTGGTAGCATATACGCGCTAGTTCCGATGGGCGTCGCGTACATGATGATAGGGGGCGTGGACATGCTCCTCGCTTCCCTCATCATGCTCTCCGTAGCCTTCGCGGCTGGCGTAGCGATGGGCTACATCACCCTGCGCACCGGGATACCGAGCTTCATAACCTCTCTAGGCTTCATGATGTTCTTCAGAGGTATCCTGCTGGCGGTTACCGGCGGCTTCCCCGTGAGGATGCCCCACGACCACTGGCTGGCGAGCGTCCTCAACGGGGTTCTAACGGAGGAAGGACTGCGCACAAGCGCGCTGTGGCTTATCGCGCTTACAGGCCTTTTCGCGTTCATACTGAACTGGACCCCTTACGGTAATTGGGTCTACGCTGTAGGAGGGAGCGCGGCGACCGCTAGGGAGCTGGGCGTCCCGGTCAGAAGGGTGAAGATCATCAACTTCGGTATATCTTCGCTGCTGGCCGGCCTCGCTGGCCTCATCGCCTTCAGCAGGTTCAGGGTAGTAGACCCGACTCTCGGCATAGGGCTAGAGCTGGAGGCGATAACCGCTGCAGTGCTTGGCGGGTGCCTGCTCTCAGGCGGCTACGGGAGCGTAGTCGGCACCTTCCTCGGCGCAGTGCTCGTAGCGATGACGAGAGTCGGCCTCGTGCTCGCCAAGGCGCCAGCCTACTGGTACACAGCGTTCATAGGAATACTGCTGATAGTAGCTACGGTGATAAACCAGTTCATCGTGAAGAAGTTCGTAGCCCCGGGGTGATCCCGTGAGCCACCTCCTCGAGATGCGCGGGATCGTGAAGAGGTTCGGCCCCGTCGAAGCCCTCAAAGGCGTCGACTTCCACGTGGGAAGAGCCGAGGTCGTCGGCCTGGTGGGCGACAACGGAGCCGGCAAAAGCACGCTCGTAAAAATCATCGCCGGCGTCTACCAGCCTGACGCCGGGGAGATCTACTGGGAGGGCTCGCCGAGGATATTCAGAGACCCCGGAGAGGCCAGGGCAGCTGGTATCGAGATCGTGTACCAGCACCTCGCGCTGATCGACCTTCTGAGCATCGAGAGGAACATCTTCCTCGGGAGAGAGCCTGTGAGGAAGATCGGCCCCTTAGCTATCCTGCAGCGGAGGAGGATGTCGGAAGAGGCGATGAAAGTACTCCAGGAGATCGGGCTCAAGAGGATCCGGAGCCCTTCAGTGCGCGTAGCGAAACTCAGCGGAGGTGAAAGGCAGAGCGTCGCTATCGGTAGAGCGATGCACTTCAAGGCGAAGCTGCTCCTCCTCGACGAGCCCACCGCCGCCCTCTCAGTCCGAGAGACCAGAGCCGTCCTCGACCACATCCTAGACGTGAAGAAGCAGGGAACCAGCGTGGTCATCATCTCCCACAACATATACCACGTTTATGAGGTCGCGGACAGGATAGTGGTGCTCGACCACGGCAGGAAAATCGCCGATGTACCTAAAGAGAAAGTTACACCGGAAGAAATAATCGAAGTGATCAGGCGCGGCGCCCCCCTAGAGAACACTTCTTGAACATCAACCCCTCGGCAGTTTCTCTAACCGGGGTGCTCCAGCGAAAACTTCGGGCCGCTCAAACCGCCGTAGAGCTTCTCTGACATCTAGAAGGAGCTAAGCTCGGGCAGGTAAAGCAGCACGCCGGAGGAAACGTGCTCCAGATATATTTATATCTTATCATGTATTGACATAAAGGAATATATCCGGGCCTGGTAAGGTTCTTTCCGGTATGGAGCTTAGCAGAAGAGACTTCTTAGCGCTGAGCACTGCAGCAGCTGCGACTCTACTCGTCCACCTGCCAGCGCCGAAGCCAAGTGGGGAGGCGTCGGCCGCGCAGGAGGAGAAAATACCAGTGATGTGCAACATGTGCGGTGCTGGGTGCGGCATCTACCTCGTGAAGCGCAACGGCAGAATGTACGTGGAGCCTAACCTAGAGCACCCCCAGCCCGGCCTCTGCGCGAGAGCGGCATCGTCAATACAGCTCTGGAACCACCCCTTGAGGCTAAAGAAACCTTTGAAGCGAGTTGGCGAGAGAGGCGAGGGCAGGTTCCAGGAAGTCGACTGGGAGACGGCCTTGAACGAGATTGCTGCTAAGCTGAGGGAAGTCGTCGGGAAGTATGGGCCCGAGTCGGTATGCTTCACCTACCACGACTTCTACGCTTGGCACATGCCTTTCATCGCGTTCACTCTCGGGACTCCGAACTACGTATCACACGCGTCCTGCTGCCACAACGCCAGCACATACGCGAGAATGCTAATCCTGGGCGCTGGGGGGCCGCCCACCGTCGACCCAGACTACGAGAGAGCGAGGTACGTGATCTTCGTGGGCCGGGTTCTCAACGCCGCGATGGGTCACGTGCAGAGGCTGCAGAAAGCCAGGGAGGCTGGGGTCAAGCTCGTCTACGTTGACCCGAGGATGGGTAACGCTGCGATGGCCGAAGGCGAGTGGGTGCCCATAATCCCCGGAACCGACGCTGCCTTCTTCTTAGCGATGATGCACGTCATCCTCACTGAGAAGCTCTACGACGAGCCCTACGTGAAGAAGTACACTAACGCGACCTTCCTCATCAAGCCTGACGGCACGCCTCTAACCGAGAAAGACCTTGGGCGCGAAACCGCAGACTACGTTGTGTACGACCTGGACGCGAAGGACTTCGTCAGCTACAAGAAGGCTAGGAACCCCGCACTCGAGTGGGAGGGCGAGGCGGCGGGCGTCAAGGTGAGGACGGCCTTCCTCCTCCTGAAGGAGCGCGCAGCCCAGTACCCGCCCGAGAAAGTGGAGGGGATCTGCGGGGTCCCAGCAGCAACGATCCGGAGGATCGCGCGAGAGTTTGCGAACGCGCGAGGCGTCATTGAGGATGGGTGGTGGACCTCGAAGAACGCTAACGACTCGGACGCGTTCCGCGCTGTCCTCACCCTGAACGCTCTTGTGGGCAGCATCGAGACGGCTGGCGGGCTCTACATAAAGCTCGGCTCGAGGCTCCCTGCTTCCGCAAGAGCCGAGGCAGACAAGGTGACGACGATCACCGGAGGCACGCTGCCTCCGATCACCGCGAAGCGCATTGACACGCAGAAATACCCTGCAGTGCCGCACGTCTTCGACGCGATACTCGACGCGGTGCTCGAGGAGAAACCGTACCCGATCAAGGCCTTGATAATCGTGGGGACGGAGCCCTTTACGAGGGACGTTAACACTGAGAAGCTGAAGCAAGCTCTGCGGAAGCTGGACCTCGTGGTCGTGATCGACGTTGTGCCAAACGATAGCGTGGACTGGGCTGACTACGTCTTACCCGACAACATCTACCTCGAGCGCGAGGAGCTCGCTGACGTGAAGTGGACTCCGCACGCCGCAATCCAGCTGAGCCACAAAGCGCTGGAGCCGCCGCCCGGCGTTGACGCGAGGAACGGCTTCTGGATCATGATGGAGATAGTTAGGCGCACGGTCCCCGACAGGGCTAAGGCGGTAGGCTACACTGAGGAGTACGCAGACTACCACAAGTTCGAGGAGTTCGAGAGCTTGGTTAGGAAGAAAGCCATTGAAGGTCTGTCGAAAGCTTGGAACGTTCCCGCAGAGGATATAGAGAGGGCTCTCAACGAGAAAGGCTTCTACGTGTTCAGGTACTGGACTCCGAAGCCGGGTCCAGGAACCCTCGCGACGAAGAGCGGGCTCATCGAGATCTACAGCCTCAGGGCTCTCGACTTCAAAGACGACCCCTTGCCCAAGTGGAAGCCTCCACCGTACAAGAAGCCGACTGCCCCGGACGAGTTCTACCTCGTTAACGGGCGGGACCAGTTCGTCACTGTGCACGCTGTGTGGACGTGGTCGATTGCATGCCTCGTCGACAGAAGGGTCTGGATGAACCCGAAGGATGCTGAGCGCCTCGGGATAAGGGACGGCGACCTGATAGAGCTCGAAGGGCTCGACAACGGCTTCAAGGCCAGAGCCCGCGTAAAGGTCACCAACAGGGTGAGGGAGGGGGTGCTTTACGTGTACAACAGGGCTGGCGGGAGGTTCTCCAAGCTGATCACCGGCCAGTACGAGGTGCTGAAGGACGGTATCAACCCGAACATGTTCACGCTCAGCTGGCTGGAGCCTCTAAACGGTTCTCCGAGCCTTAACTCCACCGTGAAGGTTAGGAGGGTGGGAGCATGAGGCTGGCGCACCTCTGGGATCAGAGCAAGTGCATCGGCTGCGGCGCGTGCGTTGCGGCTTGCAACGCCGCGAACTACGAGTCTACCGACGCCCCTAACCCGACCTGGGGAGGGCTCAGGACCAACATCTTGAGGATAACATTCGACCTGGAGGCTAAGCCGTACCTCCTGCTCGTACAGTGCCAGCACTGCGAGAATGCGCCCTGCGTCTCCGTTTGCCCGACGGGGGCTTCCTACGTGGACGGCGACGGTCTCGTGAAGATTAAGCCAGAGCTCTGCATAGGCTGCAAGTACTGTATGACCGCCTGCCCCTACGGAATGAGGTGGCTGGAGCCCGAGACAGGGCTCCCGCGGAAGTGCATGTCCGAGGAGTGCCTGGACAGGCTCAAAGCGGGCCTTCAACCTGTCTGCGTGACGGTGTGCCCGGCTAGTGCTAGGGCGTTCGGCGACCTGGATGACCCGGGAAGCGAGGTAAGCAAGAGGTTGAGGGGCGGCAGGGTGATCAGACTGCTCGCCAACAAGGGTACTAGACCTAAGTACTTCGTGGTGGTGGGGAGATGATGTTCCAGGAGATTTGGGACCCCTGGCTTATAGGGCCGTTCCTCTGGTTCGCCGGAATAGCGGGAATGGGCAGCGTCGCGTACTCTCTCTTAAGGCTCTTCAAGATCGAGGAGAAGCTGAAGGAGCTCTCGCTAGTTATCTTCGCGTCGGTCGTGCTCGGCTTAGTCTTCGTTATCGCCGACCTCTCCAGGCCCGCGAACATGCCGGCCGCAATCTTATCCTCTCTAGCTCAAGGGATCTTCATCGCGAAGCTAACCGAGTCGTGGATGACCCTCGGCATCACGCTCCTCTTCTTGCTCCTCATCCTCTCCTTCCTGCTGACCCTTAGGCATGCAGCAGTACCCGCGCTCGCTAAGCTCACGGACGCTAAGTGGTACCTAGTCCTCTTAGCGCTCATCGGGTTCCTCGTTACAGTGTACAGCGGTTTCCTGATCTCCAGCGCGCCAGGCATCCCCTTCTGGAACACAGCTCTCATCCCAGTCCTCTGGGTGCTCAGCGCTTCAATCTGCGCTATAGCCGTCCTGAAGATCCTCGTGCACAGCGAACACGTGTCCAGGTTCTTGACGAGAGCCGGGCTAGGGCTAGACATCGGGGAACTCCTCGCTCTCGTCGCTCTCCTCAACGTCCCGCTCTACGCTGGCCCCGAGGCGGCGCGTGCCAGCGCAGCTGCTCTGCTGGTCGGGCCGCTCGCCCCCGCGTTCTGGCTCGGAGTGGTGCTTGTCGGCGTCTTAGCGCCGATGGCGCTCGGCTTCCTACTGATGAGAAAAGAGGATAGAAAGCTGGGTGTGGCGGCCGCTAGCCTCTACTTAGTCGGCGCTCTGCTGCTGAGAGTACTCGTAATCCAGGCCGGAATCTTCGAGCCACTACACCTTTAAAGCAAGCTATAACGAAAGAGAATTTTCTTTACCCGCGCTTAGTCAGGTTTATAGCCTTCTTTTCAGGATGCTCGGGCACGTGAGCGTGGAGCTGGTGAAAGCTCTCGAGTGCGCTGTCAGGGAGTTTAACAGGCTGCACGGAGCCGAGGGGCAGGTGCGCGTGCTTGAAGTCGAAGAAGGAAAGTTCAAAGTGGAGTTTCGAGGGAGCTTCTGCCTCACTTGTGGGTTCTACGACTACTTTGAAGACTTCGCGTACGTTCTCGCAAGCTGCGGCGCCCGCGCCGGGATCTTAGCTGTTGAAGAAGAGGAGGGCGGCGCGATCGTCGAGTACAAGCTGCTGAAAGAAGGTGAAGAGTGGAGGTTCGCCCCGGAGCGGGTGTTCCTGGTTCTCGAGCCTGGGGAGCAGTGAGGCGGTGCAGCGGTTCGAGCTCCCGGAGGCTCGAAGGAGCGGCTACTCGGCCTTGGCTTTCGAGAGGAATTGCTCCTCGTAGATCCTCCTGACGTCGTGGATCGTCGCAGCCTCTTCAGGCTGCTTATCCGGGCGGAGCCTGATAATCCTGGCGAAGCGGAGCGCGTACCCCGACCTGTACTTGGGGCTTTTCTGCACCTCACTGAAAGCGACTTCAGCAACGATTGAAGGCTTCACCCAGACCCGCCACCCCTCATCCCGCACTTTCAGCTCCAGCAGCTTCCTTGTAATCTCCTCGAACTCAGTGTCCGTCAACCCCTTGAACGTTTTCCCAACGATCAGGAACTCTCCCGTCTCAGGGTTCCTGGCAGCCAGGTAGTAGTCGCTCAGCCAGCCTCTCCTGCGGCCGTGCCCCCACTCGGCGCCAACGATAACCAGGTCAAGTGTCTCCGCCGGCTTCACTTTAAACCAGTACCTGCCGCGCACGCCCGGAGTGTAGGGAGAGTCGAGCCGCTTCACCATCACGCCCTCGTTGCCGGCCTCCAAGCTCCTCCTGTAGAACGACTCCGCCTCGCCGAGATCCCCCGTAACTACCCTCTCGATCAGGATCTCGGGGCTAGCGACCCCCTCGAGAAGCTTCCACCTCTCCTCGTAGGGCTCATCCACTAGAACGCGGCCGTCGAGGTAGAGCACGTCGAATGCTTTGATCTCGAAAGGCATCTCCTCAGCCATCCTCCTCACGTCCTCCTTCCTCCGCACTCTCCTCACCAGGTCCTGGAACCGCAGCGGCTTCCCATCCTTGAAGCTCACTGCTTCGCAGTCGATCACAGCCTCCTCGGCCTTCACGTGCTCCAGCACGAGCTCCACGACATCCGGTAGGCTTGAGGTGACGTCGGTCAGCCTTCTCGTGAACAAGCGCACTTCCCCGCCTCTCTTGTGAACCTGGAGCCTCACGCCATCGTACTTGAACTCTAGAGCGGCTCTCCCACCGCTCTCGCGCAGCGCCTCCCGCAGGCTTCTCGCCATCTCAGCGAGCATCGGCTTAACGGGGTGGAAGAGGCGGAGCCTAACCTCCGAAGGGCTCACACCGCTCAGCAGCAGCTGCGCCAGGTCGCCGAGATCTCCGGAAAACATGTAGGCCCTCCTCACCTCCTCGAGCTGCGCTGAAACAGCTCTCGCCAGCGCCTCCAGGATGATGCCCTCGCGAGCCCCCAGGCGCGGCTCGCCGAGAAGGAAGCGCGCCAAGAACTCTACCTCCCTCCGGCTCATCCCCGCGATAACCGAGCGCAGAGCTCTCAGCTTCCTGTTCCTCGAGTCCTCGCCGGAGGCGTTCGCGACCTTAACTAGGGACTCGTAAACCTCCCTTACGCTCAGCTTCCGCTGGTCCAGCGGGACCACTCCCGAGGTTCCCCGCACAGCTTCGAGAAGAGTGCTGTAGCCCACACCGAGCTCTAGCCCTGAGTAGGCGGGAAAGATCTCCCCAGTGATCAGCCTAACCACTATAGCCGCCTCCTCGGGGTCCAGACCCTTAAGGGCAGCCGCTAAGCGGGATACTTTCTCGTTCCTCGAGGCTGTGGACTCGAGCAGGCTCGCCAGCTCGACCAGCTCCTCGAAGAGCACGACCAGTACTCTCACCAGCTAAAGTTCAAACTATCGGTTAAGCTTCTCGAAGCATTGAAGAGCCGGCTGCAGCCAGGGGCTGGGCTAAGCCGCTAGAACGGTTTGGAGAGGCTTAAGCTGGTGCTGGCCGCACCGCGGAGCTAGGGCGCTTGCAGGAGCCGTTAGCCTGAGGGAGGGAGGATCTTCGCGAGAAGATTCGGTGACGGCGTGAAGAAGCTCTCATCCTTCACGTGATAGAGAATAGTGTAGGGCTCTACTTCAGCAACGCCTTCCGTGGATTTCACCCTGGAGATTATCCTGGCTGTCTCGTCCCTGCTTGTGCTGGAGAAGAAGCAGATAATGTCGTGTCTCCCCGCCGTTACGTAGATCCTGCAGAGCTCGGGAATGGTCTTCAGCTTCTCCCCAACCTCTCTGGGCTCGAAGCCGCCTTTCACCTTGACCAGGAGGGCGAAGCAGCTAGCTGCGCTTACAAAGTCTTGGCCGAGCACTATAGCGAAGCCTTTGATGACCCCCTTACTGGTCATCTGCTTAATCCTCCTCGCTACCGTGGAGGGAGATACACCCAGCTTTCTCGCGATGCTTCTGCACGATGCTCGAGGGTTCTCCGCTAAAGCTCTGAGGATTTCTAGATCGAGCTTGTCCACAGCGCTTCCCGCTACATTAGTTTTCCAGGTATTTCTCGCTTTCCCTGGTGAAACAATGTCTAACTAGTGCTGCCAGATCTTTGATCATTGCGCCAAAAAGCTTAAATTTGGAGGGAAGCCTGTATCCTCCGTATGAAGAAGCTCTGCATAGTTGTAGCCAACGACACGCTAGAGAACGCTATGATGAGCCTGATCATAGCCTCCACTGCGGCCGCGATGGGTGTTGAGACTCACATCTTCTACACGTTCTGGGGACTTAACCTCTTGAAGAAGGGCGGGCTGGAGAAAGCTAAGCTCGGGAAGATGTCGCTGTTCACAGGTATGATGAAGAGCAGGATGAAGGCGAAGAACATCCCGGGCCCTGAAGAGCTGCTTAAAGCCGCTGTAGCTACGGGTAATGTTCACCTACATGCGTGCTCTACGACAGCCGAGCTTATGAACATAAAGAAAGAGGATATGATTCCGGAGGTTGAGGACGTGATAGGAGCTGCCACCTTCCTCGAGCTAGCTAAAGACGGCCAGATAATCTTCCTCACGTAGAGGTGGAGGACATGAGCGAGGAGATTAGGGTCGACCGGGTGCTGGACACTTCAGGACTCTCCTGCCCCATGCCCGTGGTGAAAACGGCCAAGGAGATAGGCCAGGTCCCCGTAGGGGGGATTCTCAAAGTTATCGCCACAGACCCCGGCTCGCTCTCGGACATCCCGGCGTGGGCAAAAAGCCAAGGTCATGAAGTAGTGAAAGTCGAAAAAGAGTCTGGTAGGTTCGTCTTCTACGTGAAGAGAACGAAGTAGGGGGGGTTAAGCGTGCAGGTTTTTTCTTTCTTGCTGCTAGCTGTGACACCCTACGTAGCCGTTGCGATCTTCCTCGCAGGCATCGCATACAGGCTGCTCTCATGGCTTAGAGTGCCTCCGCCGGCCGTGAGGTTCCTCCTTCACCCGGCACCGAAAAGCACGCTAGGCTCGCTGCTAGCGGTCGTGAAGCAGTTCCTCTTCTACCCGTCTCTCATGTCCGTTAACCCGAAGCTCTGGCTGGCGGCGTGGACCGGCCACATGGCGCTCTTCGGCGCTCTCATCGGCCATGGGCGGCTGATCACAGAGTACACGTTCGTATTCGGCCCTCTAGGCATGGACAAGCACGCGATAGACCAGTTCTCCTTCATGGCTGGGAGCATAGCCGGACTCATCATGCTCGCAGCCTTCACGTTCCTGCTGCTCAGGAGGTTCAGGGGGCTACTGAGGAAGCTTTCGACCCCCGAGGACTACTTCGCTCTATCCCTCGTCCTCGGCCTTGTCATTACAGGTCTGATGATGAGGTTTGCAACCCACATCGATGTTGAAGCGATGAGACTGTACTTCTGGGAGCTAGCCACCTTTAGGCCGCAGCACTTGCCGGAAAACCCGTTCTTCATGGCTCACTACGCCCTGGCTCAATTACTCTTAGCGTACTTCCCCTTCGGTAAGCTGATGCACTCGATCGGCTCGCTCCTCACCAACAGCGTTACGAGGTGGAAGATGTGAGCAACACAGCTCAGGCGTTCCTTCAGAACTTCGAGCGCAAGCTGAACCGCAGCCTGAAGTACTACCTCGATATATGTGCAAGGTGCGGTGCTTGCAGTGACGCCTGCCACATGTACGTCGCGACGAGAGACCCTGTGCATGCTCCAGCCTATAGGATGGAGCTGATCAGGCGCCTCTACAAGAGTGCTCACAGCCCGCTGAGAATGTTCCCGCGGCTCATCGGCGCGGATGGCGTGGACGAGAAGTTCATTCAGGATCTCAGCAGAGCTGTGTGGGAGTGTACCGGTTGCAGGAGGTGCGTGGCTCACTGCCCCTTCGGCATAGACGTGACTGTCTTCTTTACTGCAGCGAAGCCGGCGCTGGTGGCGGCCGGAGTGAACAGTCCAGCCCCCGAGATCTACTCGATGGTCGCTGACGCTGCGCTTGAAAGAGGGCGAAACGTGGAGCTGTACAAGGGGCTCTTCCTCGAGCAGGTAAAGAGCCTTGAGGATCAGCTGAGAGCGGAGACCGGCGATCCCACGATCGAAATCCCCGTAGGGAAGAAGGGTGCCAGGGTTCTCTACGTTGCTCTGGCTGGCTCGCACACGATCTTACCAGCTGCCAAGATCTTCCACGCCGCTCGCGAGGACTGGACCCTCAGCGTTTTCGACGCAGCTAACTACGCTTTCTTCCTGGCAGACACGGAGAAGGCCAAAGAAATCGCGAGAAACATTGTAGAGGAGGCGAAGAGCCTTGGAGTTAAAGTCGTCGTAATAACGGAGTGCGGCCACGCTTACAGGGTTATGAAGCACCTAGCTCCAAAGTGGCTGGGCGAGGAGTTCCCCTTCGAAGTGAAGAGCATCGTGGAGATCATAGACGAGTACATCCGGGAGGGCAGGATAAAGCTCAGAAAGGAAGCCATCAAGGAGCCGGTCACCTACCACGATCCCTGCCAGCTGGCAAGGAACGGCGGGGTCATCGAGGAGCCGAGGAGAGTCTTGAAAGCCGCCGTACTCGACTTCAGAGAGATGACGCCGAACGGGGAGAAGAACTGGTGCTGCGGTGGCGGCGGCGGCCTCGTGGCGGTGCCTGACTTCGAAGAGCTCAGAGTTAAGACCGGGAAGAAGAAAGCCGAGCAGGTGAGAGCTACGGGAGCCCGGATCGTGGCAACAGCTTGCGAGAACTGCAAGGCACAGTTAAAGCTCCTGAGCGAGCGCTACAACCTCGGAGTTCAGGTCGTCGGAGTAATGGATCTCGTAGCCGAAGCCCTCAGCTTCAGCTAGGTCGAAAAAGAATAGTAGGCAGACTCTGCTCTTTTTCATCAGATATGCTCGGTGAGAGCGGAGAAAGAGTAGAGCTTCTCCTCCCCTTACCGGCGCCGCGATCCAAGGTTGCGCTGGAGGAAGCGATACTGCTCAGGAGAAGTGTCAGAGAGTGGGCTCGCAGCCCGCTCTCTCTGGAAGACTTGGCGCTGATTCTTTGGGCTGCTCAAGGGCTCGCGGGGCATGACGGCTGGCCCCGGCGCACCGCTCCGAGCGCCGGGGCTACGTACCCGCTAGAGCTCTACGCAGTTCTCGGAGAGGAAGGGGTCAGGGTGGGGGGAAGCTTCGCCGAGGCTGGCGTCTACAAGTACAGGTGGATGCGCCACAGCTTGGCGCTCGTGAGAGAGGGGGACGTGCGCAGAGAGCTTTGGGCTGCCTCGCTGAGGCAGGAGTGGGTTCTCGAGGCGCCGGTGAGCATCGTCATCTGCGCTGTGCACAGGCGGACGACGCGGAGGTACGGTGAGCGTGGTGAGAGGTACGTGTATATGGAGGCTGGCCACGCAGGCCAGAACATCTACTTGATGGTAGCTGCGCTCAACCTAGGCACAGTAGCAGTAGGCGCTTTCGACGACGCCGCTGTGGCAAGGGTTATCCGGGCACAAGCCGAGGAGCACCCCCTCTACATCTTCCCGGTCGGGGTACCTGAGAAGCCTTCTAAGGGGAGGTTTGAAGAGCTGTGGAAGCTTCTCACAGAGTCTCGGAAGAGAGGAAAGGGGTAGAGCCTGATCGCAGCGGTAATATAAGAACTTTATCTAGCGTGCCTCCTGATACTTGGTGGTCATTATAATAAACCATCATTCCACGATGCCGCCGGCTATGCGAAAATTTTACTATTAAGCGCCTCTTAAGGGAAAAATGTTCAAGCAATGCTGCATCACTCTTATTAAAGCGAGAGCGAAGGCGCCTGCAAAACCGGGGGTCGCAGATGAGTGAAGAGAGTAAAGGGAAAGCTGCCCCCGCGGGGAAAAAGCTCAGCATTTCAGCGCTGGTGCCGCTCTTAGCAGTCTTTATAGTCGGGTTGCTCATCGGCTTCGCCTTAGCGGGCGTCTTCGGAGCCCAGCAGGCTGCTCAGGCTGTTGCCCCGCAGGAGAAGAGAACGATCAGCATAGGCTTCACGCTCCCCCTCTCCGGAGAGCTCTCGTCCATCGGCAAGGTGTGGGAGAAGGTCGTGTACCTCGCGATCGAGGATCTCAACGCGGAGGTTCAAGCTTACGGCTTCAACGTAGAGTTCAAGCCAGTCATCCTCGACGACGCCACGTCAGCTGAAGGAGCCTTGAGGAACGTGCAAACCTTCGCGCAGCAGGGAATCAAAGTGATCATAGGCCCGGCAGCCAGCTCGCAGGTTAAGGCTGTCAAGAGCTTCGTGGACAGCAACGAAATCGTGCTGATCTCACCATCCTCGACCGCGCCCACGCTCGCCATTCCCGGCGACTTCGTGTTCAGGACTGTCGGCTCCGACGCCGGGCAGGCTAAGGTTCTCGCGGTGCTGGCCTTCCAGGAGGGTGCGAGGAAGGTCGTGGTGTTCCACAGGAACGACGAGTACGGGAACGCGTTCGCGGACTTCTTCGAGAAGTACTTCAAGGAGCTGGGAGGAACAGCTGTGAAGATGCCCTACCAGACGGGGCTCTCGGACTACGCGGCCGAGGTCGCCAGCCTCGCTAGCAGGGTCCAAGCCGAGAAAGCTGACGCTGTGGTGCTGATATCCTTCGACACGGACGGCGGCAACATCCTGAGCCACGCGGCGAAATCTCCGGTACTCTCAGCTGTGCGCTGGTTCATCTCTGAGGGGCCCCACGGGGCAGCAGAGCTCAAAGCACAAGCAGTAGGCGAGTTCGCGGCGAAAGTGAAACTGCTCGGCACAAGGCCTCTCTTCATAGGTAACCCGCTGTACGAGGACTTCAAGGCTAGGCTGAAGTCGAAGTACGGTGTCGACGCGACAGTGTTCTGCGATACTCTGTACGATGCGGTGAAGCTGGCCGGCTGGGCGATCCTCAGGGCAGGAAGCAGCGATGGGAAAGCTATCCGCGCTGCTCTCGTGGAGGTGGCGAAAACGTACTACGGCCCGAGCGGCTGGACGATCTTCGACGAGAGCGGCGACAAAGCCAACCAGGACTACGGCGTCTGGGCTATCGTGAGGACCGCGGCCGGCTACGACTTCAAGGACGTCGGCGTCTACGAGAGAGGCTCGATAGTCTTCCTGGAGAAACCTTACCCGTAGTTTAAGCAGTGCTGGGCCTATGCTACCGGGGTACCCGTACTCAATACTGAATTCTTTACAGTACTTCCTCTTCTACCTCCTCTTCTCCGTACCCTTGACGCTCAGCTACAGGACTAGCAAGGTGCTGAACTTCTCGCACTCGAACTTCATCGCTTACGGGATGTACACCGCTATCTTCCTGCACGGTTTGGCCGGCAACCGGAGCTTCCTGGTAGCGGCTATGGCAGCGTTCCTCGTCGGCGGCTCCATCGCGCTGCTCAACCACCTAGCGGTTTTCAGACCTCTCGAGCGGAGAAGAGCGTCGCCAGCGTTCGTCATGATAGCCTCGATGGGGCTGTGGATCATGTACAACTACCTGCTCTACATGCTGGCCGACGTAGCCCACGCTTTCACAATGAAGAACTTCATCTCGTACGGCAGGATCGACTACGCGGACATCCCGGACTTGAGAATCCTCGACTTTGCTGTAGACCACTCGCTACTAGCGAGCCTAGCATCTGCCACAGCTTTCGGCACCGCGCTTTACCTCCTCTTAATGAAGACTTCGCTGGGCCGCGCGATGCGGGCTGTGGCGGATAACCCCGCGCTAGCTGAAATCTCCGGCATACCCCGCGAGAAGGTCTTGAGGTTCACCTGGTTCCTGTGCGGTGGCGCGGCGGCAGTGGGGGGCGTGCTGTGGACTAGCTTCTCGGGGACGATCACGCCGGCGTCAGCTGACGCGATGATCCTCCAGGTTTTCGCGGTGAGCTTCATCGGGGGGCTCGTCTCCCTCTCGAGAACCATTCTGGGGGCTCTCGCGATCTCCCTAGCGGAGAACGTCGGCATCGCAGCCTTAAACACGTTCTTCGGCATCCCCACGAGCTTTAGACCATTCATCACGTTCGTCACTCTCCTCACAGTACTCATCGTTTCCCCGCCTTTAGGAGCCGCAGGTGGGCTTCCCTACAGGTTCAGGAGGAAGGTGGGTGGTGGGCGATGATCGACATCTTAGGTTTCCTGGTCAGCTGGCTCACGCTCCTCGGGATATACTCGATTCTAGCACTCTCCCTAAACTTCGAGTCAGGGGTCAGCGGCGTGACCAACTTCGGAAAGGTTCTCTTCTACGGGGTCGGAGCCTACGTCGCCGCAGCTCTCTCGACGTACCTCCTCCTCGCGATCTACGGGATCGATACCTCGGAAACCCCACCCTACGACATCAAGGGCATCATTGCCCTGGGGCATCTCTCGACCCGCAACCCCCTGGTGAACTTAGGGCTTTTCGCCCTGACCCTGATCTTGGCTTTCCTCGTGGCTGGCGCGCTGGGCTACCTGCTTACATACCCCATCCTGCGCGTAGGCCCCGCTTTCGTCGGCTTCACGCTCCTCAGCTCTGGAGAGCTCATGAGAATCTTCCTGCAGCACTACACCCCGCTCGGCGCGAGCAAAGGCCTCATGGCTATCCCGAACCCCTTCGCCTGGGTGCCGGTTCCGCGCCTGAGAGAAGCGCTCTTCCTCGCTGTGGTGCTGTCCCTCCTCGCGCTGGTCTACCTGGTGCTCAACCGGCTGGTGAACAGCCCCTTCGGGCGCGCTCTTAAAGCTGTGCGAGACGATGAGATCGCTGCGCTCTGCCTCGGGAAGCACGTTCCGAGGATAAAGGCTACGGTGCTCTTCATCGGCTCAGGCTTCTCCGGCGTCGCGGGAGCACTCCTAGCGTACTACCTGACGGCCGTGAACCCCGACATGTTCGTCCCAGCTGTAACGTTCAACGTCTGGGCGATGATCATACTGGGCGGGCTCGGCAACCTCAAGGGCTCGCTGGTCGGGGCCGCGGTCTTCACGCTCCTGGACAGGCTGCTCACCTTCGTGACTCCGCAGATCGGCTTAACGGTGGTCTCGCCCGACTACATAAGGTGGTTCGCCGTAGGCTTGCTCATCGTGGTGCTGATCATTGCGAGACCGCAGGGCCTCCTTCCGGAGGAGCCTGTTAAGACGCCTGCGTTAGAGGAAGCGCTGAGAGCGGCAGGTGAGAGCAGTGGCTAGCATACTGGAGGTGGTAGAAGTTTCGAAGCGGTTCGGGGGCATCGTGGCGCTAGACGGGGTCACCCTCTCGGTGCCCGAGAGAGGAGTGGTGGGGCTGATCGGGCCTAATGGCAGCGGAAAGACGACGCTCTTCAACGTTGTGACCGGCTTCTACACCCCCGATAAGGGGGAGGTGCTGTACAGGGGGGAGAACGGGGTTGAGAGGATTCACGGCTTGAACCCCAACGAGGTTTTCGCGAAGGGGATCGTCAGGACTTTCCAGATTCCCAGGCTCTTCCGCTCGCTCACGGTCCTGGAGAACCTGCTGGTCACGCCTCAGGGGCAGAGTGGGGAGAACCCCTTCTTGTCGCTCTCGAAGCGGAGGTGGGAGAATCAGGAGCGGGAGCTAGCCCGGCGCGCTCTCTCCCTCCTTAAGCGCTTCGGCCTGCTAAGCTACGCGAACAAGAAAGTTTCTGAGCTTTCAGCAGCTCACATGAAGCTCGTCGAGACCATCCGCGGCCTCATGACTCCGGCGAAGCTTTACCTGCTCGACGAGCCCGCGGCGGGTGTTGAAGCAGCAGCTGCTCACGAGCTCTTCAGGCTCGTCCGCGAGCTGAGAGAAACTGAAGGGCTCACATTCTTCATCGTAGAGCACAGGATCGAGATCCTGACCAAGTACGTGGACTACGTGTACGTTCTGCACAACGGCAGGCTACTCGCCGAGGGGAAGCCTGAAGAGGTGGTCTCCGACCCGAAGGTGATTGAAGCATACATCGGGTGAGCCGGGATGCTTGAAGTCGAAAGCTTGTGGGCGGGTTACGGCAACATGACCGTGCTCCAAGGGGTTAGCGTCAGCGTTGAGAAGAAGCAGATAGTAGCCGTGATCGGCCCGAACGGCGCCGGGAAAACAACGCTCCTCAACGCGGTCTTCGGGCTTGCTTCCGTGCACTCCGGGAGGATTCGCTTCAACGGGCAGGACGTGGTTGGCAGGCGGCCTCACGAGCTCGTCAGGCTCGGTATCGGCTACGCTCCTCAACTAGACAACGTTTTCCCCAACCTCACTGTCGAGGAGAACCTCCAGGTTGGAGCGTTCATCCGCGGGAAAGACCCGGCCGTGGCGGCCGACATCGAAGACGTGCTGGAGCTATTCCCGGAGATTAAGCGCAGGAGGAGCCAGAAGGCTAAGTTCCTCAGCGGCGGCGAGAGGCAGATGCTAGCGGTGGCAAGGGCGCTGATGACCAGGCCAAGCCTCCTCCTTCTCGACGAGCCTACTGCCGGCCTCTCACCCAAAGCCGGATCCACCCTCATGAAGAAGGTGAAGGAGATCCAGGAGACTAGGGGCGTTTCGATACTGCTCGTTGAGCAGAACGTTGAGAGAGCTTTCGAGGTCTCAGAGTCCGCGTACGTGCTGGTCAGCGGGAGGATCGTGAAGCATGCTCCTGTCAGCGAGCTCCGCGAAATCGCCCCCGAGAAGCTCTTCTTCGTGCTTTAAAGCACTGAGCTCTCTTTCCCTTGGTCGTACAGCGGTAGTTCTGGCTCAGTGGGCGAAATCTTAATATAGCGTGGTGGTTCCCCTCTAGGAACCATGCGTATGAGAGGTACCAGGAGCGAAGCTGGAGAGAAAGCAGTCAGGGAGGCTGCAGCCGCTGTAGGGGGCTTGCTAGCCATTCTGCTGTTCACGGTAATCGCGGCGAGAATCGCTGCATACCTTCCTTAAGCTGAGCCGCGCTACGCTCTAACAACCGCGCTGAGCTTCTTCGCAGGGTACTCGCTGGGCGAGAGAGCCGTCAAGAGCCTCACAACGTTGTTCCTGAGATCGATGACTAGGTTAACTACTCTTTGGAGGACTGCTCGCTCGATCGACCCGTTAGGGTAGATGAGCTTGAGCGCACCGGACACGAGCTTGCGCACCGCTTTCTCATCCCTAATCGTGTACTGCCCAACAAGCTCGACGTGATCCTGGACTAAACCGTCGAAAGACTCGCTTCTCAACCGGTGCATCACCTCGGCGAGGTAGTCGGAAGCTAGCCCGTAGCCCGAAGCCAGGTGCTTGCCGCTCTCCATTATCTTCGGGAGCTCCCACCCGTGGATGAAGCCGTGAATCCTGTCCAGGAAAGCTGTATCGTGCATAAACGAGGGAAGGTACGATAGCGCCGACGAAGCATCTCCTAGAGCTTCAAGGTCTATGTTGCCGAGGAATACCAGAGAGCAGGTGCTGTGGGCTCTCTTCAGAGACCCCCTCTCGAAGAAGCCGTCGACCATGTAGTCTTTAAGCTTAGACGCTATTTCGTCCGCGCTCGAGAACTTGACTCTGCTAACCTCGTCGAACACAACCACGTCGTTCACAGCCAGGTCGCCGGGCAAGGAAAGCCTCGCGTCGAAGAATAGCCTAGCCGGAGTCACGGTGCCGCCGGCGTAGATCCTCGAGTAGTAGGTGAGGTTGCGGTAGACGTAAGTCTTCCCCGTGGCTCTCGGGCCTAGCTCTAGCGTGTTCACGTTAGGCTCAACGAGAGGTATGAGCCTCGCGAGAAGGAGCACTTTCTGCTCAAAACTGTACATAGCCGGGTTGAGGCCGACGCTGGTGATGAGAAGGTCTACCCACTCCTCTGTCGTAAACTCCTCCCTAGCTTCAGCGAAGCTCCTCGCGTCGACGATCTCCGTCTGGAAAGGCTCGAAGTCTACCAAGGTGACTGGCGTCACTTTCCCGGAGCGGCTGCTCTGCGCCGAACGGGGGGTGTAGCGTAGCACGCCGATCCCCCAGAGCCCCGAGAAAATCCTCTCGTATGTCCTCGGCAGAGCGTTGTCGACGAGCGCGTCGTTGATGCCCAGAGACGGGATCTGCAGCAGGTAAAGGTTCCTCTTCAGGTCTACGCGGACCCTGAACTCGTCGAGAATCTTCACCTCCCCCCTCTCCTTGAGGACGCCTAGAAACCTCTCGCGATCCCCAGGCTCCGGGTGGAGCTCCGCTATCAGCCTCGCAGCTTTCTCAACGCACACCGAGTCCTCGCCCTGGCACAGCCTCGACAAAAGGTATTCCGTGATGAAGGCAGGCACGCGGCTGACACCGACTCGCCTGGCCAGCCCTTTGTCGACGACAGCGTCGCCGAAAATTCTGCGCACCTTGGAGCCGGCGCTGGAGAGCAATCGAGTCCCCCGTTAAAGTAACCTCTCAATCCTATTTGTCCTTAACCCGCCTTCAGCGCTCTCCACGCGGAGCCTAGGCTTCCCGCCCGCACCAAACCTCTGCAGAACTCTCTCTGCGAGGAGGTACGCGTCCTCGATCACATCGAGCGCGTCAGCTTTAGGGTTCAAGAACTCTGCGCTGAGGCTAGCGCTAGCGCTACCCGCTGAAACCACCACCCTCCTCGCGGAGCCCTTCTCGAGAGCTCTCCGCAGATCTTCGAGCTCCCGAGCTGTGCGCTTCGCCTCCTCCCCCGCTGCCTGCTGCTGGATTTTCTTCTCGGTGCGCGGAACCTCGAGGCGCCGCCTCAGCCACGCTTCCAGCTTCAAGCTCTCGGGTAGGCCGCGGAGGCGCAGCTCTCCGCCCCTAGTCCTTAAGTAAACGTCGTAGAAGCGCAGCTTGAGCAGGCTGGAGAGGATGGGCACCCTTTTCGTAATGCTCACAACATCCTCGAGGCGGAGATCCACCGCTTCCTCGCGGAGCTTGAGCTCCTCTAGCTGTATCGAGCGCACCCTCACCTCGCCGGGGAGGAAAACGTAGGCTGTCAGCTTCGCATCGATCCAGGCCAGCAGGAGGTAGGCGAGCCCCAGGAAGAAGCAGAGAGAGGAAACTTGGGAAAACGAGTCCGCTGAGGAGAGAGCCCCAAGGGAGAGGACGTAGGCTAAGATGACGGTGAACCTCTGCAGCCGCGAAACCTTTCCGAAAGCGAGTCCCACTGCGGCAAAGGGTATCAAGGGCAGCAGGTGTGCAGGAGCAACTTCAGGCGGGAATAGTGGCGCTGCGGAAAGCAAGATTCCAAACACTAACCTCTCGGGGAAAGCGAGAAAAGGAGGTGAAACGACTTCACCTTTCACCATCCTGAACGAAAAAAGCTGAGAGTTAAAGAGGGTTCCGTCCAGCCGGCAGCCTCCTTTCCACGAGGGCAGCGAGCGGCACGCCCACCGCGACCACGGAAGCTAGCGAGCCGGCGAAAACGGAGAGGATCGATAAAGCGATGGGAACATCGAGGTCGAAAGCCCAGAGCAGCAGGTACCTCAAGTACGCCCCGACGATCAGCGAAATCACCGTAGCTTGCACTAGCGCGGCGAGCGCTCTCCTCCTGAAGCCGCAGCTGGAGCAAAGCTTCCAGCCCAGGTAGCCTGCCAGAAAGTTCGCAGCGCTGCCGAGAATGGCGTCCACCAAGTTGAGGAGGGGACTTCCCCAGGATGCTGCGACCAGGTTCCCGACGAAGCAGCCCACCGTGACGCCGACAGCAGCAGGGTAGCCGAGAACCGTGGATAGAGGGATCAGGGCGTCGGCTAGGCGGACTTGCACAAGCCCGAATGAGATGGGTGCCAGCACTATGACGAGTACGGCGTAGGTCGCCGCTATTATTGACGAGAGAGCTGCTTCTCTAGCTCTCACAGGTCAGCAGCGAGAAGGAAGACCGATTTTAAGCTTGCTTTCCGTGGAGAACGCTGCCTATATCGCTCGGCACGGTGAAGCCAAGGCTCTCGAGTCCTTTCCTAACGTTGCTGCTCCCCAACGCCTCTAGGAACTCCCTGACCCCTCTGGAGGTTAAAGCGCTTCGCAGCACAGCGAAGTCGTAGTGCTCTTCGCGCAGGGGCACGAAGTCCAGGTCAAAGAGCTTTGCCGCCCACTCGAGCGCCACTCCCACGTCAGCTCTGCCCGAGGCTACGGCGTGCGCGACAGCTGTGTGGGAGGGGTGCTCGCTGCGGTACCCTCTGACCGAGGATAGCAGGCGCTTTACGGGAATGCCTTCCTGCGCTGCCAGCCTCTTCAGCTGATCATCCACAAAGGATCGGGTCCCGCTGCCCCTGTTCCGGTTCGCCAGCACGATGCCGGGGCGCGCGAGGTCTCGGAAGCTCCTGATGGACTTGGGGTTCCCCTTCCTCACGACGAAGCCCACCCTTCTGACGTAGCCGCGGACTAGCACTAAGCGGCCCTTAAAGCGCTCATCGCGGAGAATGAAAGTGTTGTACCCCTCGCCGTCTGGGTTGGGTATGTGGAGCCCTGATACCTCGCAGAGGCCCTCGGAGAGCAGCTCGAGCCCATTCCAGGACCCGACAGCCGAGTAAACCGAGCCCAGACCCCTCTCCCAAAGGTCGTCCACGACCAGCCTAACGCCGGGGCAATCGCTCCCGTAGATCCGGAGGTCCGGCGTCGCCAGCACCTTGCGAAGAGAGTTAATCCTCCTCAGGATGTACTCCAGCCTCCCCAGGACGAGCGCGCCGTGCGGGGTGAGAAAAGCCCCCCCACCGCCGTAGCCTCCAGCGGTGCGCCTCACGAGCTTCACTCCTAGCGCCAATTCCGAATCGCTCAGAACCCTCCAGGCTGCGCTGTAGCCCGCGCCAAGAACCTCGGACGCTCTCCTCAGAGTCCCCGAGGACTCTACAGCTTTGAGAACTGCGAGCAGGTCCCTCCCGAGGAGCGCTTCACCGGCCCGAATTGCGAAGTGGAAGCTAACCTCCCCCCGCTCTAAGAGCTTCGCGAACCTAGGTAGGGGCTCGAGCTCGTCTCTCATGATCAGCCCCCTAGCCACTTCTCCAGCTCCTCCCCCTCAGGCGCGCCGTCAAGCGCGGCGACGACTCTACCGCTCATTAGGATGAAGGTTCTGTCAGCGATCTCCCTCGCTTCTGCCACCCTGTGCGTAACCAGGATGACCGCGGCACCCTCCTCCCGCGCGAAGCTTTTGAGTAGCTTAAGGACGAGTGCAGCTCTCTCTGAGTCCAGGTTGCTCGTCGGCTCGTCGAGGAGCATGTACTCCGGTTGGAGCGCGAGAGCTCTCGCGACGGAGAGGAGCTGCCTCTGCCCGCCAGAGAGGGAAAGCGCGCTCTTCCTCCTGGCCTCGTAGAGCCCGAAAACCTTCAGCGCTTCCTCAGCGCGCCTCGAAGCCTCCTGAGGCGGGACACCCCTGCTGCGCAGCGCAAGGTAAACGTTGCTGTAGACGCTCATCGAAAGGGCGTGGGCCCTCTGTGGAACGTAAGCAGTCTTAGCCTTCACCCTGGCTACCTGCTCGCTGCTTGCAGGCACTACACCGTCGTAAAGCACCTCGCCGGAGTCCGGCTTCTCCAGCAGAGCCAGGATCCTGAGAAGCGTGGTCTTTCCAGAGCCGTTAGGACCTACGATGCACGTCACCTCGCCTCTCCTCGCGAAGACGCTTACCCCCCTCAGAACGGGCACCCCACCGTAAGCCTTCACAAGGGATCTCGCTTCGATCATGCTTGAACCACCCTCGCTCTAATCGCTAAAGCCAGCAAGTTCGCAGCAAAGTAGAGAAGCACGAGAACCCCGCCTAGCTGCAGCGCAGCCTCGAAGTCCCCAGCGTTCGTGTAGTACACGATAGCTGTTGTGAGCACGCGGGTGTGGTAGCGGATGTTTCCGCCAACGATTATGACGGAGCCAACCTCGGAGACCGCTCTCGCTAGCGCGGTCAGCGACGCGGCGAACACGTGCGCGCGGACTTCGCTCAGGTAGAACAGGTACCGGTAGAGCGGGCTCGTGCTGATAGAGTCGATAAGCTCCTTAACGTCGCGGGGGAGGGCCTCTACAGCCGCCATCGTCAAGCCCGCGACTATCGGTAGAGTGAGGAGAAACTGCGAGAGAACCATCCCCTCGGGAGTGAAGAGCAGGCCGAGAAAGCTTAGGGGGCCGCTCCTCGAGAGGAGGAGGTAGAGCAGAAGCCCGAGAAGGACGGGGGGTAGACCCATCGCCGTGTTCACGAGTAAGCTCAGCGCTCGCTTCCAGCGGGCCCTCGTAGCCAGGAAGAGCCCGAGAGGAACGCCTACCGCAGAAGACAGGAGGGTCGCCGTCAGCGAGACTTTCACGGACAGCAACGTAATGTGGAGCAGCTCGTAGGGCTCCATGCAAGCCACCTAGCCGCTCAGCTGTTTCTCCCAGTACTCTACCTGCTCCCTCTCGTAGGGGCCACCCAACTCTAAGACATCGAACCTGCCGAAGCAAGCTTCGAAGAGCTGCAGTCCGCCCTTGCGGTGCTCGCTGACCGCTCTCTGACCCTCGGGCGATACCACGAACTTCACGAACTCGTGCGCTGCGCTGTAGCTAACCCAGGGGAACCTCTCCGGATTCACGAGAATCGCGCGGTAGAAGTTCCTAAGCGAGAGGTCTCCTCTGAAGAGAACCTTCAAGCCCACCCTACTGGCGAAAGCCGCGTAAGTGGAGGAGTCACACAGAGTGTACGCGCGCAGCTGGTCAGCTACCATCAGGGTCTGAGCCATGCCTTGACCGGTCTCGCGGTACCAGGGCTTCCCTCCAGGGCTGAGCCCAGCGCTCGACCAGAGACTCAGCTCTTTCAGGTGCGTACCCGAGTTATCGCCCCGCGAAACAAACACCGCTCTACCAGCCTCACCCGCAGAGTAGACTCTAGAAAAAGCCTCGGCAGCGCTACGCGCTCCTGAAACCCCGGCGGGGTCCTCAGGAGGCCCCAGCACGTAGAACTCGTTACAGGCGAAAGTGACCCCGTGGACTCCGTAGCCTTCGCTGATGAACCTATCTTCAAGCTCTCTATCGTGCGTCAACACCAGGTCAACATCCCCCCTTCTCGCCATCTCGAGCGCTTGGCCTGTCCCAACAGCCACCCACACCACCTCGATGCCCGGGTGCCTGATCTCGAACTCTCTCTTGAGCGTGTCCAGCAGTCCCGATGCGTCGAGGCTCGTCGTAGTCGCTACTCTCACAAGGACTCTCCGCGCCGAGCGCTGGGAAGCCTCCCCGCTCTCGCCCTGCCGAGCGGTGAGAACCAGGTAGAGAGAGACGAAGAGCAGAACCACGAGAACTCCAGCTGCTAAGCGCTTACCCATCGTTTCTCAGAATTTTGATAGCGTATTTAAAATTTCCTGCCATGCCGCTCTGGGAGAGTTATAAGAGGGGGTGCTTCGCCACGCTAGGCTGTCAGCACGGTGGTGCCTTTGAGTAGCCCAAGGGTGGTTGACGACCAGCTGCTGTGCCGCGGGCGCCGGGTCGCGCTTTACCGGAGGATCGTCGAGTGGGATGGGAGGCTTTTCGAGAAGGATCTAGTGTCTTTCGGGCGCTCCGTGGTCATCGTCCCGGAGCTGGCACGGGGTCGGCTGATTTTCGTGCGGCAGTGGCGGGCCCCCATCGCGAAGTGGATTATCGAGCTCCCCGCGGGCCGCGTCGAGCCCGGAGAGGATCCTCGCGAAGCTGCTGCCAGGGAGCTTGAAGAAGAGACGGGGTACCGCGCCGGGGAGCTTGAGAGCCTTGGGCGAGCGTACGTCTCGCCAGGCTACAGCGATGAGCTAATCGAGATCTTTACCGCCAGAAAGCTTGCGAAAGCTGCCGCCCGCCCCGATGAGGGCGAGTTCTTGGAGGTCGTGGAGCTGAACCCTCTCGAGTACATTAGGCTCTGCGGGAGCGGGGAGGGAGACTTGAAGTCGCTCGCAGCTATCCTCCTCTACGCTGAGAGAAGCGGGTGGTTGCGTGGGGCTTAGGCTCGTCGGAGCGCTGTTTTACGTGAGTAAGCTGTACAGCGTGCTGGTCGGCGCAGCGTTCATACTCATCATGACCAGGAACCTCTCCCCGGAGGATTTCGGCGCCTGGGGGGTAATCTCCTCGATACTTGTGTACGCGCTGATGGCTTCCTTCGTGAACTTCTGGGTTACGAGGCTGCGGGCATTCGGCGACGAGAGCGTGACAGCAACAGGCTTCGCTCTTGCTCTCTCCTTTTCTGCTGCAGCCACCGCGCTGCTGGCTCTCCTGTCGCCAGGCATATCCGCCACGTTCGGGATTCCCGAGGCGGCTCTCAAAGTCGTGCTCGCCTACGTGCCCGTCCAGTACGTTAGCGGAGCGCTGTACGCCTCGCTGTACGCGACGAGGCCGGCGGCTGCTGCAACCTCCGAAGTGTTTTTCGAAACCTTCAAGCTAGCGGCTGCTGCTTTCTTCGCGCTGAGAGGCAAGGTGACGCTCACCCACGCTCTCATCGCGGTGCTTTCCGGCCACGTGGCGCAGCTCGCAGCGCTCGCCTACTTCACTAGAAGGGAGCTCTCCCTGCGGCCGAGGCTCGAAACCGCGAGAAAGGTTCTCGGCTACTCATGGATCACAGCCTTGGGCGCGCCTATACCCCTGATCGCTTCCGCAGACGTGCTCCTGATATCGCACTTTTCCGGAAACGATGCGGTTGCGTTCTACACCATCATCTTGCCTTTCGCGAACTTGATCGCCTACTCCTACTTCCTCGGGAGGGGGCTCTACCAGAAGCTCCTCACCACCGACAGCAGCAGCGCGGCAGTGTTCACGGAGGAAGCTCTCAGGCTGGTGCTTGTGATCGGCGTCCCCGCGGCGCTCGGCTCGGTAGCGCTTTCTCAAAGCCTTCTCTACGTCATGAACCCACTCTACGCGGCTGCAGCCCCGGTGCTCAGGGTAGCCTCCTTCACAGCGCTCCTGGGCTCCGTGAACAGTATCCTCTCCGACGCGCTTCAAGGCGTGGAGCGGGCGGACGCTATGAACGCGAAGCCCAGAGAACTGGTAGGGACGGCTTTCTTCAAGCTGGTAGTGCTCAGCTACGCGGGAGCCTTACTGCGCCTAGCGGGCGTCTACGCTGCTGTGCTTCTGCACGCAGACCCCTTGAGCACAGCGCTCTACTCCCGGCTGGCCGGGCTCCTCGTAGAGTTAGCAGTGCTAGCCTGCCTCGCAAAGTGGGCAGCTGCGAAAGGGTTTAAGCTTCTGCCACCAGGAGCCGTGAAGTTCCTCGCAGCGGGCTTAGCGATGTATTGTGCCCTCACCCCGCTAAGCCCCCTGAGGATAAGGGAGGTGCTCCTCGCGGTAGCCCTGGGAGCAGCAGTCTACTTCGCGGTACTTTACGCGATCGACAGCTGGTTCCGGGACGTTGCCAGGCAGCTCTACCGCAGAGCCACCAGCTGGCTTACGCGGGAGCACCGGCCCTAGCCGGGCCCCGAGGCCTGAGAGATCGCGAACAGCTGCGCGGGCGAAACTCTTTTCCCCCGCGTAGCCCCCATCCCTGTTGGTGCGCGCGTACACGCTCGGCTACGGCGGCTTGCCGCCCGAACGCTTCCTCGAAGTGTTGAGCAGTGTAGGCTGCAGAGTGGTGGTTGATGTGCGCAGGTTTCCCCGCTCGCGCGTCGGCTTCTACAGCGGTGAGAGCTTGAAGGTGGAGCTAGAGAGAGTGGGGGTTTCCTACGTCTGGCTCGGCGAGCTCGGGGCGCTCGGCTTGAGCAAGAAGTACAAGGCTGCGGAGCCTATAGCCTGCACGAGCTCACCCACGTTTCAAGCGTACGTAGCCTACCTGGCTACCGAGCCTTTAGCGCTCAACGCCCTCTCGAGGATAAGGGGTATGGCTGCTGAGGGGCTGGCCCCGCTGATCATCTGCAAAGAGAGGAGGCCCGAGCACTGCCACAGGCAGTTTATCGCTGACGCGCTCACCGCGATGGGAGTCGAGGTACTCCACATCATCGGCGAGGAGATGGTAGAACACGCCGGCTCGCCCTGCCGCGAATACTTGTCATCCAAGCTCCCGCGGGAGTTTACACAAAGAGAATGCTGAATTCCCGCCGAGCTCTAAGCGGCTTCGTAGATCTGGCCGGCTCGTGCTCGACCCTCGGTCTTTAACCGTCTAGGATCCGCGCCGGTGCCCGCGGCTCGCAGCAGCGAGCGAGGGCGACTCTGAGCAACCGCGGCGTGTCAACGCGTTGACGCGCTCGTACCGCCGCGGAGCGGCAGTATTCTATCTGGGTAGTTTGACGCAACACCATCCACGCCTCTGCCTTTCAGCTCAGCCGCTAGCGCTGGGTCGTCCACCGTCCACGCTACGACTAGAAGCTTCATCCTGTGAGCGAAGGCGACAGCCTTCTCCGTCGCCAGCCGGTAGTAGGGGAGCACGAACTCGCAGCCTAGGCGCTTCGCTTCAACGATCCCACCCTCCGGCTTGACGTAGATGAGACCCACGTGTGCGGCAGGCTCCGCACCCTTCACCGCCGAAAGGGTCTCCTGGTCAAAGGAAATGAAGAGAACCTGGTCTAGCATGCCGCGCTCCTTTACGAGGCGCAGCGCGGGTGCCGCAGCTTCAAGTTCCTTTATCTCGAGGAAAAGTGCGACCCTGCCCTTCACCTCGTCGAGAACCTCTTCGAGCAGGGGGATCCTCTCCCCCTTCCCGGCATCCAGGCTCCTCAGCTCGGCAGCAGTCATGTCGCGAACCTTGCCCCGGCCGCTCGTCGTCCTGTCCACGGTGTCATCGTGAATCACGACCAGTGCCCCGTCCTTGCTCACCCTGACGTCGACCTCTACAACGTCCGCGCCGATCTCGATAGCCCTCCTGACAGCTCTCAGGGTGTTCTCAGGCTCGTGCCCGCTAGCTCCCCTGTGTGCGACGACGAAAAACCTACCCTTCAAATCGCCGATGAGCATTTACCTTGCTTTTGCGTCCAGCAATAAATTCATCGCTCGGATCACGCAGCGGTAAGCTCTTTGTAGGCGCTAGCGCTGCGGGGCCGCCGGGAGCCTGGCGCGCCTCCGGCTTCGAGAAAGGTAACCCTCCTTCGAACCCCTCCCCCGTGTGGAGAGCGGTATGCGCGCTTCCGCTCACGGGTCACTGGGAGCTGCGCGCCGCTGGGAAGAGGTTCCGCCCGCTCGCCCTCCTCAGTAGAACGAGTGCAGCGATCTGTGTGAGCGTGGCTGTAAGCGCAAGCAACCAGATAGCCACTGGGTGGAGCCTGTAGAGCAGCCCTACCGCGGCTGGAGCTGGAACTTCGACAAGACTGCCGAGAGTGTAGGAGAGAGTTATCGCGTGTCCTCTCTCGAACACTCCGCCGCCGAGCAGCCCGATGAACAGAGCTCGCGCTACGGAGAACTCGGCTCCCCGCAGCCCGGAGAGAGCAGCAGCCGCGAAGGCGAGCTTAGGCTCCAGGCTCGACAGAGAGTAGAGCGCGTAAGCCAGGGAGCCAGCGGTAGCCGACGCGATCAGGTATGCGAGCGGGTTGAGAGGCCTCACCGCGACTGTGAGGACAACCAGGAGGGAGACCGCCGACGAGATCGTTGAGATGAGCCCTACGTCCTCGACGCGCATCCTAGCCCCCCTCTCGTCGTGCAAGTAGAGGGAGAGGTAGCTGAAGACGGAGTAGAGAATCGAAGACAGCATGAAGTAAAGTAGCAGCAGTCCCGCACCGCGATCCGAGAGAACTTCTCGGATGGAGCGAGCGAAGCTGGGCCGGCTCGCACCCCTGCGCGAAGACCCATCACGAGGCTCCTCCAGGGTGAATGCTAGGACGGCGGTCTTAGCCAGGAAGCTGGTAAGAGCGGCGAGAGCGGCGAGCCTGTAGCCGTTCACGATTCCCAGCCGCTCCATTACTACCCCCGCGAGAGGAGGGAGCATGCTCCCAACGATGTAGATCACGGAAGATATCGAGTAGGCAGTCACCAAGGCGTCCTCGTCGGTTCCCGTCACGAGAAGCACCTCCCAGAGGATACTGGAGGCCGCGATAAGTGAGCCTGCTGCGAACGCTAGAGGTAGGAGCTCGCGCTTCCCCGAGATGAGAGGGAGAAGGAAGCCGGCGTTGCCCAGCACATCGATCAGCAGGAAAGCTCTCTTGAAGCCCACCCTAGACGCTAGGGGGACAGCGGCGAAAGGAGTCAGGATCGAGAAGCCTTTTAAGAGGCTCACGAGGAGCCCGTACTCGATCTCGCTGAAACCTAGCTCTACAACGTAGATGGACTGATAGTAGAAGATGGAGGGCATTGGTAAAGACCATCCCGGCTCCGTTAGCAGCAGCCACTTCGCGTTCCTGCCGAGCTTACCTCTCCGCTTAAGCATAGCGCGCCACCGCGGCGAGCAGCCTGTAGTGCTAATCCGCAGACTCTGAGGTCACGCTGAGCTTCCTAAAATATGAGTTTCCTTCGGGTCCGCCGAGCTCAGCATCTGCGAGAAACTGGCGCGAACCCTCTCTAAGCGGTTCCTGTCGGCTGAGCGGCCTCTCCATCCCTCCGAGCGCCACCGGCAGGCAGTTATAGCAGAAGCCCTAGAGAAAAGCGGGTATGCGCCGCCGCGCTACTCTGTACCTGCTGGCTGCGGCTGTACTCCTCACTACCGCTCTCTTAGCAACTCTTCTAGGAGGCGGCGGGGGAAAATCAGCTTTCGAGGAGAGCGCCGGTTTGAGCCCGCAGGATGCGCTAACTGTAATGGTTGATCATGGAGCGAACTGCTTCCGCCTCCGCCTCTTCGTAAACCCGAAACCCCGCGACGAGTGGGGAGGTTTCACGGGTAATGACCTCGACTACACGATCGCTCTCGCGAAGAGAGTGAAGAGTGCTGGCGCCAAGCTGATACTGGATCTTCACTACTCCGACACCTGGGCTGACCCGCAGCGTCAGGAGCCTCCCGCCGCATGGAGAGAGCTGAGCTTTGACCAGCTAGTGGAGCAGGTTTACGCGTACACGCGTGAAGTTATCGCTAGAATGCGGGAAGAGGGAGTGCTGCCGGACATCGTGCAGGTCGGAAACGAGATCACTTGCGGCATGCTGTGGCCGTGGGGAAAGATCTGCGACGTCAGCAACCCAGAAGAGCAGTGGAGCCGCTTCACAGCTCTGCTCAAGGCGGCTATCAGAGGCGTGAGAGAGGGCGCCGGCGGGGAGGATGTTAAGATCATGCTTCACGTCCACGGGCAGGGGTGGAGCACCACGAAGTGGTTTTTCACCAACATCGAGAGATTCAGCGTGCCCTACGACTTGATCGGTATAAGCTACTATCCCTGGTGGCACGGCCCCTTATCGAGCTTAAGGGAGAACGTAGAGAACGCGTATGCGACTTTCGGTAAGAAAGTCCTAATCGTTGAAACCGCGTACCCCTACAAGCCCGTGAACCTGAACGTACTCCCCTACGCTGACTCTAAGCACGCTGCATGGAGCTTCACTCCGCAAGGGCAGGAGCAGTTCCTGCGGGACCTAGCGGAAGCTGTGAACACTCCCGGCTGCGCGGGAATAGTGTGGTGGGAGCCAGCGGTGGCGACCGTGGGAGATCTACGCCCCTGGCTTGGCGGAGCCGCAGCCCTCTTCGACGAAAGCGGGAGAGCTCTACCCGCTCTGAGAGCCTTCAGCGAGATAAGGAAGGTGCGGGGCCCAGACTTCCTGCTGGGGGGCGATGTATCGTCGCTGGGCGAAGTTGAAAGATTGGGGTTCACGTTCTCCGGTTAGGCTCCTTGATGCTATCTGCAGCGCTCCTCTACCTCTCCGACGTTCAACCCCGACCCAGCTTGACCGTCGACCTGCTAACCCATCTCGATTCTAGCGCTCTCAACTTCATGGGCATTGACCAATGCTGTTAACCACGCGCTCTGACCTTTCCAGCGCTCTCACAGCCCAGTGTCCAAGCTTAGGGTCGCTCGCAAGCTCCCTCAGGCGGGGGACAGCCTCCTTAACCTCTTCAATAGTTCTCGCGAGGTATCGGCACCGCGCACTTACACTAGTAGGCTTCTCTCCTCGCAGCTTAGCTCCACCCTCCATGAAGCCCTCGGGGAAGTAGAAGTCTTTCAGGAGCGTGAAGCCAAATTGGAACAGCGTAAAGCCCAGCCTCGTCACGTGGGGTGGCAGACCGAGGCGCAGCAAGGCCTCGGTTTCAGGGTCGTAGCCGTACTCAAAGTACAGTGCATCCCCGCCTTCAAGCTCGCTTGCTAGCTCTCCGACAAGCTCGCTCTCCAGAGCTGAGCCGGCGAACACGAAAGAGCCTTCCTCCGCCTCAACGCGGGGAAGCACCGCGAAGATTTCAGCCCACCGTCTGTAGTAGGGGGGCCTACCGCTGAAGCACTTCGCGACGAGTAAGCGCTTACCGTATAGCCACAGCTCGAAATTCCCTTCCTCTCGAAAACGGCCCGGTTTCTCGACCAAGCCTAGCCGGTGCCTTTCAGCTAGGGCTCGCAGCGCTCGCGCACAGAACATGGTTGTTCAGAAGCTCTGCCTAAACCTATATCTCTAGCTTTGTGGAGAAAAGCGCGCGTGAGCTCTCACGCAGGAATCCTCTACTAACGCTGGCCGCAGAGGAGCTTGCGAAGACTCGATGGAATGCGTTAAGAGCTGAGACACCCCCACAGGCGCGCTGGAGTGAGAAAATCCCCCTTTAGGCGCAGCATCAGAGCAGCTTTACCCAGTACCTCGCAGCATCTCTCAGCACCACGCTCTTCTCCCTGAGCCTTTCAAACTCCTCCGGAGTGTAAAGGAGGAGCTCCACCGAGATCGTGTCGGGCAGCAATCGCCTCACGAGAGAGTACCTTTTCCCCAAATCCAGCCCCTGGAATGCTGGGGAAATTACAATGAGATCGACATCACTGTCCCTCAGCCAGTCGCCTCGAGCATAGCTCCCGAAGAGGTAAACCTCGGCGGGTCCCAGCTGAGCCTTCACCTTCTCCACGAACTCCCTTAAGATCTCCTTGAGCTCCGAGGGGACATTCACGCTATTTAAGCCCTGCAGCTCTCCCAACATACTCTACCACCTCCTCAGCGACCTTCAGCAGCTTATCGGCTAGACCCCTGCTAATACCCTCCCAAGGTCTCTCTAGGCCTGCGTTAGGGTACCTAGCAACAGTGTAGAATGGTGAAAGCTCCATTACTCCGGCTCTTAGGTCCTCCGGCAGCTCTAGCCCGAGGATCGAAAGCAAGCGAGTTAAATCGTGAGTTCTGGGCGGCGGCTCCCTCTTGAAAACCATGAGAGCTGATTTTAACGCTTTTTCAACTGCCTGGTGAGCCGCGAAGACCGCCCAGTTGTACCTTCCCTCCCTGAAAGCAGAGCGGGCTTCAGCTAGATCTACGAGCGCTCCCTCGTACCAGGCCCTAGCCTCCTCTCTCACGATGAGAGCACAAGTGAAAGAAACTCCACACCTCTTAATTTTTACCTTAAAAGCCTGTTACATGAACCCTACCGCTGACTTGAGCCGATCTCCATAACAGCAAAGCGGCTCGAGGTGAGCTGAAGAGTAAGCGAGCTTAACGGTCCTGCTGCCCAGCTAAGTTTTGGGCGCAGTCCGCTCGGAGTGCTGATATAACCCTCGAGGCACCGCGAGCAACCGCAGGAGACAGTGACAGCTCGCGCAGCACGCTAGCCGTAGCGAAAGTCTCGGCTCGAGGAGGGCTTCTCCGGAGGCGTGGAGGAGCACGGCCGCGTTTTCATCGAAAATTTTTTAATCCGCTCCTCGACGAGTGGCAGTTCATTGGGGAGGGGGATCGTCGGGGTGGGGATGGGATGGGGGAGGAAGGGGGTGAAGATGAGAAGAGTGGCCTACGCAGAGAAGTAGGGCTTTTCGGAGCGTTTAGCATCGGCTATGCAGACGTGGGGGCTGACATCTACATCACGCTGGGCCTTGTAGTCCTCTACGCTGCAGGCGCCGCACCCCTCGCTCTAGCGCTGGCGGCTGTGGTATACGTGCTCACCGGGTTGACTTACGCTAAGCTAAGCCGAGTGTACCCGGTGGCGGGAGGTGCCCAGTACTACGCGTATGCGAGGTTCGGGCCCCTGCACGGTTTCCTTGCGGGCTGGGGGCTCATGCTGGACTACATTGTTGACGTCGCGCTCTTCGCTTTGGCCTCTGTAGGCTACCTCGGCTTCCTCGTCAAGCTGGTGACCGGGAGCAGCTTCCTCCTGGAGAACCCGAACTACGCTTTCGCGGCTTGCGTCCTCACGGTTTTTCTCATCGGCATCAACCTCCTCGGAATTAAGGTGTCGAGCAGGTTCAACGAGTACATAGTGGCGGCAGACTTCCTGACGATATTCCTGGTCATCGGTGTGGGCGGCTTACTCCTCGCCGCAAGCGGGTCTCTAAGGCTGCGGCTGCCGGCCATCGGCAGCGAAGTCTCCATGAGCAACTTCCTTCACGCGACGACTATAGCGATGGCGTCCTACGTTGGGGTCGAAGCTGCCTCGCAAGCCGCAGAGGAGGTGAGAAACCCGGAGAAGAACGTCCCAAAGGCTATCCTCCTCGCCGTGGCCGCCACCGTGCTCGTGGCTCTCACAGCGTCTATCCTCTTCTCCTCGCTCGGGAACTTGAGCGAGGAGGATGTCCAGCACCCCTTCTCAACCCTGGCGAAGTCTATACCTGTCTTCGGGCCCTACCTGGCTGTTCTGACAGGGCTGATGGGTTTTCTCCTCAACGCAGCGTCGGCGAACTCGGGCGTCATCGGAGTTTCGAGAGTGATATTCTCTATGAGCAGGACGAACCTCCTGCCGAAAGCTCTGCAGCGAGTGAACTCTAGAGGCGTGCCGGACGTGGCGCTAGCGGTTTCCGGCGCTGTCGCGGCAAGCCTCCTCCTGACCCACGCTCTTCTCCCGAGCGCGCACCTCCTCGAAGTAATCGCTTCGCTCTACAACTTTGGCGCGCTAATCGCGTACATGTACGCGCACCTAGCCCTCACGTCGCTGAACTGGAAAACCAACCCCCACTTCAGAATCAAGCCTGTGCTGCAGCCCATAGCAGGGCTAGTGGCGTGCGCCGCGATGTGGTCCCTCCTCTTCATCCTGCACGGGGAGGGCAGGCTGCTCGCCACTCTGTGGATCATCGCGGGCATCGCAATGTTCCTATTCAGCTCCAGAAAATCACGGTAGCCAGCAGGTAGAGGCCAAGAACGATGAACGCGGTGCCGGCAGCCTTCCTCACGGCAGCGGGGCTGAGCTTCTCTTTAAAAGCATGCGCTGCCGCCACGCCAATACAGTTGGCTGCGAGGTAACCGGACGCGCCTGCAGCTAGCGCTTGAACCACATCACCGGTGAGAGCGGCGGCGAGAATGCTCGCAATCTGCGTCTTATCGCCGATCTCGGCTGCGGTGAGAACTAGAAAGTAGGCGAGAAGGTTACCACCGCCCCTGACTGTTTTGGCATCACGCTCGCTCGCAAGCAGCGTGAAAACTCCGAGAGCGATGAAGCCCGCGCCGGAGAAGGCTTTGATAAAGCTGCTGTAGCCGCTGAGCGCGGCTGCAGCCCCGCACGCGAGAGCGACCGGCACCGCGTTAGCGAGAAGGTAGGCAGCAGTGGAGAGAAGCAGCGTAGCCAGCGGGCCTGACGCTACGGAGAAAGCAGCGGTGGCGATCATCGTCTTATCGCCGATCTCGGCGAGGAACACGGATACGGCGACGCTGAGCGCGCTCCTCAAAGGCTCCTCCGACACATTACGCGAGAGCGCTCGGGCTGCTTAAAATACATATTGTCAGAGCTCCCCCGCCTTAAGCTTCTCGAGAAGCTCGCAGAGGCTACTTACTTCAAAGCCGTAGCGCAGGGTTCTCAGCTCTGGCAGATACCTCCGAACTCTACGCACGATAACCTCGTTGTCGTCTACGAAGAGCGCTTCCTCGGGCTTCACACCCAGTGTTTTGAGAATCTTCTTTATCATCTCCTCCTTGCGGGGGTGAGGCTCGATAACCACAGCGTCAAAGTAGGCTGTGAGCCCCAGCACATCCAGCGCCGCGGCCGCGGGCTCTCTCCAGTTCCAGCTCGCGACAGCCAGCTTGATGCCGCTCCTCTTAGCGTGGAGCAGCAGCTCCTCAGCGCACTCCCTGAGCTTCACTAGAGTGCCTGAAGCATCCACAGCAGCACCCTGGCCTAGAGGTCGAAACGGCGGAGTGGCCTGGGAGATATCGGGGTGGTTCCATAGGGTCTGGTCCAAGTCGAGTATGAGCAGCTTGACAGCCACACCCTCCTCCGCAGCAACCCTCAGTTAAAGCTTGCACGGGCGCTGGGTAGGCAGGGCGCTCGAGGCGGGGGCCCCTACTCGATGATTCTTCTAAGCGCTGTGCTGGCGAGCGTGATTATGCTCGCCGAGAACACTGCCACGATGCAGATGTTGTAGAGGCTATCGAGGTAGGCTCCGTAGACCAGCGCGTCTCGCAGCGCTTGGATCACGTAGGTTAAAGGGTTGCCTAGGCTGATCAGCTTTATGGGAAGCGGCATGATCTCGACAGGGTAGATTGCGTTGCTCGCGAAGAATAGGGGCATCGTTACGGCTTGAATGATCCCCATGAACCTCTCCCTGGTCTTCATGAATGCAGCTAAGAGGATGGAGAGAGCGGTCAGCCCCGCTGCGCCGACGAAGACAGCCACCATCGCTAGAAGAAGGGCTTCGGGCGCCAGGATGATTTTCGCGCCCAGGGGGAGCGCAACCACGAGGACCACGAAAAGCTGCGTTAGGGCGCGCGCTGCCCCCGCGAGAGATCTTCCGAGAGTTATCGTGAAGTGGCTGAGGGGGAGCGTGAGAACTTTCTTCAAGATCCCTGACTCGCGCTCCCATACAAGCATGATGCCGTAAGCCATCGCGATGAACGACGTGGACTGCATGAGAACGCCGGGCGTTATGTAGGTGAGATAGTCCACCGACCCTGTGGGTATCGCTCTTATCCTGCTCATTGCTGTGCCGAAGACACCGATCCAGAGTATCGGCTGGACAGCTCGAGTAAACACCTCAGTAGGGTCGTGGCGGAGCCTCCGCAGCTCTAACTCTACGAAGACGAGAACTTTCATTAAGCTCAAGCTAACCACCCCTCCTAATAGCCCTCCTCGTCGCCAACACAGCTCGGAAGCTCTCCGCTTCAGCCTCCTCGAACGTTTTACCCGTCAGCTTGATGAAGACGTCCTCCAAGGTAGGGTTCCTCAAGCTAACCTGCTCGACGCTCACTCCCCCCTCGACGAGAGCCTTCATCACCTGAACCACGCCGTGTTCGGCGTCGTCAAGCCGCACAACCAGAGGGTTCTTCGAAGATACTAGGATAGCGCCCGGCACCTGGGAGAGCAGCTGCACAGCCTTCTCAACCCCGCTGCCGATGTAGATCCGAACCACAGAGCTCTCGCCGACCAGCTTCACCAGCTCCTCCGGGGTCCCCTCAGCCACCACCTCACCTCGGTTTATCACAGTTACTTTGTGAGCGTACCTCTCTGCTTCATCCATGTAGTGCGTGTTGAAAACCACAGTAGCATTGTACTCCTTCACGTACTCCAGGATTTTCGACCAAACCAGCTCTCTAGCCCTCGGGTCTAAACCGATCGTCGGCTCGTCGAGGAAGAGCACGCTCGGGCTAACCATGAGCGCAGCCGCGAGCTCGAGCCTCCTGATCATCCCTCCCGAGTAGGTTTTCACGAGCCTGCCCGCCGCCTCGCGCAGGTCCATGAAGTCGAGCATGTTCCAGACAACTCTCTCGCGCCGGTCCCCGGGGATGCCGTACAGCTTCGCGTAAATACGCAAGTTCTCGTACCCTGTGAGGTCGCTCCACACGGAGAACTCCTGCGGGACGTAGCCGATGTGCCTCCTGACTCTGCTAGCCTCGCGAACCACGTGGTATCCTAGAACCCATGCTTCGCCCGACGTGGGCCTCAGCTGAGTTGTTAAGATCCTCATCATCGTTGTCTTGCCGGCACCATTAGGGCCTAGCACACCCCGAACTTCACCTTCATCAACTCTCATCGAAACTCCTGAGAGCGCCTGAACGCCTTTGAAGCTCTTCACCAGGCTTTCCGCGACTACAGCTGCCGGCGCCTGAACCACCTCCTGCTCTCTCAAACTCCGACGGGGAGTCGAAGCCTGTGGGAATTCATGCTCTAATTCGTTTCGATTCGAAGAAACTGTTGAGCTCCGCGAAGCTTACGCTCTCACTTCTCCGTGGTACTCCTACCGGCATGATGTATAGCGGAGTCTCCTCCGGCCGAAGAGAAAGAACCCTGGAAACATCCTCGTCGTCGAAAGCACCTATGGCCACAGTGCCTAGGCCGAGCGCGGTCGCCATCAAGTAGATGTTCTGGCCCGCGTGACCCACCTCCATCGGCACGTACCTCGTGCGGCCGCGCTCGCCGTAGATTTCCACAACTTTCGAGTAGACAGCGGTGATAACCAGGCTAACGGGAGCTTGGCCGACCCAGATCTGCTTCAAAGCCGCTTTCTGCAGCTCGCTCCGTAGATCGCCGGGAATCTTCAACAGTAGAAAGTGCTTGGGTGCATCGTACAGGTAAACGCCAGCCGGCAGCCTGTCCCCATTCTCTTTGACTACACCTCCCTCCCCGACAACAGCATACAAGTTCAGCGGGTAGGTGGCTCCCGCGCTAGGCACCGTCCTGCGCTCCAACCGGTCGGTTATCCCGTTCGCTGCCCACAAGATCATCGCAAGCTGTCTGAGCTTCACCGGTTCTCCAGTGAAAGAACGCGTGCTGCGGCGCAGTAGGAGGGCTTCCTCCAGAGAGAGCATTGAGAGCCTCTGAAGGTGAGGTAGAAGAACCACCTCTTCCCGCATCCCCTCCACCATAGCCGTGAGGGTAATGTGAGAGTAGATAAGGCTTGCGCGCTAGGTCCCGTGCCGGTGTTCATCCCCTTCGGCTGTTGCTGGCCTCTGGGGCCCGCCCTGCGGCTTCTGCTGTTTTGAACCGCGGAGAACCGGGGTGGGTCATGAGGGAGGGGGTCGGCTGCCCGCCTCCCCGGCTGTGGCTTACACCCTCCTCCTTTCAGAGCCCCCGCCACCGGTGCACTTCTGAGAGGGGCCTCCCGGTTGGTAGCGGGGGTGGGCCCTCAGCACCTTATCCCGTCGAAAGGAGTGAGGGGCATCACGAAGGAGGGTGTCACCTTCCTCTACGCGGGGAAGCTCCTCGAAGAGACGCTTAAGCAAGCGCTAGATGAGGCTTTGCCGCGTTGAGAGTTCTAAACTCTCTATTCTTTTTTCCTCTCGTGTTTTGGGGGGTTAGAGCAGTATAGTTCCGCGCCGGTGCTCATCCCCCTTCATCGGCTTGGGCCTCCGGGCCCACCCTCCGGCCTCCCCGGCTCTTGGCCGTGGACGACCGGGGCGGGTCATGGGGGTGGCCGCTTAAGGGCGGCCTGCTCGCGCCTTTCAGCGCCCCGTCGCCGGAGCGCCTCCCGGCTGCTCTCCCCCTCGTCGCGCACGCGGCCCCCCGGGAGCGCCCCCCGAACGGGCTCGACGTCCGGGCGGGGGTCCCGGGAAGCGGGGCCCTCTAGGGCGCGGCGGTTGAGCTCTGCGGTTGCCTTTGCTCCGGCTGGATTAGCGTAGTTCCTCGCGAGCGCTTTGGGGTGGGCTCTGAGCCACTTTCTCAGCGTGTCGGCGAGCGTCGGTGGTAGGGCTTCGAGGGCTGCGTTGAAAGCTCCGCCGTAGTCCCGGTCGACTACGATGCCGCAGCAGGGGCACCGGTAGTAGCGGTGCTCCACCTCCTCGCACCAGCTGCTGCAGAGGGGGCACACCCTGCCGGAGGCACGCACCCTCCGGTAGAGCGCCCCCTCGTAAGCGCAGAGGTTCTTGACGAGCTTGACTACGCGCAGGTAGGTCTTCTGCAGCCTACTGTTCCTCAAGCTCCCAGAGTCGGGGACGTCGATAGCGATTACTGCCCTACCTCCTGCCTCGCGGATGAGCTGCCTGAGCTCGTGCACCACCTTCCGGGCCCAGCGCCTCCTCGCCATCCTCGCCGCCCGCTCCAGCTGGCAGCGGAGCCTGTCGGCGCGCTCCGTTGTCAAGGTACCCGTTCTCTCCTCCAGCCTCCTCACCCTCTCGAGCGCCCACCGCCAGAGCTGGAGCTCCTCCTCCGTGGCGTTGTCCGGCGGTTCCGGCGGCAGGCCCTGGGCGATCTTCCGGAGCACGCTCGCCATCGTTAGGAATAGGGTGTCGTTCGGCGGCTGCCACCGCATCGGCGACTTCGGTACCCTAACTCCGTCCTCTTTGATGTCGAAGACGACGACGGTGAGGCCGTACACGCTGTTCAAGTCCATCGCTACCACCCTGACGGGCGGCTCGAGCCGGACGACGCTGAAGTCGCTGCACTCCTCCCTGAACGCCCACCACTTCGGCGGGCTCCTGAAAGCGACGATGCGGAGCCTGCCCCGGCACGTCAGCTGCACTATGAACTCCGGCTTAGGGTCCAGCCGGAGATCCCCCTCCAGCGCTTTGAGCAGTGAGGGCTTCAGGTGGATCTGGATCCCCGCGCAGGGGATCCGCAGCTCGCCCCTGCTGAGGTCGATGACCACAGGCACGCTGTCGCTGCCGTGGATTCTCTTCCCGTCCTTGATGACTTTGACCAGCAGGTGGTACGGTGGATCGCGCCTGGGCGGGGTCCTTTTCCCCGCCTGCTCCCGCATCTCCAGCACCACCGCTCTCTCCTCCTCCCAGCTCTCAAGGCAGCGGAACGCGCTCTTCGGCAGCGAAGGATCCCTCTGTACGAGGCGCTGGTGGAGCTTCGCGAGCTCTCCCCTCACTCTCCTGTTCAACTCCACCCTGAAGACCCTGAAGCCCTCCCCGGGGGCCTTCTTCTCGGGGACTCCCCTCGCCGTGCTGGCCCCCATCCGCCCCCAGCTTCACTTGCCCAAACCCTATTTATGGCCGCAAGGGACGCGGGGGCGTTGCCCCCGGGAGAGTGGTGCCGGCGCTTGAGGAGAAGCTGGCTCACCCTCTACAAGCCTTCGCCACGGGGTGAGCGGCGTGGAGCGGCTCGCGAGCAGCGAGGGCAGGAAGGAGCTAGGGAGGAGGCTGGAGGAGCGGGTTGAGAAGCGCGGAGCTCCGGCAGCTTTTCGGCGAGTACGGGTTCGGGGGTTGGCGCTCGGAGGCTGCTGCGCGCTGCGGTGAGGGATCTGTGTTCTTCAGCCTGCCCCGCAGCCTGCTGGAGCGGTACGGCTCGCTGATCGCTGAGGTGCGCGACGGCTTGGAGGGTGCTGGGGGCGAGGTTTGGGATGAGCTGACGTTCCACGGCAGCACCGCGGTGGTGGTGAGGGGCGCTACGGCGTGGGTGAAGGTGGGCTACCCTCCCTCAAAGCTCTACACCGCTAGGTTCAGGAGGAGCGTGAGCGCCGAGGAAGCGGTGGTGGCGCTGGCGGCAAAGCGCCTCATCCCCCCAGGGGAAGTGAAGGTCGCCGCGGAGGGAGGGGTCTCAACCTTCCAGGCGGGCAGCCTTGTCGAAGAAACGGTCAGGCGGGCACTGGAGGAGGCCCTACCCCGCTGAAAACTTAAGCATCTTTTTCTTCTTTTTTCTCTCTCGTGCTCCGGGGCTAGCGCGGCGCCTCCGCGCAGGGTGAAGGTTTAGAGCTGTCGCTGTGGCTGCCACCACAGTCAGGGTGGGGGCGCTAGTATCCACAAAGCCTTCGGGGTTGCGAGGCTGAAGCCGGTGAGCGTAGCGTTCAACGTCTCAGGGCGCATAGCGCTGGTGTGCTTGAGGGAAGGCTGGCTCACCGTGTACACGGCTTTCATCTGGGAGTGAAGGTATGGAGAAGCTGGCGTGCGCTGAAGCTAGAGGCTGACTAGCAGGTTTCTCTCGAGGAGGATGAGGCAGAGCTTGCGCGCCACGCTGCGGGACTTCACCTTTACCAGTAGGGCTGAAGGGCTCTGCTCCACCTGAGCGGCGAAGCTCTCGACCAGTGAGAGGGCCTCGGGCTTAGCGACGATGACGTAGTACCCTGCTGGGTCGCGCTTCCTCAGCAGTTCGTCGCAAAGCCTTCTCACGTGGGCAGATGTGGTGGGAAAGCTTATTTCAGCCTAGCCCCTGAGCAGCTATTGTGGAGTACACGATCCTCGGTAAAACCGGAGAGCGTGTATCGCGCATAGGCTTAGGGGCCTGGCAGTTCAGCGAGGCTTGGGGTGCTCTCGACTTCGAAGCGGCTAAAGCTGTTGTGCGGCGGGCAGTCGAGCTGGGGGTAAACTTCTTCGACACGGCCATGGTTTACGGCAACGGGAAGAGCGAGAAGCTGCTCGGCAGATCGCTTAAAGAGCTTTCTGTAAGCCGCGATAGTGTCATCGTGTCCACGAAGATACCGGGCGAGTTCCTCAACCCGCTCGACATCCCGCGGGCAGTCAGGAAGAGCATAGAGAACTTAGAGCTCGGGTACATCGACGTACTCCTTGCCCACTGGCCGCCCGCCTGGCACAACGTCCCCACGCGGGTCTATGCCCGCTCTCTCGAGCAGCTCGTAAACATGGGTCTTGTGCGGTACCTGGGGCTCAGCAACTTCCCGGTAGAGCTGGTGGAGAGCTTCAGGAGCAGCCTCTCCAGGTGCGATGTAGAGGTCTTCCAGCACCGCTACAACCTGCTGGAGAGGTGGGCTGAGGCGGAGGTTATACCCTACGCGGAGAAGCACAGGATAACGCTGCAGGCTTGGAGCCCTATCGCGAAGGGCGCGCTGACCGGGAAGTACTCTCCCGACAATCTCCCCCAGTTCAGAGACGTGAGAGCGCGCGAGCCAGTATTCCACCCGGAGAACTTCAGGAAAGCTTGGCCGCTGCTGCAGCTGCTCAGCAGCATCGCGGAGAAGTACGGGAAGAAGCCGGTGCAGGTGGCTCTCAACTGGCTCATTCTCTCAAGCCCTGCCGTCGTGCCTATCCCGGGCGCTAAGGCGCCGGAGCAGGTCGACGATGTAGCTGGCGCAGTGGGCTGGAGGCTGAAGACCGAGGACTGGAGCCTTCTAGACGAGGCGAGCCGCTCGGTCTCGGTCTCCTACTCGGTCTACTACACCGCCCAGGAGTAGCGCATGGAGGACTCCACGGTAGTGGTCGAGCCTTACGGCTTAAAGCTGCCCGTGAAAGGCTGTAGAACCCTCTACGAGATTTTCCAGGCTGCGGGCATCCCCCTGAGGAGCGACTGCGGCGGGAGGGGTTTCTGCGGTAAGTGCAGAGTGGTTCTCCGCGTCGAGGGCGAAACCAGCCAGCCGACCCAGCCAGAGATGAAGCACTTAACCGCTGAGGAGCTGGCAAGGAGCTACAGGCTCGCTTGCCAGGTTAGGGTCTGCGGCAGCGCTGTAGCCTACCTGCCTCCCGAAAGCCGGGCAGGCCTCTTCAAAGTTGCGAGCAGAGGGTTCTCGAGGAGGGTCCCCCCGAAGCCCCTCGCGAGGAAAGTGCGCGTAGAGCTCCACCCGCCGGGGCTGAGAGACGTGCTAGCAGACTGGGAGAGGCTGCGCTCCAGCCTCGCGAAGAGGACGGGGCTCGAGCTGGACCTAGACCCGGGGGTGCTGGCGAAGCTACCGGCAGTCTTGAGGGATAGCGGCTGGATAGTCGATGCGGCCATCTGGCGGGGTAGGCTCGTGGTAGGCGTGGAGAAGCCCCTCGACGGCGAGTACGGCTTGGCGGTTGACATAGGCACGACTAAGCTCGTAGTCCACCTCGTAGACCTGTCGAGCGGTGAGCCCGTCGCCGAGGCGAAAGCCGAGAACCCCCAGGTCCTCGTGGGGGAGGATATCGTAACGCGCTTAAGCTACGCTCTACGCGGGCCGGAAGGCCTGAGGAGGCTGCAGGAGCTGGTGGTCAGCGCGCTTAACAACCTAGCCTCAGCGGTCCTCGCCGAGAGCGGCATACCGGACGAGAGCGTGCTCGGTGCCGTGATCGTCGGGAACACTGTGATGCACCACCTGGTGCTTGGACTAGACGTGAGGGGGCTCGCTTTCTCACCTTACGTTCCCGTCGTAAGAGGCACCGTGGAGGTTCCCGCCGAACAGCTCGGCCTCAAGCACGGCAGGCGCGCGCTCTTTCCGCCGGTCATCGCGGGTTACGTGGGCAGCGATGCAGTCGCAGACATCATCGCTACGGGCATCCACTTGGAGCACGAGCCCAGCCTTCTTGTCGATATAGGCACTAACACGGAAGTCGTGCTCAGCACTGGGGAAGAGCTCCTCGCGTGCTCAGCCCCCTCGGGCCCGGCGTTCGAGGGAGCTCACATGAAGCACGGTATGAAGGCCTCAGTGGGCGCTATCGAAAGGATATCGCTGCGAGATGGTGACGTGAAGTATACTGTGATTGGCGACGTGAAGCCGATAGGGCTATGCGGCTCAGCTTACATAGACTTCGCGGCTGAGGCTTTACGCGCCGGCATCCTCGACGAGCGAGGCTTCTTCAAGCGCGACTCGCCGAACGAAAGGCTGCGGAGAGGCCGGCAGGGTTACGAGTACGTGGTGGTGCCCGCAGGGGAGGCGGGAAGGGATTCTGAGATCACGATTTCGGAGGGCGACCTCAGCGAGCTTAGGCTCGCGAAAGCCGCGGTTTACTCTGCTGTGAAAGTTCTCCTGGAGGAGACACGGCTCTCTCCCAGCGACATCGAGAAAGTGTACCTGTGCGGCTCCTTCGGCTACGGGATAAACGTAGAGAACGCTGTGGCAGTAGGCCTCCTACCACCCCTAGAGCCTTCACGGGTCTTTCAAGCTGGGAACACCGCGATCGAGGGGGCGCGGCTGATACTAATCTCCGAAGACGTTCTAGCGGAAGCCGAGAAGGTAGCCGAGAAAACGCGGTACGTGGAGCTCGCCGCGGCTCCGAGCTTCCCGCGCTTCTTCAAGGAGGGGCTCACCTTCCCGAAGCTCCACCGGTAGCAGGACCTCTGAGGACGGGCACAGCCCAGTCTCCTTTCGCGACCCAGTAGAACATCAAGAGGCCCCCAGCGATGTTACTGGCCATGATCGCCAGCCAGAGGCCCATAGACCCCAGGCCCAGCAGGAACGCTAAGACGTAGCCACCCGCTACCCGCAGCACCCAGAGTCTGAACACACCGATGATCGTGGGTACCGTCGTGTGACCGCTCCCCCTTCCCACGGAGTTGCCAGCCATGAACATGGCAAAGAATGGTAGACCCACCACGATCGTCTCCAGGAAATTCACACTCTCTGCCTCAACCGCGGGATCGGAGACAAACACCGCCACGAGCTGCCTTCTCAGTACGTACACGAACAGCGCTCCAGCCGCCACCGCGGTAGCGATGAAAAGCGAAGCCTTCACTGCAGCTTCGCGGGCTCTGTCTCTGCGGCCAGCGCCGAGCGCCTGCCCCACCATTGTCGAGATCGAGCCCAGCAGCCCCCAGAGGGCTCCGTCCGCGATATCGAGGATGACGAAGCCTATAGCGTAGGCTGTCGCAACAGCTACTCCGAAGGCGTTCACCATCCTCTGCTGGAATATGAAGGCAAGGCTGTTAGTAGACATCATCAAGAAAACGGGGGAGGCGATCCTGAACGCCAGCCTGACCCAGTAAGCCGGTAAGCGGGGAGTAAACGTGATCTTGATCCAGCTAAACCTCCTCTTTAGCAGCGCGAAGTAGCCTCCCAGCGTGAACACCTTCCCCAGCACGTCGGTAGCCGCAGCTCCGGCAACGCCCAGGCGCGGGAAGGGCCCCAGACCAAGGATCAGGAACGGGTCGAGCGCGATGTTGATGAGAACAGCCAACACGTTGATGATTGAGGGAAGCCTGGTCTCGCCGAGGCTGTTGAGCACTGTCGTGAGGGGCATGACCAGGGACATTAGCAGAGAGTCAAGAGCCATGATCGCCGAGTAGAGGAGCACTTCCTCAAGTATCTCGGGAGGGGTCGCCACCACCTGCGTGAAGATGAGGGGGCGGAGAGCGAAGAAGGAGAAGCTGAGGGCAGCGCCCACCAGCACACTCGCCGAGAAGAAGTGCGATGCCTCCCGCTTGAACTCCTCGTAGTCCCTAGAGCCAACAGACTGTGAAATCAGCGCTGTGCCGGCCGCGCTTAAAGCGTTGATCGCAGCGCCGAACAGCATCAGCACTGGGAAGGTTTGGCGGGGAACGGCTATGGCGGCTTCTCTGTAGATGCTGAGCCACAGCGAGTCTGCGACGCTGTAGAGCACGTGAACTAGCTGGGTGATCATCGGGGGCACGCCCAGCCAGAGCAGCGTGCGGAGCACAGGCCCGTTGACCACCCTATCCCTGTACCTCTCCAGCTCTAGCTCGCCCCTCAAAGCTTTACTCATTTAAACCTCGCCAAGGGAGAGGGCGAAATTTTATTCTATTCCCTCACGGGAAGCATTCCGCGGTAAGTAATACTCAAAAATCACATATTTACATATTTTATACCAAAATTCTGCTGAAAAGCTAAAAACAATTGCCAACATTCGCCTGGAACGTATGGTAGAGTTTCCCAGGATGATGTGCACACAGCACCCGGACTCCACGCTTCGCGTCCCAGCTCACATGGAGATCCAAGAGGCTCTGATGGCTTTCACAGCGTACGGCTGCGATGAAGTGATGGTAGACTATGAGGGAAAACTCACTCCCTACAGCCAGCCCCGGGAGGTCGTAGCGCAGGCCCTCGAGCGCGGCATCGCGCTAGGGGAGAACCGCTTCGTCACAGTGAGGCTGCCTAACCCCCAGCTGGAGAGCGCCGATAGGCTGGTGCTGGCTCTGGTAGCCGCGCTGTCCGCGAACGCTCTCTCGGCGAGCAGGGCCGGGACGCAGGCTGTCCGATGGCTAGTTTTACCGATGCTCAGCGGGGTAGACGCGCTGAAGGAAGTGCACCAGCTAGCTTTGAAGCTGAGCGGCGCTATCGGGGAAGACGGGGTGCAAGCTCCTCTGCTGGTCCCTTTGCTTGAAAGCGTGGAAAGCTTGTCTAGAGTTGGGGAGTACCTCCGGGTGCTCGTCAGCATCCAAGGCGGGGACGGCGGCCTAAGGGTCTTCCTGGGGGCGAGCGACTCCGCAGTCTCTAGCGGGCACATAGCTTCCTCTCTCGCGGTCAGGTACGCCCTCGGCGAGGTGAGCAGAGAGAGCGATAAGCTGGGCGTCGAGGTCGCACCTATCCTCGGTATGGGCCGCCCACCCTTCCGGGGTGGAGTTAACGAGCCCAGCCTAGCTTCGCGAGAGGCTAGTCAGTACGCTGGGTACTGGACGGTAACTGTTCAGTCAGCTATCCGCTACGACGCGAGCAGCCAGGAGTACCGTCAGTTCGCAAGCGCGGTAGCTGCTCAGCGCGGAGCCGAAGCTGAGAGCGTTGATGCACGAGCTCTGGAAGTGGTCAAGCAGGCTGAAGAGTACTACAGGAAAACTCTGGTGAAAGTGAGCCAGGCAATCTTAGCCGTGGTGGGGAACGTGCCGCAGACCCGAGACCGCCTGGTCTGGACCGAGTACGCTAGGCGCGTGGAAGTAGGGGGCGCGGTGTTAAAGCTGCCCCGCGCGATCCCCTTCACGGCTGCCTGCTACTCTCTGGGCTTGCCTCCCACCTTCCTCGATGCACCGTTTATCCTCCAGGCTTCCGGGAGAGGGCTTCTCGGCAAGCTTCTCGAGCTTCTGCCCAACCTCCCTCTGGAGTGGGAGTATGATTCCCAGTTTCTTGTCTCGAGCTCTGTGAGGAGGTTTCTCGGCGGGGAGCTCCTCGAGGTTGTCAGGAAAGCTATGGCGCTGCTGGGCGTTGAGGAGTGTGTAGACTCGGCTTACGCTCACCTGGTAAACCCGGGCTTCACCGAGCTGGGGGTCTTGGCGGCGGCGAGGTGGAGGGGGTTCCTCGGCTGAAGAAAAGGTTAATACTCCGAACTGCGCCCGTATACGTGGTGGTAATGGTGGCAATTACAGTAATTAAGCGGGATAGTTCTAGGGAGGAGTTCGCGCCCGAGAAGATCGTAGTCAGCTGCTTGAAGTCCGGCGCCACGCTGGAGGCTGCGCGCAGAATCGCTAAGATTGTTGAGGGCGAGCTGCTCAAAGAGAGAGTTCAGGAGATCACTACCAGGGACTTGATGAGGAGGGTGCTCGCGCTCCTAAAGGAGGAAAACGAGGAGTGGTACCGCAACTGGATAGTCTTCGATAGAGCGGTGAAGAGGAGGGCTACGGAGAAGGAGCTTTAGCGGGAAAGCGGGGTCAGCCTGTAGCGGTCTCATCAAAGCTCAAGCGCTTTGTCCCCTCCTCATCCCCCACTACCAGCGCTTAGGCACCTAAAAAGTTCTTTCTCTCAGCTGGCTCCAGAGACTAGTGCCGAAAATCGAGGGAAAGAAGTAACCCTTGAGGCGGTTTTCGCACCGGCACAGTCAGCACGTGAGGTGGAAGAAACCAAGCACTCTCTCACCCCTCCCCACCCTCAGGTTAAACTCGCGGACGGCTTCACTCGTCTTCAAAGCGAGAAGAGCGATACCCTTGCCTGCCAGGTAAGACTCGACTCTTTCATCCACTCTCATCGCACCGAAGTATCCCGTCCCAGTGATGACTACTGCGGGCTTGTACTCTTCAACGTACTTGGCTACGTCCTCGACCTGCAGCAGGTGCCCCTCTCTGCGCCACCACCTCTCGTCTAGAACTCCCTCGGGGGAGACGACGATATCCCGCGTGTACTCGCGCCCAGACACTTTTATCTTCCCGAAGCTGTAGCCCTCGATCCTCGCCGGCACCGCGCTCATCAGGTTTTAGTGAACTAGTGGTACGTAATCTTTTTCCGCATCGCCGGCCATCTAGCACCGTGTACGGTAAGTGGCTGCTATCCCTTTGGATAACCGTCCTCCTGGTTTCCGCTACCGTGCTCGCGCAGCGCCCCGGAGAGAAACTTCAGGTTGTGGGCTCCGCGTGGGTTCTTGCACCCGCCGTGTACCAGACCGATTCGGGCTACGCGGGCTCAGTAACGAACATCACGGTTTTCGTAACGGAGGGGTGGGGGGATGTATACGTTTCAACGTATTCGCTGACGGCAGAGGACTTTCAAGGCGCGGCTACTGCAGCCGCGAGGGTTGTAGCTAAGCTGCTGAACCTCGACTTCTCCAAGTACAACTACTACTTCCGGGTTAAGAGCGACGCCGTGATTATCGGCGGCCCGAGCGCGGGCGTCGCTATGGCTGTAGCAGTGTACTCGGCCCTCACGGGAGCGCCTATCAACAGATCTGTGATGGTCACAGGGATGATCTCTCCCGACGGCACGGTGGGGCCTGTCGGCGGCATCTACGAGAAAGCACAGGCTGCCGTCTCCCAGGGAGCTAAAGTGTTCCTGGTGCCCCCTGGGCAGAGCATCGTTACGACGTACAGGCCTGTTGTGCGCAGGATCGGGCCCTTCAGGGTGACCACTTACGAGCCTCAGCAGATCAACCTCTCCGATTACGCTGAAAGGAACTGGGGCCTAAGAGTGGTTGAGATCAGCACCATAGAGGACGCGCTACGCTACTTCTTCAACTACAGACCGACTCCCCCGCCTGCAGCTGCACCGCTTCTCAGCGTTACTGCCCGCGAAAAGATCGCTTACGTGGTGAAGACTATGCTGTCAATGGCGCAGAGCGAGCTGAGCGATGCGCGGAGGTACGTTAATGCCTCCAGGCTCAGCGCAACCACAGCTCTCGCGCTGCGGAACTACCTGGATAACTACGCTGCTGCCTACTTGAGCAGGGCATCCAGCCTTGGCAGCGACGCTGCGGCAGTGTTCCTCAGCACTATGAGCGTCGCCTACTCGAGGTGGGTTAAGTACCTCGTGGACTACTACCTGGACCGCTCGCTCGACGCTGTAGTATCTCAGGTTTCCAGCGAAGTATCCAGCTTGCTCAGCGAGCTTGAAAACAGAGGGAACTTGTACACCGCTGACCTCGGCTTCAGGATTCTCGCTTCAGATCTCGTGATCAGGGCTTCAAGACTCCTCAACGAGTCAGCATCCACCTGGTCGTCGGACCCTGTATCTGCTCTGAGAAACCTCGCTTTCGCCTCCGCTATGCTCGACGAGGCTAAGCTCTGGGCTGAGGGGCTCCCCTCCCTGCCGGGCCACGTGCCCGTGGGCGTCGCAGAGTCATACATATCCGTGGCGCGCTCGACGTGGTCGTACGCTTACTCTGTGCTCAGCGAAGCCGGAGGCGACCTGACGGCGTTAAGCTACTCTAACACCTACCTGCGAGCAGCCATGTCAATGTTCTCCAGCGGGAGGAAGTTCTCGGCGAGCGTAGCCGGGGCTAGGAGCATCGCGCTCTCGGAGGCTGCACTGCTCTCTTTCCAGCTCTCAGCTACGGGCAGCAGGGTCTACTTGAGAGTCGCTAGCGATCAGGCGAAGCTTGCCGCGTTGCGCGCAGCTGACAACGTTCCCGCGCTATACTTCTATAACCTGAGCAACGTAGCTGCCTCAGACTCCGACAAGCTCGTGTACCTCAGGCTCGCAGCGCAGCTCGGGAACCTGCTCGCGGACATCGCCGAGCAGGAGGGTATCAGCTTGACGGCACAGCCTCCCGCTTATCAGGCTCCTCACCCTGCAGAACCAACCCCCTCCGCTCCAGAAAAGCCTCCTGAGAGGCGAGGCGCGGTGGACATCGTCCAGTGGATAAAGGATCTTCTGAGCCAGATTGCCCTAGCCCTGGAGAACTTTCTCAGGTGGCTGCAGAGCCTCTTCAGACGCTGAAAACCGGATCGAGCAGCTGCAGCTCTTATATCGATATTTATTTCAGTGGGGAGTAAGTATATGGTGGTAGCTCTGAGTAGTAGAGATAAGGATGTGATTATCATCGGTGAGAAAACCCCCGGGAGCTACGCTCTAGAAGTTCTCCACAGATTCAGGAGTGGGGGGAAACGCATCGTGTTGAAAGCTTACGGGCACAACATCTCCAAGGCGGCTTACGTGGCTGAGACTCTGCGGCGCGTTACAGGGGGTAAGGCTGCTTACTGCAGAATCGCGCTGAACAGCGAGGAGCTCGGTGAGGAAACTGAGGAGAAGTGCGTTCCTACGATAGAGATAGAGATGCTTTACGAAGGCTAGGGAGGCCTCCGGAGGGGGCCTGCAAGCCAACCCGGCGTTTACGCCCGGTAGAACCTTCCCACGCCGTAGAAGCCGCGGCCCCAGTTGTGGAGAGGCAAGTCTATCTCCTTGAAGTTCCAGCCCGATCTCTCCGAGAAAAGCTTCTCGTCAGCCGCCGCGAGCTTAACCTCTCCGGCGAAGAAGGTAACATCTCTTGCGCGCAGCTTATCTGCAACTACGCACTCCAGCACCCCGACCGCGCCTTCAGCTACCGGTGCTGAAACGCTCTCGCCTTTACGGTACGCGAGTACCCTCGACTTGTCCTCGCTCCTCCCACTCGTACTGCCAACTTGGTACAGCTTACCGAGCATGGAGACCGGAAGCACATTGACCGTGAACTCCCCGTACTTCTCTATGAGCTCGTGCGTGTAGCTCTCAACACCTATAGCCACGCCGACGAGCGGGGGCTCCTCTGCTACTGGGGTGACCCAGCTGGCCGCCATGAAGTTAACTACTTCGCCCACGCGGCCGCTGCCGATCACGTAAGCTGGGCGCGGGTGAAGCAGCAGGTAAAACTTCGAGACTCGTATCATGCTAGTCGATTAGAGGCTGCGCGCGGCACCTAATAAACATCGCTCAGAGAAATGCTTATATAGGGGTAGTTCTGTATTGTATCGATACAATATGTCTGCTGTGCCGGGCGACGCTGAGAAGCGGTTAAACGAGATTTTCAGCAAGTACTCCGAGAAGCTTCGCAAGCTCGAAGATGAGCTGGAGACGTTGGAGAAGAAGATCAGGGAGGGGGCTAGCTTCGGAGAAGTGATAGGTGAACTTCGGAGAGTACGCTTCGAGGCGAAGAGCCTTCTGGGTGAGTTTAGGCTTGAGGGCTGGAGAACTCTCCGCGAATTCCGCCGAGAGTATGCAAACCTCTTAAGCCGCGAGGAGTTTGAGAGCTTAAAGGATAGGTTTGAGGAGTTCGAGGAGGAGCTGGAGGACATGGTTGACGAGCTTCTCGACAGGCTGGAGGATCTTAGAGACTCCCTTTCCTCCGAGAGAGTTAGGAGGGAAATCAGGATAAGAATCCCCGAGATAAAGCTTCCCGATATCGGGAGGATCATTGAGGAGAGTTTGAGCGCGTCGTGGTACCGGGCGCCCTCCGCGGTTGTTTCCTCTGCAAGGATATCTCAAGCCGACTTAAACGTTATTGATGCGCTTGTGGAGGCGGGGATCTTCAAGAGCAGGAACGAGGGAATCGCGTACTTCGTGCACCGGGGTATCGAGTGCAGCAAGGACTGGCTGGAGAGGGTGAAAGCTAAGGTTGAGGAGATAAGGAAGCTCCAGGAGGAGGTGCAGAGAGAGCTTAGGGGTGCGGTGAGCGAGGAGACGGGAAGGGAGAGTAGCGTCAGGATAAATGTCGAGTAACTTTAAGTAAGAGCAACTTTTTTACACTTCTCATTATAGACCCTCTCTGGTAGCGTTGGAGGCTGAGGAGAGCTCTTACATCGCGGCGAAGCTTTTGAACGGGCTGAAGGAAGCGTACACGTTCAAGGAGCTTGAAGAGCTGCTCGGCATTCCAGCGCAGGTGCTCTGGCGCTACACGAGCTTCGCCCAGTTCCCTGAGAGGCAGACAGCAAAGAAGATACTGGAAGGCGTGAGAGCGCAGGGGCTTATCGAGAAAACCCTCCAGAGAGCTCTGGGGAGGCAGAGCGCGTTCGAAGAGTGGAGGCTGCTGTTCAACCCCCGGCTGCTGAACATCGTGGGCTACCTAGCTTGGAGGAAGCTCTCCGACGTGGACGTGGACGTTGTGCTCACGTTCCCCGAGAAGAACTCCGCTTTGGCAGCGATCCTCGGCGAGTGGTTTTCCGCAGGGGTTTGCGTAGCTTCTGAAAGGGGGTGGACCAGCTGGGGGAAGCTGCTCACCGCGCAATACCTGTCGCTAGAGAGGGGGGAGATCGTTCACGTGCACTTACCCAAGGACGCTTTAGAGAAAGATAGCAAGGTGCTCATTGCTAAGGGTGTCGCCACCAACTTCGAGTCGCTGAGCGCGCTCCTTTCTCTGGTGGAGCAAGCGAAAGCGCACCTCTCCGCTGTGCTGATCGCTGTCGCGCTCTCCGATGGGTGGGTCAAAACAGCGGAGAGGCTCGGAGTCCTCGGGAAAGTCCACGTGCTGCTCGAAAAGACTCCGGAAGGGTTCAGGCTAGCCCTTTAATCGACCGGATTTCCTCTTCGCTTAGAGGAGCCCAGCTCCTCCCAACTAGCTTCGTGTACCCTCTCGTGTACTGCTCGAAAACTTCGAGAACCCGTAGCCTCAGCTCCGGGTCGGGGATGAAGTCGGGCGGGCTGTTCACATTGTCGAAGTGAATGGTCTCGACGTGCCAGTGAGGCCGAGCTCCCGGCAGCTTCCAGAGCCCTTTCTCCGCGACCTTGAAAAGGCAGTGCTCGACGATAGACTCTTCCAGCCTTAGCATCCCCTTCCTCACTCTCTCCGGGAGGGTGTCGACGTGCCTCTGCTCGTACCGGATGGTGCGGGGGTCTACGCCCTCTGCGAGGAGCATTAGGAGCACCCCATTACACTTGAAGCATGTTCCACACGGCTTCACTACGCCGTCGATGATCCTGGTGGAGTGGCAGCTCGTCTGCAGCTTTGCTAGCTCAGGGTACCGGTTGAAGAGTATTCGGATGACGATCAGAGGGGCGATGGGGCGCAGAGGAGACCACTGCCTGAGGCCGAGCCCCCTCTCCCCGTACCACCTGGTCATGTACCTGTCGAAGTCGAGGGACTGGTCGTACGCCGCGTTGTAGTGCCTTATCCCCCTGTACTCGAAGGAAAGCTGCGCCGTGTCGTCGAACTCGTTCCCCATGACTACGTTACCCACACCGTACTTGACGGCTAGCGGGAGGAAGGAGAGTATGAAGTGAGCGTACCAGAACAGCCTGATGGGGTAGATCTCCCTGTTCTTCCTCCAGTAGTAGGGTACCACGATCTTCATGTTCTTCTCGATGAAGGCGAAGAGTCTGTCCACGTTGCTCCAGACCCTCCTCGTCCTCGCGTCGGTGCGGCTCAGCTCCCTGTACGCTGTGAGCGCTGTAAACCAGTGCCTCCCCGACTCGTTGAGGAAAAACGGGTATACTTCGCAGCCGAGCTCCCGGAGGAGGCCGTAGGCGAGGAGGCTCTCCTTACCCCCGGAGGACATGACCCCGCACCTACCGTAGTGAGGCTCGCTCTCGAGCTCGGTACCCGTGAAGGTCTCTCTAACCTCTACGTGGGCGCGGGGCTCCGCGTCTTCAGGTGTGATGCTCTCCGGGTCGGGGATGTACTCCTCCTTGATCAGGCCCGTCCTTGCGAGGATTCGGTTCACAAATATGTCGCGGGCAGTTATGCGCATCATGTCGACGAAGAAGGAGTAGTCTAGCTCGTGGAGTGGCAGATCGAGGGCTATCTCCTCCGCGAAGAGACCGTAGTTCACCGCGGGGACTATGCCGGCCAGCGCTGCCATCTCGCTCAAGCCCTTCTCGGGCAGGTCTTCAGGGTAAGCGTTCAGCAGCCTGTACTCCTTCTTCAACCCGTCGAGCTCCAGAGTGTAGATAACTTCCGTGCTCCGCTTCTTGAGCTTGCCGAGCCTCACCTGGATTCTATCGAAGCACTTGAGGCTTCTCAACCCTCCCCCCTCAAGCTGGGGAACCTCTCGATCATCAGATCGGCAATCCTGCCCACACCCTCCCTCAGCGGTATGACCACCGGTAGGCCGTACTCGCTCTCCAGCTTCTCTCTAGTTCTCAGCGCCTCCTCCTCCGTCATACCCTCCGCGTTCATAGTGATCGCGAAAGCCGGCCTACCGGTGATTATCTCGATGAGCTGGAGGTACTTCTCGAGCGGGGGGATAGGATACTCGGGGAAGCCGTCGAAGTGCTTCCGCGCTGGAGCGTGCTGCAGGATAGTGACCTCCGGCCTGAGCAGGTTAAGTATCTCGTAGCTCCCCGGAAAGACCGGGTGGAGAAGCGAACCCTGACCGGGAACCACGATGGCGCGGGGTTTCTCCTCTATGTATGCCCGATACACGGTATCCTCGAGGACGCCCGTCACGAAGTCGTTGATCACGCTGTCGAGGACGAAAACGTACTTTGCTCCCTGCATCCAGGCCGTCTGCCCTGTTCCGATGAATACTGTTTTAACTCCGCGAGCGTTCAACTCGTCCGCAAGCATCCATGCGACAGTCCTTTTGCCCACAGCGGAGTCCGTCCCCACGACAACGGCTTTCAGCGCTTTAACCTCCTTTATCCTCCCCGTGTAGAAAACCCTCATGCTGTAGTAGATCTTCCTGACGTCAATAATCTGGACGCCCCTCTCCCTAGCGAGTTTCGAGAGCTCCGGATCGTCGCTAATGAACTCGTGGAGCCCCGAAACCACCCCGAGCCCTTTCTCGATAGCTTCTCTCACGATCCGCCTGTACTCCTCCGGCAGCCTCCCGCCCGGGGTAGCTACACCTACGATCAGCCACTTCACGCCTCGATGCTCCTTCAAAGCCTCTTCCAGCGTCGCGTAGATCCTAACCCCTCTTCGCCTGCCATCCAAAACCTCCCCGGCGTCGCGGCCGGCCAGGGTACTGTCAATGACACCGACGATCCTATACTTCTCGCTCCTGCGGAGGAGCCCGTGGGCTGTTTTACCGTCTGTCGTGGCGAAAAGCCCTTCAGCCAGGATTACCGCTTCTTCTGCCATCTCCCCGTGATCACCGCGACCAAGGGCCCCTCCGGCTCCTCCTTAAGAAACTCTCTCAGGGCGAGAATAGAGGAAGAGGAGGCGGGGAGGGCGCTAATCCTCTCAGTAGCTCTCAGCAGCAGAGACGCTTCAACCATCTCCTCGTCCCCGAAGGCGTAAGCCCTCCCCTTCGTCAGGTAGAGAGCTTTCAAGGCATCCCGAGCGTTAAGTGCCTCGTAAGCTACGAGCGGCTCGTTGACAGGAGTCTCGGAGACAGAGCTGGGTGGGACTTCAACGGGCTCAACGCTCCCCCGCTTCCAGCTCTCAACCACCTGGTTCGCGTGGCTCGTGCTGGCAGCGATAAGCCTCGGCATGCGGGTGGCGAGCCCCTCCCTGTACATCTCCAGAAAGCCCAGGTAGAGCCCGGCCAGCGTAGTCCCGTTACCCACGGGAACCGCTACAGCGTAAGGCGCGTCACCCAGCTCGGCAACAATCTCCTTGGCGATCGCGCTGTAAGCTCTCAAGCTTAGCACGTCGTTGGGGCTCCCGGGGTTTGCGTCGTACCACCCGTTGGAGTTAGCCGCTCGAGAGCTGAGAGCCACCGCTTCCTCGTAGGATCCCTCCACGAAGACGACCTTTGCCCCGTACCTCCTCATCTCGGAGACGCGGCTGTTCTCGTACCCCTTCGGCACAAAGATCACAGCCTTAACCCCGGCGAGGAGAGCGTAGTAGGCTAGAGCAACGCCGTAGTTGCCGCACGTGCCAGCGGTCACTACCGCGTACCCTCTCTCAACTGCCGCCGCTACGTGAGCAAGCGCTGCGCGGTCCTTGTGAGTTCCTGTCGGATTAGCTCCCTCCCACTTCACGAAAACCGGGTGCCCGTTAAGGCCGAAAAGATGCTTCGAGACAGTGAGAGGAATCAGGGGGGTTGCAGCCTTCAGCTTGAGAGCCTGAATGCGTTTACTCGACGAGTCCTCGTCCACCCCCTCCACCAGCCGCTTTTGCGGGCAGGCTAGGTTTTAGGCTTCATCTACGCTGGTGAGTATAATGATGAAAAACTCCCTAGGGGATGAAAAAACCCTGATACTGATACCAGTATAGGTATCTTGCCCAGAAAGAAATGAGAACACTTTCATCCCGCTACTTTCGCGTGAACGGAGGGAAAAAGCACTCCTCTCAGCTGGGAGGCTATCGAGCCTCACTAAAGCCTGCGAAACTCTAAGTCAAGCTTCTTCAGCTCCTCGATGTTCTCGCGCTCTGTAGGGTCAATCTCCCTCGTCTCGAACCAGGCGTCGAGAATCTCCTTGGCGAGCTCCTCCGAGAGGAGGCGGGCGCTGAGCGCCAGGATGTTCGCGTCGTTCCACAGCCTTGCACCTCTCGCTGTCTTAGCATCCACGCATAGAGCAGCCCTCGCTCCCGGCACTTTGTTCGCCGCGATGCTCACGCCGGTGCCCGTGTAGCACATGACGATACCCGTCTCCGCTTTGCCTTCAACTACGAGCTTCGCCACCTCGACCCCGACGCGGGGCCACGGATAGAGCTTGCCGGTACTCGGGGCTCCCACTAGGATAACCTCGTGCCCCCTCCGCCTCAGCTCTTGGGCTACGAAGCCAGCTATCGAGTAGTTGTCGTCGGACCCGAACGCGACCCTCATCGGCAGTAAGCTAGCCGCCTGAGTCCTTAAGCGTTACGCGGTAGAGCTCCGCGCGCTCTTCGAGAGGACTTCAACCCGCTCTGGCCAGCCAACGTAGACTGCGTCAGCGTAACCTACGAAGAGCCCTGTCTCCACAACCCCGGGGAGGCTTCTCAGAAGCGAGTCAAGCTCGCGGGGGTCGTCGATAGGACCCGTGTAGACGTCTACGAGCACGCCCCCCGTATCCGCGACGACAGGGCCAGCCTTGCCCCCGGGCGCCCTCCTGGGCTCAGCCCTGAACCCAAGCTCCGTCAGCCGGCGGAGAACGTGGCCGAGAGCCCAGGGCAGAACCTCGAGGGGTACTGGATGCTTCTCGCCAAGCTTGCGGACGAGCTTCGCCGCGTCGACTATGAACACCCTTCTCCTGGAGTAGTACGCCAGGACCTTCTCCATCGTCATCGCAGCTCCACCGCCCTTTATCATGTTAAGACCTGGGTCGACCTCGTCGGCTCCGTCGACGTACACCTCTATCTCGGGAGAGAAAGCGGGGTGAAGGACGCGGAGACCGGCGCGCTGCAGCTTCAGGGCTGTGTCCAGCGATGAGGGGACGTAAAGCTTACCCTTTAGCTCCTCGGAGCGCGCAAGCAGCTCGATGAGCTTCTCCACCGTCGAGCCCGTGCCTACTCCCACCACGGTGCAGCTCTCGATCTCGGCGAGCGCGGCTCTAGCAGCGTTCAGCTTAGCTACCTCGACGTTCACGCGTAGACGCCCACTTTCAGGGTTTAATATAATGCTGTGAGATCTACAGGTGCGAGGGCGCCTGGAAGGGCTGCCGCACACCGCGGTGGTCCACACGCTCACGCCAGCTGTGCGGTACGGCGGGCTCTCCTAGTAGCTATCTTTATATATTAGTTAGTATTATCGATCCCGTGAGGGTTAAGGTCACTAGGAACTACCAAGTCACTATACCAGTGGAGGTTAGGGAGGCTTTGGGCATTAGGGAAGGTGACTACGTGGAGTTCGAGCTGCGGGGTGATGCGGCTTTGCTGAAGCCTGTGAAGAGGAAGTGGTCGACGATTAAGCTTGGTAGGGTGTTGAGTGTCGAGGAGATTGAGGAGATTGCCGAGAAAACGTTCTCGCTGTAGAGTATGCTGGTGCTCGACACTAACGTGCTCGTCTACGCTAGTGTAGAGGACAGCGAGTTCCACGAGGAGAGCCTGAAGCTGCTCAACGAGAAGGACTCTGCGATACCGCAGATCGTGGTTTACGAGTATGTTAGAGTTATCGCGGAGTTGACCCGAGACCCTCTCTTCGTTTTGGTGAAAATCAGGGAGCTGGCCGAGTACAATATTCTATGCGAGCCGCCTCACGTCGTGCAGAGAGGCCTAGAGCTCTGGGCTAAGCATAGCGCCTCCATCAGGGAGCTGAACGACCACGTAATCCTCGCCTTAGCCCTCACGCTTAACGCCGAGATCGCAACGTACGATAGGAAGCTTCGAAAGCTCGCCGAAGAACTAGGAGTACCCACACGCCCCTAAAACCGCTGAAGGTGAGCCCCATCCTCTGCCGAGAAACCGCCTTTCACCGCGAAAAGCACGCCCTAGTGCTGCGGGACGCTCAGCGCAGCGGCCATCAACGCACAGCAGCCTCTCGAGGCTCTGGGCGTACTCCGACCTCGGCCAGAGGCTCAGCAACGCTGGGAAAGTTGAGCTCCGCTACGCTTCGCTATCGCTTGGCTTCCACCCCTCCTTTGCCTCGAGCTCCCGCGCGGGGACAGCTGAAGTCCCTGCTGGACTCTTCACCGCTAGAAGGGCTGTGCGGAAGCCTATTATGCTACGCGAGGCTACGCGACCCGTGTGCGACACTCTCGTCGCTCTGAAAGATGCGACTCGCGGAGGGTTTACAATCTTCGCCAAGAACAGCGATCGGGAGCCCAACGAAGCTCAAGTTGTGGAGTTTCACCCGCGCAGAAGCACCGCGGAAGAGAGGGTGAAGTGCACCTACATTGAGGTCGAGCAAGTGGATGAAGTGTACGCGGTTCTCATCTGCCGTCCCTACTGGATGTGGGGAGCGGAGATGGGTGTTAACGAACACGGGGTTGCGATCGGGAACGAGGCCGTATTCACCAGAGAGCCGTACTCTAGAAAAGGGCTGACGGGAATGGATCTCGTCAGGCTCGCCCTAGAGAGAAGCAGGAACGCTAAGGAGGCGGTTGACTGGATAACACGCTTGATCGAGGAGCACGGGCAGGGGGGTAGCTGCAGCGCGGCGAGAAGCTTCTACTACCACAACTCCTTCCTCATCGCCGATCCCGGGAGCGCGTGGGTCCTCGAGACCGCAGGGCGCGAGTGGGTAGCTAAGCGCGTCAGCGACGTCGCGTCGATATCGAACGCTCTCTCGATTAGCTCTGACTGGGATTCAGCGTCGAGAAAGGTTGCCGAGCTGGCCTCGAAGGGGGAGGCGAACTTCGCCAGAAGGTACTCGGACTGGTTCTACACGCGGATGGCTAAGGGGAGAGAGAGGCAGGCGTTCACGATGGGAAAGCTCAGGGAGGCGAAAGGCTCGATCGACTTCTTCTTCGCCGCGAACCTGCTCCGCAGCCACTCTTTCGAGCCCTACGACCCGAGCAGGGGATCCATGAGAGACGTGTGCATGCACGCTGGCGGGCTCGCGAGGCCTTCGCAGACAGCCTGCTCCCTGATAGCGCTGCTCTACGATAGGGCTCCTCTCGCCTTCACCACAGGCACATCTACTCCCTGCATCAGCATGTTCAAGCCTGTGCTCCTGGATGCCGGGCTGCCCGACTTAGGGCCCCCGCCCACCGGCAAGTACGACGGCGGCAGAAGCTACTGGTGGAGGCACGAGGCGCTGAGCAGGAGGATCAACTGCAGCTACCAGCGCTACGCCCCACAAATAGCTGCTGAGTTAGGGGAGCTCGAGAGGGAGTTCTACGCCAGAGCGCTGAGCCTGAGAGAGGCATACCTGAGGGGTGAAGCTTCCGCTGATGCCTTAAGGAAGCTAACGCTGGAAGCCTTCGAGGCAGCGGCGAAAGTGGAGGAGAAGTGGCTTCAGCGCAGCAAGCCGGGTCGTTGCTTCAACCCGTTCTACGCATCCTACTGGAGGAAAGTGAATAAGGCCGCTGGCCTATAGTATTTTATCTACGAGCCGCTAGTGAGACCTCCGTGACGCTGGAGGGTCGCTTGAGGGAGAAGGCTTTAGCGAAGATGCGCGAGCTCAGAGGATTGAGGTCGCCCAGAACGCACGATGTCTTCGAGAGACTCGCCTATGTATTCCCCTCAGACCTGGCCATTGCAAACTACCCCCGCAAGCCTGTCGCAGCCTTCAACCCGGGCGCTGCCCTGAGGGGGAGGGAGCTGCTGGTCTTCCCGCGCACGATCTTCGAATACTATAACTACACGTCCAGCATCTGCCTCTTCGCAGTGGATGTGGAGCGCTTGCTCTCAGGTGAGCTTGAGAAGCCGGTGTCGGCTAGAGTAGTCCTCTGGCCGGATGAGCTGTGGGAGTTCAGGGGGTGCGAGGGCGCAAGGGTTTACGCCCAACCTGACGGCTTCCTCATGCTCTACACGGGCTTCGGCTACCACCACTCGGCAAGTGGTTTAGAGCTGAAGTGGGTTCAAGGCTTGGCCGTGCTCGACAGCAGCTTGGAGGTTCTCAAGAAGGGCTACTTCCGAATCGAGGGGGCGGAGGGTTCGTTCGCCCCGAAGATGAAGGACAGCGCGATACTTCGGTTGGAGAGCGGTGAAGCCGTACTGCTCTGTAGGCCGACACTGGGCGACGTTGAAGTCTGCTGGAGGGGTACCGCATCCCTGGACCGGCTGGCGATCGAGGCGGAGTCGATGGAGCCTGTGCTCGCGCACGAGGAGTGGGAGTTCAAGGTGGGGTGGTCGACGAACGTGATACAGCTATCGAGCAACGAGTACTTGATCGGCTGGCACGGGGTGCTGAAGGGCGACTACTCGTACAGGGAGGGTTTCGCCCTCCTCGACGGCAGCGGCGAGCTCCTTGCCGTGAGCGACTACCTGCTCACCCCGAGAGGCATCGTGGAGAAGTACGGGGATCGGCCGCTCGTCATCTTTGGCGACGGCTTGATCCTCCACCGGGGGAAACTGCTGTGGGTTGGCGGTGTCAGCGACTACGCTATCGGATTCTTCGCAGCCGAACTGGAAAAAGTGATGGAGGAGATGCGCTGGCTTAGAGGCTAGCGCTTAAAGGCGAGGAGCTCCACGATAGCTCCCAGGCTCGATCCGGCGCCGACATGGGCGTAGGACACGCCACCAAAACCCCTTTCTGCACCAGCCCGCCTCCGAGCTCCTCCAGCCCTCTCGCCGTCGCCTCCACGGAGTCCAAGACGAAAGTAGTGTGGTGCATTCCCTCGCCTTGCTGCTCGAGAGTCTCGCTCCGCACGGTGAGGCCCGATGAGCTCGTTCACCTTGATCCCGATGATCCCAATGTTGAAGAGGGTCAGCTCGGCTCTAGGCCCTGGGCGCAGAAACTCTCCCGCGCGTCGTGCCAGCCTGCTCCCGCCCCTCTACCTAGGTGATGCTCGGCTTCTCATGCACCGAGGAACTTCGCCCGGCGCGAGCCACCCCCACTCTGCCCGTTCTTGAACTAGAAAATGCTGACAAGAATCGGACGGGAAGCTTAGCCAGAGCATATCGTGAGAAATCAGCACCCAGGATTAAGTAATTATACGCAAGTCCATGCGTAGAGGTTGAGCGGGCTTGCGGTCAATGCCTGCCGTCATAGTTGCGGCTGGTGTAGCCAGCAGGCTTCACCCCTACTCGCGAGACCTGCCGAAGACCTTGATGGAGCTCGAGCCTGGGCTACCGCTGATCAGGTTCATCCTCGAGAGGTTGCGCAGGGCTGGGCTGGGGCCGATCTACGTGGTTTCGAGAAGGGAGCATGCCGAGAAGCTGAGCCGCGAGTTAGGGGTTTACGTGCTCACCGTGGACAGGGAGGAGTTCGGGAACCTCTACACAGTGTACACTGCGCTGAAACATGTGGAAACACCCTTCCTCATTGCGATGTCCGACCACATCTTCGAGTACGAGCTGCTGGAGCGGCTCCTAGCCCACGGCTCGCACAAGGCTTTTACAATCTGCCTGGATAGAACCCCCTCCGCGCTTGAGGTGAGGGAGGGGCTTAAGGTTAGGATCGAGGGAGGGAGGATTGTTGCCGTGGGCAAGGAGCTAGAGCCGAGGTACGGGATAGACACCGGCCTCATCGTAATCAGGGAGAGAGCCGTAAGTTACATCGAGGAAGCCATTGAGAGGAAAGGGCCTCAAGCATCAATCGGCGACGCGCTGAATCTAGCTGCTGCAGCCGGGGACGTAGACTTCATCGATGTAACCGGGCTTCTGTGGAAGGATGTTGATACCCCGGAAGACTTACTGGAGGCTAGGAGGCTCTACCCCAGCATTGTTCTAAGGGAGCGCAGCAAGGCTCTCCCAGAGCCCGTGACGAAGCTGCTAGTTAGACCGGTAAGCCGCATCCTAGTTCTCGATGAACCCGCGCACTCGAGAGGTGAAGCAGCCGTCAAAATGGCTCTCGCTGAGCTCACCCTGGCGGCCTTCACGATCGCTCTTGCCGCCCTCAAATTCGCCACCCCTCTCGTGCTGCTGGCTTTCTCCTACGCGTCTCTTCTGCTATCTGACGCTCGCGAGCTCCTACTGGAGCTGCATGGTAGAACAGGAGCGTTAAACGCTCTCTCAACTGCAACCTCGATCCTTTACTCTGCCTCGCTCCTGTCCGCAGTGCTCTGGCAGCTGCCGGAGGCACCATCGGGCCCCCTCCTACCCCTGGTGCTTTTAGGGCTGGCCAGCGCAGCTGGAGCCGAAGCTTCCCGGCGTCTAGCCCCGAGCAGAAGCCTCGCGTGGGTTCTGGCAGACCGCTCGCTGCTACTTCTCGCAATGGTTTTCGCGCCATTCATCGGCTGGATCTTTCCAACCATCCTCTGGCTCGCCTCCGGTGCCGCAGCTCTCGCTGGCTCGCTCCGATCAACCCCCCGGGTTGGTCGGGCCAGAGTGGTGCCTCACCCGCAGGTCGAGAGATACGTGGGGCCCGTTGAGCGCTACGTGGAGGTGATCGTGGTAAGCGGCTTGAAGATGTTCGCAGCCCTAACGCTGCTGTGGCTAGTGCAAGTCGCTGTAGGGGGGGTTGAGCTGAGCCTTGGTGCCGTGGCGTTAACCGCAGAAGACGTGGTCTCCATCGCCAGGCTTGTCGTGATCATCTACTACGGCTACCGCATCCTAGCCGGGCTTCGTAGGATCGTGGACATCTACGCAGTGAAGCTATCCTCGCTGCTGGGCATAACAGAGAGCTCTGCAAGAGGGTTAGCCATGAACGTCCTCTACCTCTCAGTCGTCGTGTTAGCGCTCCTTTACGTGCCACAGCTGCTTCGCGAGGCCCCCACCCTCGGCGGCTACGTTTCAACAGCAGCCGCTCTAATCCTGCTCCTCCTCGCCTTCCTCCTCTTCTACAACCTCGTGAAGAAGCTACGCGGGACATTCAAGGGCTTTGTTACCCTCCTAGCCCGTCGAGCGGCCTCGGTGATCGAGCGTGAAGGTTAAAGCTTACATCCTAGCAGGCCCGGAGGCTCTCTCATCGCACTACGGCACACCTGTGCTCCTACGCTGGCTCCTCCTCGTAAAGGGGAGCGTCAGCGAGGTGCTAGTTGTCCCCCAGCGTGGTGCCCGCAGAGGCGTGGAAGAGCTCCTCTCAGCGCTCAGCGATTCGTCAGTGAGAGTTGCCGATAGCCTCGAGGATGTCCCGGCGGAGCCCCACATAGCCGTGCTCATAGATGCTTCTTACCTCGTAGCGCCCGATGCTGTGCAGCGCATTCTAGAGAATGAGAGCGATGTCGCAGGAACGCACTCGAGGCGTGTAATCATCGCCCGAGTGGCGGTAGACGGGCGGAGTGCACTGCGTGTAAGCGACCTTAACGCCCTGGGCAGCTTCGCCGCTCCAGTTGAGCTGGATGAGCTGGTTGAAAGGAGGCACAGGCCGGCCTGCGTGCCCGCTGCTTCGCGTGAAGCTGAGAGGGCACTGCTGCGCTGGGCCCAGAAGGGCGTTCACTTCACCTCTATGCTCAACGCGCCCCTGGAGAACCTTATCGTGAGTCTCGTCGGGAGGAGCCGCTACGTGACGCCCAACAGAATCACCGCGCTAGTGAACCTACTTGCAATCCCAGCGATCCTCCTCTTCCTTTACGGGAGGTTCCTGGAAGCTTCTATCTTCTCCTACTTGATCGGCATCCTAGACGGCGTTGATGGCAAGCTCGCTAGGGTTCGGGGTGTACTAACGAAGCTGGGGCACCTTGAGCACTCGCTCGACGCACTGTACGAGCAGGCTCTCTACGCGTCCTTCATCGCCGGCTTGGCGCTGCACGGCTGGAGCACGGTGGCGCTTCAAATGGGCTTAGCCCTGCTGGTCGTCGACTGCTTCGTGCGGCATATTTACAACCAGTTCACGCTGGTAACAGGAGCCCCGCTGAAGCGGTACGCGGAGTTCGACCGACTTTTCGCCAAGGTTGATGGGAGGAGGAACGTGTACCTGCTTTACTTCACAGCCTTCAGTGCCCTTCAAACACCGCATCTCGCCCTCGCGGCAGCGCTATCCCACTCAGCGCTCACAGCGATCGTTTACGCGGTCAGAGCCTACCAGCACCTATCCGAGCTGGACCGCAGGAGCGGCGTAAAGAGAGCATCGATGTTGCTGTTCAGATCCTTTACAAGCCACTGAAGTAGGGTAGCTGCGCTTCGTGCAGCCTGATTCACTGAGGTTGTAGACATAAAGTCCTCGCTATCGCGCGAAGGCGCTTAAGGGTGTAGCGCTGGTAGATGAAGCTGGCGAAGCATGGATCTTCCAGGGCTAGCGTGCCCGGTAAAACACACTTCACGAGACTGCTCCCGCCCGCACCAGCCTCTCCCCGAGTGAAAACGGGCTCAGTCCAGTTCCCTCAGTAGGGCGGCCTCCAGCGCGCTGCTCACGCTCCCAAGCATCACCCCCCGAGTTAAAAGGCTGTACTCGCGGCTCAGCGACCTGGATACTCGCCGAGCGGTCATCGGCAAGCGCGTGATCCATCGCGAAATCCCAAGGGGTGAAGATGAGTAGTGATACCAGCGGGGTAGCCTACAGGTGAGAAGCTAACCGTGCACTAGCCCCATTGAGGAAAAAAGATAATTTGAGTGAGTCCGAGCTATCCTCTTCGCTCGACTTGGACGTCCTCAAGCTCCAGCGCTAGCGTCGTCGAGCGTATCCCGAAGAGCTCGGCAAGAAGCGAGGCGGGGAGCTCCACCATCAGTCTACCGTTTCGAACATACTCTCCGCCAGGTGCGTACCTGGCAGCCCCCTCCATCAGGATGAAAGTAGGGACAGATGTGGGGTAATCGATGGACACCTCAAATAGTACCTCTCCCGAAGCACTCACGTAGTGAACAGAGGCGAGGAGGTTCGGGCAGCCGCCCAGAGCCCTGAGCCCCTCAGTTCTCTTGATCACATCTTCGACGTAGCTCTTACCGTAAAACTCGTCAAAGGACTTAGACGCAACTATCTGCGAACCGTTGAGCACCAGCGCTACCCTCTTTTCTAAGTCCCATACGGTAACTTGCGCTAAGCGCGCGTGGATAGGCCGCTTTCTCCCCAAATCGTACCTCTCACCGGGTCTCGCCCAGAGGTAGTCAACAGATAGAACCTCGCCCCGCTCGAACAGGGGGAGTAAGCGGCCCAGTAGCGTGCCGTTCAGCAGGCTGTAGCCGCGACCCGGATCGTAGACCGTGAGGAGCTCTCTAACGATGCTGAACTCAACCCCCTCCCACTCTTTCGGCGGCTTCTCCTCTGCCGGGCGGAGCCCAACCCCCTTGTACGTCAACCTGAACAGAACCCGATAGCCTCCCCCTGCTCTACTAACCTCTACTGTAAGTAAAGCATCTCCAGCGGACACGACGAAATCGCGTCCCCCCTCCTCTATTATCAGAATTTTATCGGGAGGGACGAACCGGTACTTAAGGATCAGGGTATCCCCCTCCCCCAGCTGCAGGCTGCTGCACGCGTTCAACTCCCGCAGGTGCTCACCTACGAGATCCTCCGACTTTTGAGGCAGGAGATTCGCCTGGGATAGATGGTTCAAACTGCCGCTCGCGCTGCCCTGACTATCGATACTCTTCAGCGAAGCGGCGATCGCTACCACGCAAACTAATAATGCGATGCACGCCATCGTCTTTATCGCTACTACTCTCATTCCAAGCAAACAGTAAACAACCGGGTTTATTTTTTCGGCTCGCTCGCTACTCCCTTCGGGTGAGCCTCTCTGTCTGCTAAGATGCTGGGAAACACGTAGGCCTTGCCAGAGAGCTGAGCTTGGGTTGAGCTTTAAAGCATGCGATAGTGGTTCTGAGGCGTGCTGCGTGTAGAGCCTAGCAAGAGCTATCTGGGCAGGCTGAGGGCTCTCCTAGCAGTCAACGTTCTGAGGATGCTCTCGAGGCTCGTCCCGGAGACCTTGACCTTTGAGGGTGTTTGCTTGCGGATCCCGCGGGGCTGCTTCGCGCCCGTTTTCGTCTCGACGGAGCTCATCTACGAGGCTGCTGTAAAGCTTGCAAGGGGCTCTGTGGGCTGCGAGGTTGGGACTGGCCCGGGCTCGCTGGCTCTCGCCGTCGCAAAGGCGCTGAGCTGCGAGGTCGTCGGAACCGATGTGGATGAGCTCTGTGTGCGCGCTGGGGCTCTCAACGCTGCGCTCAACGGCCTCGATGCTCTCTTCCACCCGGTGGTCTGCCCTGAAGCAAAGTGCTTGAGAAGCGGGGCTTTCGACTTCGCGCTCGTAAACCCCCCGTACTTCCCGCTGCCACGCCTTCAAGGGGTAGGTTTGGCAGCGTGCGCCGGCGAGAACCTGGAGACGCTCAAAGAGATGCTTAAAGACGCCGTGAGGGTGCTGCGCGGGGGCGGGCTACTCATCTTCACATCCTCGAGCTTAACCGGCAGGGTCTGCGGGGCAAAGCTGCTATCCAGGCGGTGGGCTCTACTTGACAGCGTGCTCGTTCACCTTTACGTGAAGGAGAGGGGCTCGTCGCAGCACGTCGCCCGGCAGGAAGAGCTGCCAGCTCCACGCTGCAGGTAAGAAGACTCCTAAGGGAAAGAAAAAAATCGTATTTTAAGTGCCCTACCAGGGGAGCTCCATGAAGGCGGAGCTCACGACGAGGTACCTGCAGAGCAGGGCCTGGAGGATCAGGGCTAGAGCTAGCACGAGGGTGAGGGCTTTGGAGCTCCTCCCTCTCTGCGCTAGGGATACTAGGAAGGGTGCCGCGAAGCCTACTAAGTAGAGGAGCATTGTAGCGGCGAGGTTCTCGCTAAGCATGAAGTGCACTGATTCTCTGTAAGCCAGGGGCGCTATGTCGACCAACAGAAGCATCGAAGTGAACGCCAGGAAAGCCAGGAAGGTGGTGAGCAGGGAGAAGCTGATCAGCCTGCTCGGGAAAGTTTTCTTCAGCGCTTCCGCAACCAGTATGTAGAGGCCTGCTCCCGCGGAGAGGGCTGTGAGCACGAAGAGCAGGGGTACCGCAGGGTTCCTCCAGAGCGGGTAGCTCGTTCTGGCGATGAGGAAGCCTGTGTAGATCATCACGAGGAGCGCGAAGACCCCTCCGATGACACCGAGGAGCTTCATGGCGCCTGCCTTACCGGAGTAGGGTAGCTTCGGCAAAAGCGCTGGTAGCACGAAGAGGCCTCCGAAGACCAGGAATAGGATGTTGAAGAATACACCGTAAGTCATCACCGAACTCGTGTTCGGGGAGAGGAAGACGTGGAACGCTGCTTCAGGCTTGCCGAGGTGGCTTACCAGGAATAAGAGGCCGAGGATGAGCGAGATAACTCCCGCGAAAGCCACTTTCAGCGAGAGCTCGCGCTCCCCCTTCAGGTAGTCGTAGAGCGCTAGGATGAAGGCAGCTGCTCCCATCCCACCGAGGAATAGGTCGAGGATAACGTTCATTCCCCAGCTCTCCTGAAGGTGCATCATACCCCCATCACCTCCTGCTGGGCAGGATGTAGAAGACGTTGGGCGAGGTGCCCTCCTCCCTCTTCATCTGCACGGTAGACCCTGCAGCGACGATTTTCGAAACCTCGCTCTCCGGGTCGTCGAGGTCTCCGAAGACTCTAGCCCCCGAGGGGCACGTGGTGACGCAGGCTGGCTGCTGGCCCTCCTTCACGCGGTGGATGCAGAATGTGCACTTGTCAATCGACCTGATGTAGTAGTCCCAGAACCTGGCGCCGTAGGGGCATGCCTGAACGCAGTACTCGCAGCCAATACACTTCTCCTTGTTCACGAGCACTACGCCGCCTTCTCCGATGTAGCTGGCGCCCGTGGGGCATACGGAGACGCAAGGCGGGTTGGAGCAGTGCTGGCAGATCATGTGCATGTAGAGTACCCCGGCGCGGGGGTACCTGCCCGTAGTGATCCTAGTGATGTATGTTCTCAGCTTCATCCTCTCGACTTCCTCTAGGCCCCTCTCCATAGCCTTCATAGCCTGCTCTCTCCGGTTTTCGGTGATGCAGGCCATGACGCAGGCGCCGCAGCCTATGCACCTGTTTAGATCTATCACCATCGCGTACCTTACCATATTTCTCACCCTACCTTCTCAACCCTAACAACAACCTCCTGGCTCATAGTACCTCCCGAAACGGGATCCGCCATGATCCCGACGAGAACGTGAAGCGGCACTCCAGGCTTGAAGAAGATTAGCTTCTGGCCCTGGTAGGCGAAGTCTGAAGAGAACCAGATCGAGTCCTCCCTGATCAGCTCCGTCACGTAGGCTACTGCTTCGACGCTCTGGTTGGTCGCCAGGCTCACGATCCTAACCTTGTCACCGTTCCTTATGCCTAGCCTCTCAGCCGCCTTCGTGTTTATCCACACCATCCGGTGGCAGTCCGGGGTGAGCTTCACCAGGAACGGCTCGTCGCACGTGCTCGTCTGGGTCATTGTCGGTATCCTGCCGTACGTCAAGTAGAACGTGTTGACTCCGTCAGCCTTGTCGAGAACCTCTGGGGGAGCCCAGTCGACGATCGGGTCCCAGTAGGGGCTCGGCCCAAGTCTCTGCACTATCCCGTAGAGTGAGAAGCTGAACAGCTCGATGCGGCCGGTGGGGGTGATGTGCTTCCCTGCGAGAACGTTGTTCACGAGCTCGTTTCTGAGCGTGGCCGGAGGCTTAGTCACGATGAACCCGTCGGAGAGGAGCTGCTCTAGCGAGAGCTTGCGCGCCTCAACCTGCAGCCTCCTGATGCCCGCTACTCCCTCGCTCTCGTAGGCTTGCCTCAGCTTGCCCGCGTCCAGCCCGAGCGCGCCCGCCAGCGCGTTGAAGTACTTCGTGTAGTACTCGTCACCCATCCTCTTCAGGATCTCGACGAGAATCTCGATCTGGTGCTTCGTGTCGAAGACCGGCTTGACAGCCTGGATCCTCGTCTGGAAGCCTGCAGCTGGCGCGTAGGTGAGCGGGAAGAGAGGATCGTCCTTCTCCAGGTACACTGACTCAGGCAGGACGACGTCAGCGTAGGCTACATGGTCCATCGGGTAGATATCCACGACGAAAACCTTCTCCAACGCTTTCAAGGCGTTGATCCACTCCGCGGTGTCGGGCGCCGTAGCCAGCACATTAGCGGAGAGCAGGAAGAGCGAGCTTATCGGGTAGGGATCCTTGTTCTTGATCACGTAGGGTAGGTACTGGAACGTGAAGCCCTTTGCAGCGAGCCCGATCTTCTGGCGAGCCGCCCAGACACGGGCGACGTTATCCTCGGGCACGTCGGGCGGCGGTGTCGCCGTAGCGCCGACACCCGTCAGCAGCACACCATCCTTGATGAGCCCGCCGACCAGAGCGTTGAGGATCGCGGCAGCCCGGAACGTCATAGTCGCGTTCTTGTACTTGGGGCCGTGCCAGCCGCAGTCTACAGCAGCGGGGCGAGTCTTACCGAACTCGATACCTATCCTGCGTATAGTGTCAGCCGGTACGCCCGTGATCTTCTCAGCCCACTCGGGAGTGTAGTTAGCCACCTTCTCCTTCAGCAGCTGGAAGACGGGTTTAGCCTTCTTACCCTCAACCTCGTACTCGCCCTCTAGAGCCGGCAAGAGGGCTTCCTCGTGCTTCACAGCCTTACCTTTCGCGAGGTCCCAGACGAGGTAGCGGGTCTTCCCACCCTCGACGCCGACCGTGAGAGGCTTCCCGTCCTCTCCTACAAGCATCGGAGCGTTGGTGAAAGCCCTGAGGAAAGCCTCGTCGTAGAGCCGCTCGCTGATCACAACGTTTATCAGAGCCAGGAGGAAAGCGAGATCCGTTCCGGGCTTGATCGGAATCCACTCGTCGGCTTTCGCGGCAGTCTCGCTGAACCTCGGGTCGAGCACAACGAGCTTGTAGTTGCCAATCTTTCTCCCAGCTCTGGTAGCGTGCACTATGCTGATGCTGCCGAAGAAGTTTCTCCAGATGACGATGAGGTACTTGACGTTCTCGTAATCGGTCAGGATCTGAGTGTGTGCGCCGGCACCCATAGCGGAGGACCAGCCCAGCGCCTTCGGGAAGAAGCACATCGAAGTCGGTATATCCATCGTGTTAGGCGTGCCCAAGGTAGAGGCGAAAGCCTTAACGAAAGCTTCGTAGTTCAGCTTCGTGGGCCACCCGTACAGTATCGCCAGCTCCTTAATTCTCTTCTCTTCCACGAGCTTCTTAAGGTGGTTCGCAACCTCTGTCAGCGCCTCATCCCAGCTTGCTTCCCGGAAGCCCTCCCACGTGCCTTTCTTCGCCGCGTCGGCCCTCACGAGAGGCTTCTTCAGCCTATCGGGGTTGTATAGCCGGAAAACCCCGGCCTGCCCCCTCGCGCAGAGCTTACCGAGGCTTGTAGGTCCTTTCGGGTTGCCCTCAACTCTCCGCACAACTCCGTCTCTAACATCTACGAGTATCTGGCACGAGGCTGGACACATCATGCATATCGAGGGCACCTGCTTGGCGGCTGCCTGAGCCCGTACATCTTCCTGAGGTTTTAGAAGTCTCAGGGAGCCGCTAGCCGTCGTGGTGGCCAGTGCCGCTGTAGTCCCGATGATTTTCAGAAAGCTTCTTCGGTCGAGCTTTGCTCCCATGCCGACCGTTATTTATTGGTGACGAAATACTATTTATATTATAATCCCGGGTATTTACACATCATCATCTCAACTTATACAATTCTAAACATGTCAATTTGTTTACAATCACCCTTCGTCGATCGAGAGGAAACTTCTCGCTCCTGCACCTGTATCTCTCGCGTTCTCCCCGATGAAGCCGGGGGTACTCTCAGCTCCAGTGAGCCAGCGTCGCAACTAGGCTCCCTCCGGCGATGAAGATCGTTCCAGCGTACTCTACTACAGCTAGGGAGGGCCAGCCTACGGTGATTTCAACCGCGTAACCTAGTGGTAGCGGGAGAAGCCCTAGAGCGAGCAGGAGAGCTCCTGGCACACGCCTACCTTCCACGAGGAGCGCTAGCCCGAGAGCGCTCATAGCCATTAGAGCCTGAAGGTAGAACCACATCGCGATAAACGCGTGGGGTTTCGTACCGCTCGGGTAGACTCCTATCAGGGCAAGGAAAACACCAGCTGTGAAGCAGAGCCCGCACGCGAAGGCGGCACCCCTGCTCCTCGCTCTGGCGAGGAGGCCTAGAGAGTAAAGGCACTGCATGAAGCCGAGGGCAATTAAACCGTTGTTGAACACCCACGGGTCAGACGCCTTCGGGCCGCCGAGGTCGCTGAAAGCGTGGACAAAGAAGTTGAACCACGGGTTACGGGAAACCGCTACTAGCAGCACTAGGTGGAACACCGGGAACGCTAGCGGGCCGAGCAGTAGGAGAATTCTCTCAAGCTTGTACCTGCTCACGACGCGGAGGAAAAACCAGCGCTCAAAAACATTTCCCTCTCTTGCAAGCCTCTGCAGCCGGGGCGGTGGCGCTGCACGCTGCAGGCTGAAAGCTTACGTGAAAGCTAAGTTCTTGTACCCTCTGCAGCGATTCCTCGAGCGTGCTGGGTGAGGATTTCTTCGAGAAAGTGAGGGAAGCCGCCGAGCCCTACTACAGGCACTCACACCACGATAAAAGCCACGTTGAGCGAGTGTACAAGCTGTCGCTGAGGATAGCGCGCGAGCTCCGCGAGCCCATCGACCTCGACGTCCTGAAAGCTGCCGCGCTCCTCCACGATGTCGCCAGAGCTCTCGAGGACGAGGGGGCCGTGAGGGATCACGCCGAAGAGGGGGCTGCGATCGCCCGAAAGCTGCTGGGTGAGCTGGGCTTCCCACAGGAGAAGATCGAGCAGGTGTGCTACTGCATCAGGGTCCACCGGTTTAGGAAAGGTATTAAGCCTGAAACTCTGGAAGCACAGGTTCTGCAGGATGCCGACAGGCTCGACATGCTGGGTGCTATCGGGGTTGCGAGAGCTTTCGCGAGAGGAGGTTGGGCCAACGTGCCGCTTCACGACCCCTCCATACCGCCTAAGAGCGACTACGATGGCCGCTCCGAGACTGTGATCAACCACTTCTACGAGAAGATACTGAAGATCAAGGATACACTCAACACGGAGCCTGCAAGGAGGATAGCTGAAGGCAGGCACAAGTTCGTGGAGGAGTTTATCGCACGCTTCTTGAAGGAGTGGGAAGGAGAGCTTTAAGCCCGCGCTAGGATCCGGCGGGCGAGCGCGGCTGAGCTCGCGGTTACCTTTCCCTCAGGTTCTTCCTTACGCTTCTACGCCTTAGCCTGGTAGCTGAGTGCGTTACTGTGCACCGCTACGCGAAGTGAGCTTAGAGCTCTGGAGCAAGTGTTCGTGCTCCTCGCGGAGACCTGTCTAAAGTCGGGAACATGCATGTGGCTTGCGTTGCTCGAAGCACGTATATATGGCCGGAAGGATGTAGAGCTGTATGGCCTCGGGCGAGGAGCTTAGGAAGAGGGCCCGCGAGAGCGGTGTGCTCTTCGACGACTTCGCGGAGATGAGCCCTTACTGGCACTACCGGCGCGACAACTTCGCCGGTTTCGAGCACGAGGGCAGCATCTTGCGCATATTCTCAGGGCCCACCGAGGCACTCTACTACTCTAATGCTGAGATCTCGGATGGTATGTTCGACGATCTGCCCTGGTTCCGGAAGACTTTTGAGGCGAAAATCAGGATGGCGGGCCTACACTACGGCTCAGCTGGGTGGGGCTTCTGGAACCACTCGATGGTATTCGACATAAGCATGCCCATCTGGTTCATCCACCTAAAGAGCAGGGGCCCCTACATGCTTCAAGGCTTCTTCGCCCAGGTTAAGAACCACCTCTACCCTGTGAAGCTGTACGGCCCCTCCCTCTCCGCGCTCAGCCTGGTGAGCAGGCTGACCAGAGGGCGGCTTGGGGTAGTCATCCACTCGGGTAAGCCGGCGCTCCAGGATCTCGACTTAACTCAGTGGCACGTTTACCGCGTCGAGTGGAGGGAGGGGGCTGTGAGCTTCTACGTGGACGGACGCCACGTAGCTACGCTGCCCCTGAGGGGGCAGGAGTACAGGGCGAGAGCCGACATATGGATCGATAACGCTGTCTTCGGTTACAACAGGCGTGACGCTGGCCGCGTCTACAGGCACCTCACTCAGGAGAACAGAGTTAGAGCTTACCTGGAAGTAGACTACGTGAAAGTAACCTAGCTCAGGTCTTTCTTCTCAGCTAGCATCCCGGCCGCGGAACCCGGGTGCTTCTCCAGAGTTGGACCTCGAATTTTGACGGACTCTTCGGGGACCTCGCATAGGATATTGTAGCGGCACGATTCCTGGCAGCGACATCGACCCACCGGCCCTCCCCGAAGGCCTTCGCCACCACTTTCAGCTTTAATGCCAGCATTCTCGATAGCTCTGCTGGCCCCGTAGACGCATGGCCATCGTATTTTTACCATCTTAGACTGCTAAGGTTAGTATCTTACTCTCTTGATCTACAAACTGTAAGCGCGAGCTCTGGCGCTGCGCTACAACCTCTCCGGCAGAACGTCGATGCCTACTCTCTCAGCCTGCTTCCTCAACCTCGCGTCGAAAGTCGCTAGTGGAACCCCTCTTCGAGCCGCAACCGATAGCACGACTTTATCGTTGAAGCGAGCAACGGACGCCCCCTCCTCAACCAGCGTGTTAAGCGCCCAGCGAACTCCTTCAACACCCTCGCACGCGATGATAGCCCTCTCATCGCCCGCGTAGTCTAGCACCTTCTCGCGAACGATTCGCGCTTCTAGCGAGAACCCCTTCAGGAACCAAACGAGCTCGTAGATAACGATCAGCGGTATCACCCAGGCGTCTAAGCTGTCTAGCAGCCGCGCAGCCTGCTCGTGGTAGATGGAGTCGCTGAAGGTGTCGTAGACGAGAACATTTGTATCAATCACCGCCTCCTGCAAGCGCCTCACCTAGCCCCCTCACGATTACATCGTCGATTTCCTCGGGGGTGAGCTTCCTGCCTGATGACAGCCTCAACCTATTCCTCCTCACCTTCTCCATGACTATCCTGCCCCTCTCATCCACGTAAACTTCCAGGTAGTCTCCAACCTCGATACCGACAGCTTCACGAACATCCTTCGGGAGAGTAACCTGGTAGCTTCTCGTGACTTTTACTTTACTCACAATGCGAAAATCAGCATACTTCTACTTAAAGTTATCTACTTTAAAGCCACTCTCGGCGGCAAGCCGGATGGATTCATCATCGAGAAAGCGCTCATGCTGAGCGCTCGGGGAGCGTGGGGCGGGGCCCCACGGTTCCCCGTTGACGCCGCTACGAGTAAGATTCTCTTGTCAATCGACAGGAGAGGAGTTGCATCAACCTCTAGCCGCGAGGCTTGAAGTACTCCTCCTCGCACCTCTTGCTGAAAGTCCTCAAGAGGTTCCTGTCGGCGGCGATCAGCTCTCTGGCTAGCTCCGCTGACACGCGGAAACACTCGAGGCTGGTGTTCCTCTCGACGCAGCTGGCAAAAGCGTGAATCCACTCGTTCAGATGCTCTTCCACCAGAAGAGCCTGAAGGCAGGTGAAGCGAAGCTCTCCTGTTTCCAAGTACATCAGTATGAGCGCCTTCATGAGCTCGAACATCACGGAAACGTGCTCTACAGGCTCTCCGACATCCTCCTTCACTTCCAGCCCCGCTGATCCCAGCAACCTTAAGAGGTGCTCGTATCTAGGCCCCGCGAGGTACGCACCTCCCAGGTAGAGAGACTCGTAAGGAGGGCAGAGGGGCTTCGGCGAACTCAACACGAAAAGCCTCGTGTACTCCTCCAGCAGCCTCGTACGATCCCCTCTCAGCGCGGCAAGCCACGAGCCTGCGAAAGCTGGCGGAAGGTCGGGGCGCACAGCCCGCCACACGGCGTTCCACCTGCTAATCTTTTCAGCAACATTCTCTAAGAGCTTCAGAGTCTGACCGTAAGTGGGGTGCGTAAAGGCGAGCGATAAGGCTTCATAGAGCAGCGCTCTCTCGCGGTGGAACTCCTCCTCGCGCACGCTTAACGCCTGCCCACCACGTATAAAAACTGAGGGCTGCGCGAGGTAGCAGCCGCGTTAGGTAGGAGCTCGGCTGCCCTCTCTGGCCTCCTCAAGCCTTCTCTTCAACCCCCAGCCTCTACCGCAGGTAGCATCCTTAACGCTCGAGTGAAGGCTTTGTCTTCGCCGCCCCTGCCGAAGAAGCGCCCACCACCCCGGGCCAGAGTTCCGCGTGACGCTAAGTTCATTTGCACGCTTCACGTAGGGAAGGCGTGGATGCGAGAAAGCTGGCAAGGGTTCTAATGATGCTAGGTCCCCTAGCTTTTCCAGCCTTCCACGTAGTCGTACTGGCCTCTGCGGCGCGAAACCCTTGGTTCGACTTCTACAGGCACGCGTTCAGCGATCTAGGAGCGGCGAGAGCCACAGACCCCTGGATCTACAACTACGGCTTAATCGTGCTAGGAGCAATGATGTGCCTCTTCTCGCTGGGCCTCCTGCTAGCGTCGAGGAGCAAGGGTGCAGCCTTCGCCTGCGGCCTCTACTTCGTTTCCGGAATCTTCCTTGCTCTCGTCGGCGTCTACCCGGGCGGGACAAGGCCGCACACTTTCGTATCCACCTGGTTCTACGTCCAATCCTTCCTAGCCTCGACGGCGCTCGGCCTCGCGCTGCTCGCGGAGAAGAGGCGTACACCGGGCATAGTCCTCCTCCTGCTCGGGCTCCTCCCCACACCGCTCGGCTACCTCGTTGAAGCTACGGTCCGGTGGCCGTCGGTAGCCGTAGCCGAGTACGTGGGAGCCGTCGTGATCGCAGTGGGCGCTCTCATCGCCGTCGCAGCCCACTGGCGCTAGCCGCGATTGAGGCCCAGCAAGACGGCTACTCTACGATAGCAACGCTGGAGCTCCTGAACCCACCTGCAGGCTAAAAGCCGGGGGCGCGTGGATTTTCCCGATGTATCAGCTAATCAAGCTCTCTTCATACCTCCGAACCAGAAACCCTCATCACCGGCTTATTGGGGCGGTGCCCACTTAAAAGCCTTGAGGATTTACTCGGGTGCGATCTCTGTCGTCGTCCCGACGAGGAAGAACGAGAGCATAATCGTGGAGCTCCTCGAGCCGCTAGCCCGCCAAACTTTAGGGGGTTCGAGGTCATCGCTGCATCAGCCACGTGGCTCACGATGCTCCGCATCTAGTTGAAAGGATTCAGGCAGAGCGGCGGGTCCATTAACGGGAGGCAGTCGAGAACAAGGCCTCTTGAAGTTCACAGCTGCGAACAGCTTCTACACCTTCGTGATGGCCATTGCCTGGCCCCCTTCCCACCAGCCCGGAAGTACGTCCTCTGCGTGAGCGTCGCAGACCTCGCTCTGCTCAACCTCCTCTCCACCACCTCCACCACGATCTCCCAGTACGCGCTCGCAGAGCGGTACAAAACGGGAAACTACCCAAGCTGACGCTCGTCAGCAGGGCGGGCCTCATCACGTTCCCTACCGTCTACGCCCTCGCCCCCAGCCCCGCGCCGATCTTCATGTGGCAGGCGCTATCAGGCCCCTTCACCGCGCCCGGCGCAGTCGTAACCCCACTCTACGTGATCGAGGTCGCGGAACCCGAGCTGAAGCCAGCTACCTCCCTTACTACAACCTGGCTCAAGGCCTGGCAGCCTCTGCCGGCTCAGCGCTGGGGGGCTCAATCACAGACAGCCTCATCGAAGCGAGCGAGTGGAGCGGAGTAAGGTACGGCTCAGCCCTCTCCGCGGCCTTGCGGCAGCCGCGCTAATCCCCCTAGACTGCCCAGCCAGCGTGAAGCTCGCAATAAACGGGGGGAAGAGGGATAGAGCGGCAGAACTAAAGGAGTTAAACCTCCCCGAAACTTACTTCATTCAACACAGCGATACTGCCCCTCCCCTGCGCACCTTTTATTGCAAGGCGGAAGAGCACGGGCCTCGGACCTCAATCATGCGAGGCTGAGGCAGCCAGCACGGGAAAACCTGCGGGCGCAGGCTCGTGGGTTGACTCGTGTTGGAGGCCCCAGCAACACGTGGTTGAGAACCCGAGGCCCATACCCTTCCGCCCGGCCGCCTTTCCCCCTCCGAGCTTTACTCCACAGTAGCTTGCACGCATCCTCAGGGATCGTTGCATGCTACTCGAAGATCCTCCTGATACCGGGTATCCCGTCGAAATCCTTATCGTTCGAGAGTATTGCTGCAGCGCCGAGCCGCAGAGCAGTGGCTAGGTGTATGCGATCCTCGAGGTCCCTCGGCTTCTCCAACCTCGTAGCCTCCCTTAGTACATTGCTGTCGAAGGGTGCAAGCTCTACCCCAATCTCGTCGAGAATCAACGCTATGTTCTCAATACGCGTGAGAACGTAGAGGAGCCAAGCCGTGAGCGAAGAAGTAACCAGCTGGCCGCTGAACTCCTCCAGGTACCTCTTCGACCTCTCACCGTACACCGGGTGCGCGGTTAGGTAGTAGTAGAGGACGTTCACATCAACGTAGATCCTCCTCAAGCGTTCTCCTCGTTTCACGCTCCACCGCCTCATCGATTTCCTCCGCCGTCGTGTACGCAGGCTTCCCCGCGACACCGTAGTACTTCTCCACAGCCGGCCTCACCGGCGTCAGAACGATCATATCGCCCTCTACCCGCACGATAAAGCGCCTCCACGGGATGGTCCTCCGCACGCTTGCCGGCAGGTAAATACGGCCGTTAGCATCCACTTCGACAACCTCCACCATTATGCACAAATTATAATACCATATTATAAGCTTTATGACAAAGAAAACCGATTGTAAAAACCGTGTTCGGAAGCAGAAGTCTGCTGCGGTAAGATAAGAGAAGTAGATCAGACCAGTAGGGTAGACCGGTTTAGCCCAACCTACCAGCGCGTCGATGAAGGGGCTCTTGCGAGAGCTACATACTCAATTAAACCTAGAAGGCCGAGTCCGATGCAAAGCGCGTACACGACCCTAGAGAGTGATGGATTGTACAGAGGGTTTACGGTCAGCGGGTAGAAAGGCATAATGTCATCGTACAGCGGCGCATCCAGCAGCACGTGCAACGCCGCTCCAATAGCTCCAGCGAGAAGGAAGCCGCGGAATCCCACCCCTTCCTTCGGCTCGAGAAGCAGCGCCTTATGCAGTGGAGCGAGCACAGGTTCGAGCAGGTGCATGATGACCCCCAGCACGAAGCCGGCGGGCACCGCTAGGAGAAACGTGTGCAGGAGCCCGTGCAGCGGGGAGCTGAGGTCCAGCAGGAGTACGAGAAACGGTTCCACGTCACTGACCACACTCGCCACCAGCAGAGTTGGGAGGTGGATGTACTTCCTCAGCGGGACTCCAAGCCCTAGAGCCGGGCCGAGGTGGAAGGGTGTGAACGGCACAGCTTCACACGGACGCCATGCTTAATATGTCTGACGGCGCTAAGCTAAAGCTTTCTGGAGCAGCGAATACTACCAGGCGAAGATAGCCTTAAGGCTATACGCGCTAGGTCATGAAATAATATCGACAGCATCCCCACGCGGGCACAGCCTGACGCGTCATAAAGTTAGTAGGTTGTACAAACGTGATTTACGTATTCGCGCGTCACTTCTTGAACCCTCTAATCACCAGGGGGTTAGCGCGGGAGAATCGACCCATAGCGCGAGTAGGGCTTCAACCTTCCTGAGCTGCTTCGTCACGGGATCGACTTCGAGCCTCAAGCCTTCTAGGGCGTCAACCCCCAGGACCTCAGCACCCTCTACCTCCGCGAATGCGACAATCCTAGTAGCCCTCTCACCCAAGCACTCAAACACGGCCTCGCCGATCTCACGTTCAACACCCTCCCTTCGATCGTTCTGAACTTCCACTTCGCCATTGGCTTTATGCCTAGGCTCTCGAGTCTTTCCCGCCTAACCCAGCTGTAAGCACTACCCGTATCAACTAGTAGCCCCAGTGCCAAAGACCTGGAAGTATCGCAAGGGTTGTAGAGCCCAACCTCTGCCACTGTGTGGCCCATCCCAGCATCGAAAGACCAACTAGCGCTTTAAGCGTTGCCGCTGGTTTACAGCTTTATGGAGGTTCCTTTATCTAACCGTATCTCGCCCTGCGGAACCATGCTCCAGCATTTTCGTCATCTAAGGATCGCTTCCCCCTGGCGTAACCGTTGGAAGAAAGCAGTTTAGCCGCGATAAACAGCCTAGACGATCCCCTAAACGTTCAGAAATATTGCGGTCAGGCTCTCACTCGGCCCTGTGTTTGGCAAAGGCTTAATTTTTGGTATACCTAATCGTATACAGAGTCGTGACGAGCAAAGTACTTCCTGTCAGGTTGGGTGAGAGGGGATTCGGCTTATCGATACGCTCATCGAGCTCGGAGTGTACGAGACGAGAAGTGAGGCTGTAAGAGGCCTAGTGTGTCGGGGGTTAAGGAAGCGCTTTTCGAGTTCATAAGGAGGGTCGAGAATGCGCTCGAAGCCCAGTCTCGAAGAGATTAAGAGGGATCTCCGAGCTCTCTCGAGCTTCGAAGCAGTTGTCTTCGGCTCCTACGTGACGGGGGAGTTTAGAGAGGGGTCGGACATCGACGTAGCTGTGATTACGAGGCTGAGGGATCAGGACAAGAACCTGGAGATTCAGCGCAGCCTCATCGGCAGGTTTAAGCCGATCTACGATGTGAGGGTTTTCGAGCTGCTACCATTGAAGGTGAAAGCCTCGATCATCGATGATTACATCGTCCTCTTCGGGGACGAGCTTGAAATCTCGGAGTACTTCTACTACTGGAGAAAAGTCTGGGAGGATGCGAAGCACAGAATCGAGTACCACAGGAGCCTTGAGGAAAAGCTCGAAGCTATTGAGAGGGGGAGAAAGCTGAAGGAGAAGCTGAAGCCGGGAAGCCTTGAGCAGAATCCGCGAAAGCACTCGAGTAGTTGAGCACTGCCATGCTCTAAGGGTGTACGAGGGGGTTCCGCGCCTGGAGGATTCGGCAGATTTTGCGCGCTACGCTGCGGGACTTCACCCTCACCAGCAGGGAGGGGCTCTGCTCCACCCGCACGTCGAAGCCCTCAAGCAGAGGCAGTGCCTCGAGCTTCGCGAGGATGACATAGTACCCTTCAGGGTCACGCTTCCCCAGCAATTCATCACACAAGCGTACCACACAGCCACCATGACGTTGAGCTCATTTCACTTATCCGTTAGCGCAGCGGCTAAAGCCATTTTTAATGTAAGAGTAAAACATAAGTATTAACCAAGCGTCTAGTGAGCATGGATGTTTCCGATTTTGTGGCTACGCTTTTATCGATCTTGAGAAAAGTTCGGCAGATTCATCCCTTGTTCACGAAGCTATACCCACTAGCTGTACTTAGGGGGAGAGAACTCTACCTTTTCGAGCCTTCTAATAACGAATATAGGCTTGCAAAAATCGTAACAGCACCCAGCTGGATGCCGGATACTGTTTCCGCCGCTCTCCCCCTAGACGTGAACGATTGGAGAATGACAGCTGTAGTCTCTCTATCTGGTGAAGCTATTTTAGAAAGTATAGTTTCCGTTTTACACGAGTTTGTCCACTGCTATCAGTGGGAGCGCTGCGAGGAGAAGCTCAAAAGCAGCCTTACAGTAGCGAGAGAGGAGGTAGAAGCCGGCAACTACTCGTGGGAGCTCAATTACCCCTTCCCCTACACCGATGATCACTTTGTGGAACTTTACTCGAGGTTTTTAGATGCTAACGCTGAGGAAATCCCAATTATAAGGAGAGAATTAAAGGAGTATTTATGTCATAAGGATTACGAGTACATGGTTTGGCAGGAGTGGAAGGAGGGATTTGCTAGGTACATCGAAAATGTAATCCGAAAAGTACTGCAGCTGAAAGAGAACAACTCCGGCCGTGAAAAACCGTTCACCCGTATAACCCTCTACGTAGGCGGTGAGAAAATGATAAAATGGCTTCAAAGTCGCGATCCAGGGATAATCCTCAACATTGAAAAACTTTTCTGTAAAATATCTGGTGAAACGTGAACAATGATTATTATCGATACCTCTTGATGAAACCGATACACAAGGCCGAGTACGCGGTAACCGCGCACTCTGCTTACGGGAGTGTGCGGGGCCCCGGCGTCTACGCGAAGGGCTTGAACGCAACTACACCTTTAAGTACTTCCTACGGAGAGACAGCCCCCACGTCACCAACCTACAGTTTCACCGTGAACTAGCCCGTCAACCTCGTTGCATACTGGAAGCCCAAGCCGGAAACCACCGATTTCTGGACTTAAACAACCTACTGCTGATCGCTGCCGCGCTTGCAGTCCTAGCGGTGGCTGTGCTCTTAGTCATCCGGGCTAGAAGGAGAAAGTAGCTCCACTTGAAACTCAATCCGTTCACTTTTTCAAGGCTTCCCTCGATACTCCCGTTTAACTCGTCCCCGATGCCGTGCTTCAACCATCGGTACGTAGCCAGGTTTCACCTTTCAAGCATAGCCTGCAAGGCGACGCTAGGCACGTTGGGTTGCCGCGGCTATTGGGACGGGTAGGAGGAAGCGTAGATATGAGTCTGTAGCGAGGCATGCTTCGTAAGTTCTCGGGGAGTTGATGCGGGGGACTTCAAGCCTTGTTTTACGCTTAGGGGTGGTAGTTAGAAAATGGCATTACTGATCATCGTGGCCGGCTTAAAGGTTAAAATCTTCGGGCTGAATGCTCTCTACAGTGGTCGTTGGTTGATGGCTAACCCAGCATTGATGGTAAGAATTATATTTCTGGATGATTTAGAGATTCTGGTGTAAGCTGTGATTGAAAGCTATCTGGTGAAGATGGATAAATTTGGCAGGATCTTGATTCCCTCCAGTGTGCGTAGGAGGGTGGGTGCGCGGGTGTTTATGCTCGAGGTATTGGATGATGGTGAGTTGAGGTTGAAGCCTTTGGGCGCGCTGAAGCTGACGGAACTCTTCGACGCAATCGAGGTTGACGTTGAGGATTTCGCGGATACTCACGCGTTGAAGGGGGCGCTCTACCGTGAGGGCTAGGTTCCTGGACTCCAGCGTGTTTCTGCACGCCTACTTGAAGCCGAAGCGCAGCTTGACCCCGAGAGAGGCTGCGGTTAAAAGGGCTGCGCAGGAGGTTTTGGTGAGGGTTGAGGAAGGGGAGCCTGTGGTCACAACCGTTGTCCACGTGAGCGAGGTGGCGAACGTAGTTGAAGCGAGACTGGGGTTATCCTACAGTATTAAGCTGGTGGCCGGCGGCATACTCTCGAAGGAGAACATAGAGGTCCTACCCGTAGAGCCTCGGGATTTCGACGCTTCGTTGGATGTTGCCCAACGCTACAGTGTGAGCGTAAATGATGCTCTCGCGTACGTGAAGATGAAGGAGGAGGGGGTCGAGGAGGTGTACACGTTCGACAAGCACTTCCACAACATGCCTGGCGTAAAAGTCCTGCCACGGCTCCCGGCCGGTGAAACCTAGCGTTGCGCTATGCGAGCGTTGGAACATCTCTTCCCTCGATCAGAGTAACGCTGCCTACCATTTAAAGCTCAGGCTTCGACAAGCCGCGAGTGCAACAGCTTGAGACGAGTTCGCTGAGCTGGAGGCTGTCGTGCAGGACGATAGCGCTTTCTAGCATCTTCTTCACAACTGGATTCTCCAGATCCTCCCTTCCAAAGACCACGAGGTCGAGGGGTAGCCCTCTCGGCTTCAAGGCTCGCAGCTCCTCAATCAAGGAGAGCTTGTCTACAGCTTCCTCCACAACGACAGCGATGTCGAAATCGCTGTAGGGCAGGTGGTTGCCTCGGGCTCTAGAGCCGAAGAGTAGCACGGCGCACTTCCCCAGCCTCTCTACAACCCTCTCTACGAATTCATTTAGAAGCTCGTTTTGCCGCTTCAGGAGTTCAGCCCTCCACCTTAGATACTCGCTTAACCCACTCGATGATTCTCTCCGCATATGAGATGCACCTCTCAGCGAGATCTTTCGTGTAGGAAACAGGTTTCCTTCCCGGGTACCTTGAAAGAGTGTAGTGAGCTGTGAGAGCGTCAGCGACCACGAAGAGATCGTCCGGAGGGTTAAAGTTGAGAGCTTTTAGAGAGTTAAGCAGCTCGGAGAGGTCGTGAGTGAAGGGGTAGAGGCCTGCAGCTGCTACGTGAAGCGCTTTTAGATACAGTTCGGCAGCCTGCTGGGCTTCGAAGCATGACAGCCAGTAAACCCCCTCTTCGATGTGTCTTTTAGCTTCACGAAAGAAGATGTCAGCCTTCTCAACCCACTCGCTGGGCAGCTCCATAGATACGGGGAAGTTTCGGCCTTACAGTGATATTAAGCTTCGCGCTGCACACCCGGCGGTTGCACTCTAATCCAGGTGGAGAAGAAAGAGGGCGGAGCCTGCTCTAGGTGTTTCGAAAGCCTCCCTGTAGAGGGCACTGACGAGGGGAAAGTATGGGTAGCACCGCTTTCGCAGTATGCCTAGCAGCTTGAATAATGTCTCGCCACAGCATCAGCGTAGCACTCGAGCTGGACCGCTCTGGTTGCTGCTAACAGGCCTGCTTCTTGGCTTCTTCCACCTTCCGCAGGACTGCGCTTAGCTGCTGAGCTAGCTTCTCGTACTCCCGGATCCCAGCTTCGGTGAGCTCCGTTTTCACTTCTAGGATTCGGGGGCCGCTGCCGAGCCCCCTCCAGAGGCGTATGTAACCCTTCTCGTGGAGCCTGCGTATGTTGCTGTCCAGGTCCCCCCACGTGAGGTTGAGAGTTTGCCTTAGCTCCCTGAGGCTCATCGGCCCGATCGCGTAAAGGAGGCTTACAATCGCGAACCTTTTGGGGTTGAGCAGATCCGAGTCAACCTCGTGCAGGAGCCCAGAGAGCTCCTCCATCCTAACCCAGAACACCACGCTCACCGGCTTTAGCCCGCGTTTTAAACCTTCACCCCGCGCGGCAACACCGCTGCGCTGCACCAGCCCCTAGAGCACGCAGAGGAAAAGATAGGAGGAAAAGCTTGAGGGTTTTCGGCGCGGCATAGCCTCCTCCCGTGCCCGCCTGGAAAGTGGAAGCACCCTCCATGACGACCTTCACCTCTCCTGGAGGGATGAGGTACCTCGCCACCGGCGCCACTACAGCTTCAGCCACGCTCACGCTTCTCCTGAACTTGGCGGTGTAGAGCCTTGAGGGAGGGTAGCCCACCTTCACCCAAGCTGTAGAGCCCCTCACCACGATAGCAGTGCTGTAGTGGAGCATCAGCTCCTCCCAAACCTCGTCCCCAGCTCCCTCCAAGCCCTCCCTAACCTCCTCGATCAGCGAGCCGTACCAGCTCAGCGGGCTGCGAGGCAGGCTGAAGAACACAGATCCCTCACCGCGCTGCGCAGCAGCTTCCGCGCGTCAACACCCAAACCGTACTCGCCGAAGAGCTGCTGGAGCTCCGCGCCGCGCCTCTCAACCCGCTCCTCCAGCCTCGCCCTCAGCTCTTTCCTACTCTCGCGGAGGCAGCAAGGCGGGCCCGAAGGCCTAAGCCAGTGAAGGGGGAAGTGAACTGGCGCGGAACCATCCTAACCCACTAGAGCCCTTCTAGCTTTGTATAGTGCTATGAAGGCGGCGGAAGTGTAGCTGGTGAGCATGAGGGATAGAGCTAGCGTCCAAGCGGCGAGTGGCGACTTGTTAATTATGACGATGATGAGAGGGGAGGTCAGCAGCGTAAGTACCGATGAGATGAGGAAGGGCATAGCCAGGACTTCGCCACGCCGGTAGGATTCTCTCTCGATGAAGACGTGTACGAGGAGCAGTGAGACCGCGAGCGCAGGGTACCAAGCTATGGAGTACATGTACGGTGGCAGGCGCATGGAATACGTGATGACGAAAGGCACGGCGAAGAACAGCCCGAAGTACTTGCCTCGAGTCCTCCAGACCTGGGAAGTGGCACTCGGGGAGGCAACCCCACTCACGTAGGCAGCTAGGAGCACAACTGGTATAAGGATGATGAGGGCGGCCACCCAGAACAGAAGCGGCTCGACAAGGTCGAACAGGAAAGCCAAGGATATCACCGCCAGCCAGTAGGCGCAAATTATCGTGGCGTTGAAGAGGAACGCGTAAGCCGTTTGGACCGTTAGGAAGTACCTTCTCATCCTCCGAGCTAGATCAGCTAGCGCAACCGCATCGCTCAGTTCAGAGTCTTCCGCCCTCATGTCTCTCACCTGTTAAGATACTTCTTCTACTGGGATTCCGGTAATCCTCTTAGCCAGGAGGAGGGATGCCAAGGCGAGTAAGAGTATCCATGCGAAGGTCGAGATCAGGGCTGGCAGCGGCTCTACGACTGTAATCGCGCTAGAGCCCCGCCAAGGCTGATAGGAGAGCCACCCTCCCGCTGCAGCATCAACGCCTGATGCGGAGCTGACGACTAGAGGGGCCAATGGGGCTACAGGCAGCGCGTAGACCACTTCCCCGGGATCTAGCCAGAGCGTCGCGTAGATGCTGAAGCCGAGCATCAGAGGTAGCATTCCTAACAGCTGAGACCTGGGCTTTCTCAACGCAAGCATAGCTGTGCAGAGGAAGTAGCTAAACCAGTACCACTCGACGCCGGCCAATACTATGTAAGCGAAGAGCTCCACCGGCTTCTCGGGAAGTAGGAGAATGCTGAATCTAGAGTACATTAGCCCTGTTACAGCCGCTATAGTGGCTAAAGCGTAAAAGGTTACTGCCGCGACTCCCGCGATGAAATCTTCGAGGAGGAGCCTGAGAGAAGTGAGCCGCGAGAAACGTACGACAAAGGCTGAAGCGCTGGAGGAGACGAGCTTGTCCTGAGTTAACCCGATTGCGACTGAGGACATTGAGAGCACGCCGAGGTACGAGTAGCTGAGCGCTGCTGTTATTTTGAGAACCTGCTCGAGTACTTCGCGGGGTGGTAGGGGTTCTTTCACTTGGAGGAATACGTAAACCCACATGACGGCCCAGAACAGCATGAAGCCGATGCCCCAGAAGAGTACGCTCCTGCTTGTCGCGAGGCCCTTGAACTTGTAGATCAGGTAGCGCGTCACCTCAACCACCCCTCAGCACAGTGTCGTACAGCCTGTCTAGAGTTAGGAGGCTTGAGATAGGCTCGCCAGACCCCGTCTCAACAAAACTCACGGTCGTGTCCCCTATCGGCACTCTGAGAAGCGCTTGCTCCACAGCGCCAGTCGCTATCTTAGCAGACGCCAGCTTCCCCGCTGGAGCAGGGCCGTAGAGGCGGCCGTCCACCATGACGTGGACGTGCCAGTCGGGGAAACGGTTAAGAATCCACGTCTCGTGGGTGTTCAGCACCAGTGTTCCGCTGTAGCGCTCCAGTGTCTGGGTGAGACGCCCTTTCCTCGCAGGGTCGAGCTGCTCGAAAGGCTCGTCGAGCAAGACGTTCTTGGCGCCGCTCGCTACTGCAAGCGCTGTGCAGTAAGCCTTCAGCATTCCGGCCGAGAGCTCCCACATCTTCTTTTTCTCGAGATCCTTCCTAGAGATGCCGAGCTCTGATAGCATATGCTCAACGAGCGCGAGATCCACATCCATAATGTCGGAGTACAGTCGGGCTGTCTCCCAAGCGGTAACTGGAACCAGCTTGTAGACTTCAGGTAGGTTGACGGCCAGCAGCCCAACTCCTTCTCCCAACTTGGCGAGGGAGATCCCCTCAATGACAACTTCACCCTTGTAGGGCACTAATCCCGCTATCGCTTTAAACAGCGTGGTTTTCCCGTGCCCGTTCGGACCTAGAACGATGTGCTTGCTGTTGAAGACTGTCGACACGCCTTTCACAACTTCTCCCCGGCCGTAAGATACCCGAAGTTCTCCCAGCTCGATCATACGTTAATTTTCCGTCATTTAGTGTATTTAAAGCCTGGAATTTCTCTTAAATTAAGAGAAAGACATTGATGGACTTGCAGTAGAGGATGCTTCTCCGCACGCTCGCAGGCGGGTAAGCGCGAAAACCATCCGCCCACCTACTATCTCTTGAAGCTCCGCGACCCGCAGCACCATTCAATGATTCGCGGCATGCCGCGAGTTCCCGCCGACGAGGAGAAAGTTTCTCAGTGAGTGGCGCTACTCGGCTTCTACAGAACCCGTGGCGTAGATTCTCACCGGCTTACCGTCATCCAACTCGATGATCGTGGAGCCCGGCGGCTCGTCGATCTCCACGTGCGTGATAAGGAAGATCTGGTCGAAGAAGCGGGTGAGCTCCCTGCTCAGCAGCTCGATGATCCTGCTACGCCTCTCGGAGTCAGAGGAGCCGAGCGGCTCGTCAAGAAAGAGAAACCTCGGGTAAGTCCCCTTAGCAGCGGGGAGGAGCGAGAGGATAAACGCGATCCTCATAGCGAGAAGGAACTGGTCGTTAGTCCCCCCGCTGTAGATGTCGCGGCGCATCCACCTGCCTGCCTCCGCATCGTAGACTTCCACGTCGTAGGTTTGAGGATCTACGCGCACCGCCTTGTACCTGCCGCCCGTGATGTATGAAACGATCCAGCTCATGTTGCTCTCGACGCTCGGGGCGAAAATGGCTCTCCTGCGCTCAGCCACCTTCTTCATCGCGTCTATGGCAGACCTCCTCGCCTTCAGCTCGAGCTCCAGCTTCCGGGTCCTCTCCCTGACCTCCTCCAGCTCAGCTTTTAGCTTAGGCAGCTGCTGCAGCTCCCTCTCAGCCTCCTCGATCTGCCTCCTGAGACTCCCAGCCTCAGCCTTCGCTTTCTCGAGCTCTGCATTCGCACGCCTGTAGCGCTCCTCGCGTTCTCGCCTCATGGACGTGATTGCATCCAGGTCATCCTCCACTGGAGGGTGCAGCACCCCATCGACCCCGGGAGGAGGCTCCGGCACCGCGACGCCCGAAAGCTCTTCCACCAGCTCGCGCTCGAGAGAAGCTAGCTCCGTCAACCTCGCCTGAGCGCTACTAATCTCGCTCTCAAGCCTCGATACTTCTCTCTTGAGCGCCTCTATAACTGCGTACAGGTTTGAGCGCTTCTCGCTCAGCTCGTTCCGCTTCCTGAAAGCCTCAGCCTTCCTCTCCTCGGCCGCTCTCAAGCGCTCAGCTACAGCTCCCGCCAGACTCTCAAAGTCACCTTCAAGGCCGGCGCTCCCCGCCACCATAGCTAGCTGAGACTTTACCCTTCTCAGCCTCTCCAACAAGCTCTGCTCACCGGTTTTCAAGGCCTCTAGCTCTTTCTCGTCTCTCTCGATGTTCCGGAGCTCGGCATCCAGGAGAGAGATTCTCTCCCTAAGCTCGGAGCGCTTCTCTCCGAGAAGCCGGAGCTTCTGCTGCTTCACCTGAAAACCGGCAAACAGTGCAACTAGAGCCAGTGAAGCACCTGCAAGCGCCGCAGGGTGAAGGAAGAGGCCGAGCAGAGCTGAAGCGACCGCAGCGGAAACAGCCCCAGCCAAGCTCCACGCAGGTAAGCGGATGGAGCTCATAGCGCTCTCGACACTAGCGAGAGAAGCTCTCGCGCTCCCCACCTCCGCCTCTAGCGAGCTCCTCCTCCCCACTCTCTCCTTGAGGCTCGCGATCCTGCCCCTCAGACTCTCCAGCTCGCGCTCGGCTAAGCGGTAGCTGTCCCAAAGCTCCTCGACCTTCGACCTAAGCTCGACGAGACGCCTAACCTCGCTCTCAGCCTCGCTCAACTCGCGCTCAGCATGCTCCAGGGCAGGCGCGAGCTCTACTGCCTCCCTCTGCCGCGACTCTAGATCTGCGAGAGCCCTGCTGTAGCGCGCCCTAGCCTCCTCAAGCCTGGCGATCTGCTCCTCTCTCACCCGGCGCAGCGACTCGAGCCGCAGCTTGAGCTCGCGCCTGCGCCTGAGAGCCGTCTCGAGCTCAACTAGGTACTCGTAAGCTGCCCTCTCACGGCTTAGGGCGAGCTCGAGCTGAGGAAGCTTCTCCTCGATTCTCTGTAGCCAGGTCCTCCACCCAGCTAGCTTCTCGGCTTTCTCCTCAAGCATCTTGATGTTCTCTTCCAGCATCTTCTCATTCTCTCTCGAGTAATCCAGGTCGCGCTGCAAGTTTCCCGCCTCTTCGGATAGCTTCTCGATAGCCTTGTTGTAGCTCTCGAAGCCCATCATCATGTTGATCACCCGCTCGCGGTCGCTCCTATCCATCCTTAGAATACGCTCGAGATCCTTCTGCGCGATCACGTTGGTCGCCAGCATCTCTCGCCACGAAACCCTGAGAAGTTTCTGCACAAGCTCGTTAACCTTCGTCACTCCCGTAGCGATCAACCTCCCCCCGGCGCCATCAAGCTCTACAAGCTTCGCATCTACCTGGCGTCCCCCTTCAGCGCCACCCTCAACTATCCGCTCGACCTTGTAGCGCTTACCACCAGCTTCGAAAACCACCTCGACTCTTGCACGGCTCGACCTGTGGTTTACAACGCTCTCAAGCCCCTGGCGGCCGCCCCTCAGCGCAGCGGGAATGCGGAAATCACCATAAATGCCGAAGAGGATGGCCTCGAGGATCGTTGACTTCCCGGCCTCGTTCCTGCCGCGGATCACTACCAGGCCGTCGGGAAACTCGAGAGGCTCTTTCAAGCTGAGACGGCGGAAGTTCTCCGCCTTGAGGCTGACCAGCTTGACCAAGCTACCACCCTCCAGCTTCCTCTAGCTTCTGGACACCTATCTTCAGAGCGAGCGTGAGGGCCTCCCTCTCCTCCTGGGACTGAGAGCTCTTTAGGCGCTCCTCCAACTCCTCTCGGAAAGCCTCTATCGGACTCTTAGCCTCGAGAGAGGGGGAACCCGCAGGCTGGATCTCGCACCGGAGCTCGGAGTCGTCGATCACCACGTAGAAGAAAAGCCTCTCCAAGTGCCTCAGCAGTGCTGCTCGGCTGTACCTACCTAGCTTAGCGAGCGGCAGCCTACCCCTCACAGAAAGCCTGAGCAGCAGCTGGGGGTCAGCGGCGGGCACGCTCTGCAGTACGTGGCCTATAGGGTCCTCGACAGCCGGGGGTAGCTCCACGCTCACTGTTCTCATGGGCCTGGTGGGAACTTCTACGAACTCGACCTTGGGCTTCCCGCCGAGCGGCAGCTCCGCCCAGAGAAAGCCCTTCACCGGATCCCCCTCCTCGTTGAAGCTTCTCCTCTCCGTACTGCCAGGGTACGCGAAGATCACACTGCCGAGATTGATCACCGTGCGCGAGTGCACGTGCCCGAGAGCCACGTAGATGTAGCCGTCCGGGACATCCTCTCTAGCGATCGTCGGAGCCCTCCAGGCTGCAGGGGCCTTGACGCCCGCGAGATTGTAGTGAAGCATCGCGATGTTGATATCCCCTTCCACAGGTAGCTTCGCACCTAGGAACCTGAGCGGGTTCTCGTCCGGAGGGACCTCAGGGTTGAAGGAGAGCCCGACCACGGCCACGTCGACCCCATCAATACTGACGTGCTCTACCTCGGGTCTGCTCACCGAGGAGAAGAACCTCGCGTACCCTGAAGCCTCCACCTCGTGGAGAGGAGACATGCCCTCCTCCACGCTTCGCGGCATGTCGTGGTTCCCAGCTATCAGGAAGACCCTAACTCCCTCCGAGTGGAGCCTCCTGAACGCCCTGATCACCTGCGTCCTCGGAGGGTTCCTCGGGTTCACGGAGTCGAAGAGGTCGCCCGACACCAAGAACAGGTGCGGCTTTCTCTCAACCGCATACTCGACGACGCGGCGGAAAGCATCCATGAAGTCCCTTCTCCTCTCGAGAGACTTAGGGCCGAGGAAAGTCAGCTTGGGGTCTACGTGGTTGTCCGCCGTATGGAGAACTCTGATCACGGTCACGGCTTCACACCTCGGAGAGGAGGCCGCCCGCTCCGTAGCACGTGGGCGCGAGGTTCAGGGACTCTCTCGCTCTCCTTAGCTCGCTAACCAGGTCGATGTCTGCGCCACCCTCCCTCGTTAACCTCCTCCTGACCTTGATGATCACGGGAACTCTAGTAAGCTCCCCGACGATAATGGCTTCCCCGACGTTCAGCCCAGGCAGGTCCCGCATAAGCTCCTCGCCGAGCCTCTCGCTTGCTTCCGCCACAGCGCGCTGGTCATGAGGGTTCGTGATCCTCAGGATAATCTGGCTGTTGCACTGGCTGAGCGCGTCCGCGTCGATCCTGCTCGGCCTCTGCGTCACCAGGATTAGGAAGACGCCGAACTTCCTCCCCTCCGACGCGATCGTCTCGATGATTGAGGAGGACATCGTGCGCCTCTCCAGGCTCGCCGCAGGCACGAAGCGATGAGCCTCCTCAATAACGACGAAGACCGGCCACGGGAACTCACCCGTCTGCCTCAACCGGAATACTTCCTCAAGCACCCAGCTCGCAATGTAGTCCTGGCTCGAGTCGTTCAAGCCGGAGAGGTCGAGCACGCTGATCTGGCCCGGCTTGAGGACCTCATCCTTCACCGAGGTCGTGTAGGCTCCGAACACCTTGACCTTCCTAAGCCTCAGGAGGTTCTGGTAAGCCCTCTCGGCGCTTCGGGCCTCTTCGCCCTTACCGTTCGACATCCTCTTCAGCGCTTCAAGTAAGTCTTCAAGCTCGTAGTCTCCCTGCTTCCGCAGCTCTTCGACCGCCCTCCTGATCGCCTTCCTCACGTTCGTCCACTTCTCGGGGATATCGGCTATCCTGGCCACAGCCTCCGGGGAGAGCTCGCTGAACTTGACCGTCAGCTCCCTCACGTTGTCGAGCTGGCTGGGGTCGTAGCGGCCCATGCTGCTCGGGTTCCTGAAGATCACGACTCTGTTGGAGTACTCGTGCCGCCGCATGTCTCGGTCCCTGCTGAGGAAAACGTAGTCTGCGTGCGGGTCGATAACGACGACTGTAGCGCCAAGCCTCATCAGCTCCTCCAGGATGACGCCCACCGTGTAGGACTTGCCAGCTCCAGTCTGAGCGATAACCGCAACGTGCCTCCTGAAGCCGTTGACGGAAAGGTAGACGTCCACCGTCCTGCGCGAGACGAGCCTCCCTATGTGGATGCCCTCGTCGGGCTGGTAGCTGAAGAACTCGCGCACAAGCTCGTCGGGAGCCAAGTAGACTGGGTTTCCCGGGTAGAAGGCGCGGCGCGGGGCGAGCACGACCTTACGCCCATCCTCCTCCGCCAGGAAGCCGAGAGACCTCGCCAGGCAAAGCAGGTTCGCGTCGTCAATCCCGGCCTGGTAGATGCGCTCTAGAGTCTCCACGTCGAGCTTCGAGCTGTACGCTGAGCTCCGGGATACGACGCCCCTCACCTGGCACAGCACCAGCACCTCCCTCTCCTCCCCACCCACGGGCTCGACGGATCGAACTACGACGTACTCGTACTTTGGAGGGTGCTCGCGCCTGGAAGTAACGAAGATGAAGCTGTCCGGCGTCGCTTCTTCTACAATCCTGCCGACCTGCCTCAAGTGGAGCAGCCTCTCGCCTGAAGAATGGAGAAATGCCTCACTGATCGCCGGCAAGATGAACCCCACGTTTCGCCTCGGACGAAGAATAAGTAGGCATCGCTTTGAGTATACCGTAGGTACTTGAGCAGGCCAGCGGCGGGGACGAGCTAACGTTATAAGAGCCCGCTGGGTAAGAAATGGTGCGGTGTTCGAAACAGCGAGGGAAATCTTAGGGTACGCGCGTGAGGAGCTGGAGCGCGCTGAAAAGCTGCGAGACTACCTGCTCTACCGTAATGCGGCTGACAAGGCCTTCCTAGCTCTTATCATCGCTGTGAACGAGTACGTGCACTCTATAAGGGGGTTGGTGCCGAGAAGCCACTCAGAGAGGAGGCGCGTGCTGAGGGAGATAGGGCGTGAGGATCTCCGCGCACTTTACAGCGACTTGATGAAGACCCTTCACGAGGAAGCTTTCTACGAGGGGGTTTACCAGCCTGATGAGGTCAAGTACGCTATCAAGAAGGTGGAGAGCATAATCGAAGCGCTAGAGCGAGAAGCTCGAGGGCCGCCAAAGCAGTAGTCAAAGCCGCGACCAGCTGTTAGGGTACGAAGTATCGCCTTTCGCCGCGCGAGTGCACGATAAGTTCCCCGAGCTCTTTCATAGCGAGCTTGTGGTATAGGTCGAGCGTTTCAGTAGTCGCTCTGACCCTCTTGTCCGCCTCAAGGAGGAGCACGTTGTAGCTCGTCCTCCCCGAGTAGAGGAAAGCTAGCTGCCGCAGAACTCTGATGAAGGAATCCGGTGGGCTGCTGACAAACCGAGAAGAGCTAGCTGCAAGATCCTCGCGGTTGACGGCGATATCGACTCTCACGGGGTCATCACCCCTAGAGAAAATCACGTAGCTTGCGAGAACGGCGGGGTAGTTCCTCAGGGCTGCGAGCACTCTGTTAACGTTTTCAGCGAACCTGGGGCCGAGCTCGTCGGACACTTTCTCGAAAATCGCGTCTAGCAGCGCTATGAGACGAGTTTCCTCGGTTAGAGCCACCTCGATAACGCCCATTTGAACTCTTTCCAGAGTGAGTCTAATCGGTACCGTGAAACCGGGCCCCAGGTTCATTAAGAGTAGGAGCTTCGAGTCCGGCACTGGACTCTTTGCCTCCTCGAACAGCTCGTAGATCCTCGGGTCAAGCCCCTCCCTCACGAGCCTCCTAACCTCCTCGAGTACCTGCGACGGCCTCCTCCTCAGCCTCGCCCACAGTTCGAGAACCTTCTCCGCCAGACCGGTTGGGCAGCCTTCGAGGCACTTCCTCAGCTCGGATAGGAGGAGCTCCTCTTTTAGAACCGTCGACCTCGAGTCCTTACTCACCCCCGCGATGATAACACCTTTTCTAACAGCTCTCGAGAGCAGTTGCCCGTACGTCTCCACGTAGTCGAGCAAAAAGCCCTCCCTCCCATCAACGCTCAGCTCCCTGACGACGTGGCTCATCCTGCCGAAGAGGGACCCGTCAAGCAGCACAAGATCGGCGCCCTCCTCCACCGCCTCGAGGGCGACTTCGTGCTCAAGGTGCTCCCTCAGAAGACGCTTGAAGTCCTCGTAGTCGCGGATGCTCTTAGGGAAGAGTGCATCGACTCTAAGCTTCCTCAGCTCCCTCCCGTTCGCACCGAGTGCTACAGCCCTGGTGAAGAGGATAACTCCTCCTCCAGCTACCTCGATCTCGTCGCTGCTGCTATCCACCGCGTAAACTCCATCAAACTCGTTCCGCGCCTCAACACCCTCCACCCACACGCCTCTCACGAGCTCGCTGTACCGGGACACTAGATCAGCGCTACCCGCTGCAACTCGGAGAATCTCGCTCCTCTTCCTGCGAACCTCCTCAACGAAGAGATCAGCAAAGCGCGGCACAGCGTGATACAATCCACGGGGGTATTTTAGGTAGCCTTAAGACTGCCTCGAAAGTAACCGGGAGATCGTACCTGCGCAAAAATAGCGGAAAGAGGGGGCCGGAGCCTACTCTGTAGAAGAGCTGCTGATGGGGTGTTTGCGTGATCAGTTACTTACCAGCACGCCTGTAGTAGTCGTCCATCACTTTCTCGTACAACCGGTCGCTCCTTATCTCCTCGAGCAGCTTCGCAGCCCGTGAGACCACCCCCGAAGAGTCTCTGCCCTTCTCAGCTGTCGCCGCTCGCAGGTCACCGACGTAGCTCTTTATGGCGTAGCAGATCCAATCGGCCATTGTCCTGACGTTCCTCGCGATCTATGCTGGACCGAGCTTGGCGGGGCCTTCCACGTACTCGAGCCTGCAGAGGCGGGGAAGAGGTGGAGCGCTAAGCTGGTTTCGATCTCGCAGGCATGCCCGATCGGCTCGGTCTCCCTCATCTCGCTGACCAGATCCTCAAGGCCCTCCATCGGCTCTACCCAGGCGTAGAGCAGGTATCGCTTCCCCTTCTCCTGCATCTCCCTTACGAACAGGGGGGCGCCTGTTACCACCGTGCCCCTTCAGGATCAGGATGCGTTTAAACCTGTTCCTGTAAACCTCATCGCAGATCTTTCAAAGAGCTTCAGGGAGGTTGAGCCGCTCAAGGAGATCACCCCAGGGAAGTACCGGATCTCGGGGACGTAAGCGTAGTAAAGCGGTGGGAGCACGAGGGCGGTCGGCGAGCGGCGACTCGCCTCCGAAGCAACGCTGTAAATCACGAGCCCATCGAGCACGGGGCCGTGAACCTCGATCGACCCGACCGGTACGCAAGCTCGATCCAATTCACAGCACGCTCGGGGAAGCGGTTGAAAGAACGTTTCGCTCGAAAAAATAACTTACTCAGCTTTTACACTCTTACGTGCTTCATTCTGGGGTCGAGGAGGTCCCTCAGCTTCTCACCTAGCGTGTTCAGCATGAATACCGTCACGAAGATGGCTAAGCCGGGCCAGATCATCAGGTAGGGGTGCGTCCTGAAGTACCTCCTAGCTTCGTACATCATCAAACCCCAGCTGGGGGTTGGAGGTTGAATCCCGAGTCCGAGGAAGCTGAGGGCGGCCTCCCACATGATCGCCGTTGACGCGCTGAAGGTTGCTTGTACGAGTAGGGGGCCGGCAATGCTGGGCAGGATGTGGCGGAGGATTATCTCAGGCGAGCTGGCGCCCAAAGCCTTAGCGGCCTCAACGTAGGTGAGCTCCTTCTCCACGAGTACCAGTGCTCTCGTTAAGCGAGCGAAAGTTGGGATCTCCGCGATAGTGATCGCCAGGACCACGCTCTCTAGGCCCGGCCCGAGCACGGCGACGATGAACAGGGCTATCAGTATCGTTGGGAAAACCATGAGTGCGTCGACAACCCTCGAGACGACAAGGTCAAAGAGACCGCCATAGTAGCCTGCCGTAATACCGATTAGCACGCCGAGAGGGATCGATACGGCCAGCACGATGGATATCACCTGGATGAGCGGTCTCGTTCCGTAGATGAGCCTGCTCAACACGTCGCGGCCGAGGTGGTCGGTGCCCAGGGGATGTTGGGGTGAGGGGGGCTCAAGGCTCGCTGCAAGATCCCCCCGCGCGTAGTGGTAGGGGGCTATGTAGTCGGCTAAAGCGGTGACCACAACTAGCAGGACTAGGTAAGCCAGCGGGACGGCCATGGACGGCGACTTAAGCAGCGTTGCAGGCCCACGGCCGCCGAGCGAGCGGCGAGCGGCTTCTTTGACGCTCACATTGCGCCTAAGCATGCTAACCACCCACTCTGACCCTAGGGTCAAGAAGGGCGTAAGCCATATCGACGGCCAGGTTCACGATCATCACAGCTAGCGATGCGATGAACATCCCGCCGATGAGGACAGGATAGTCCCTTGTGAGGATAGCATCGACGATCATCTTGCCCATTCCCGGGTAGGCGAAAACAGTTTCAGTGATCACCGCGCCGCCGAGCAGGACGCCGAACCTCAACCCTATTACGGTGACTATGGCGACCAACGCATTCCGGATCACGTGCCTAACCATGACATCGCCGTTGCTGAGCCCCTTCGCCTTGGCCAGTACCACGTGATCCTGCATTAACACCTCAATCATGGCTGCCCTTGAAACCCTGGTGATCATCCCTAGGTTGACCATAGCTAGTGTTAACGAGGGGAGTATCAAGTGCTCGATCCCGCCCTTACCACCTGCGGGAAGCCACCTGAGCTGCACGGCGAAAACGAGGATCAGGATGTAACCCCACCAGAAAACCGGGAGCGAGAAAGTTCCCACCGAGACACCCCGGATAACCTTGTCCACGAGGGTATTGTAGCGCACGACGCTTAGGTAGCTTAGCAGCAAACCGAGGGCAGCTGCCAGCGTGATGCTGAACGCTGTTAAAACCAGCGTGGAGAGGAAGGCGTCTCCCGCCAGAGCGGCGACCGGTACACGCGTGTGGACCGAAAGGCCCCAATCCCCCCTCAGCATTCTTGACGCGTAGATGAAGAACTGCACTACTATCGGCTTGTCCAAGCCGAGCTCCCTCTCGAGCGCAGCCCGAACCTCGGGTGTTGGCTGCATTTCACCGTACATGACGGTTATCGGGTCGCCTGGAAGTAAGCGTGCGAGGATGAACGTGAACAGCAGGATCGCGAAGAAGGTAAGTAGACTGGTAAAAAACCTTTTGATTATATACCTTAGCATTTCCCGAGTCCTCCCTGCTTAACGCCTTGTAGCGTACGTGAGAATCCAACGCTCAATCGGTTGCACTTCGACGTTCTCGAGGTTGGGGTCCATGACCACTATAAGGTCCTCAACGTGCAGGAAGATCCAGGGCGCGTCTTGCCATATCAGCTCCTGAGCCTGCCTGTACAGCTGCTTACGCTTCTCAACGTCTGCTTCAGCTCTAGCCGCTTCCAGCAACTCGTCGACCTTTAGGTTCGAATAACGCATCCGGTTGAACGGGGCCTTGCTGTGGAAGAGCGAGTAGAGCCCGTAGTCTGCATCCAGGGTAGCGGTTGACCAGCCGAGAAGGAAGAGGTCGAAGTCCCTCACCTCACCCATCACCTTCGCTATGTAGGCGGCCCACTCCATCGTCGTCAGCCTCACGTTTAGACCGATAGCCTGCAGGTACATCTGAATGGCTTCAGCGATCTCCCTATCCTTCAAGTACCTGCCTGAGGGAGCGATCATTATAAGCTCGCGCCCGGCCCAGCCAGCCTCCTCGAGGAGCTTCCTCGCCCTATCGGGGTCGTAGCCGTAAGGTGTCTGCGGCGAGTAGCCGAATACTGCTGGAGGAATGGGAGCGGTGGCAACGGTTCCCGCACCCTCGAGGATCCTGCTGACGATCGCGTTTTTGTCCACGGCTAAGTTCAACGCCTGCCTGACGCGAGGATCGGTGATTCTGTCAACGCTTATGCCGATATATATTATCCTCGTGCTCGGCATCTGGACAACCTTGAAGCCCCTGTCGCGTAGCAGGCGGGCAAGGTGTGGGGGAACGTGCGTGATTATGTTAACGTCTCCAGCTTCCAGCTTTGCGGCTCTCGTATCATCGTCCTCAACGGGGACCCACTCCAACCTCTTAACGGTGGGTTGGGGACCCCAGTAGTCCTCAAACCTCTCTAAGACCGTTCTTTCTAGTTTTCTGAACTCAACGAACCTGAAGGGGCCCGTACCGATGATGTACGCGGTGCTGTTTATCGGTTTATCGGGAAACAGCTCAGCAACCCAAGCAGGGATGATCGCTGTGGATGGGTGCGCAAGGTGGGCGATGATCGGGGCGAATGGGTACTTTAAAACTATTACGAACGTCAGGTCATCGATCGCTTCCACGCTCTTAACCGGTCCCAAAAGCGTCCTCGGTATCGAGCCGACAACCGGGCCTCTCCTGAAAGTGGCTACAACATCCTCCGCCGTTAAAGGCTTACCGTCGTGGAACCGAATACCGCTTCTCAACTTAAATTTAATGGCTGTTTCGTTCACGAAGTTGTAGCTCTCTACTAGGTGGGGCTCGAAAACGGGTGTTCCATCCGGGGTGAAACGCAGTTTGAACAGCGTCTCGTACACGTGCCCGAAAACGTTCAGTGTGGGGGAATCTGTAGCCACTTGAACATCAATCGTTGAAAGATCGGCTCTCTGGGAGATCCTTAGAACCTCTATCTCCTGTGGTCTAACGGGTATCTCCTGTGGTCTAACGGGAGCAGCGGTCTCCTCAGATGGGCCGGGGATTGGAGCTGGCTGCTGAGGTTGCTGGAAGAAGAAGAGGACTGCAGCAGCTAGCGCCACGACGACTACGGCCGCGATCACTCCTATCAGGAGCGGCTTACGTGCACCGGGCATGCCGTTTTCAGCACCAGCCCATCAGATGCCTGTTTATAAATGTTACTAGGAATCAGTGTTTATAAATATTTCTAGAGCACTTTTTATTGACTCAGTAAATTGATTTTACATTTTTCGACTAAGGTTGCAAATCTTCTCATAAAAAAGACTTGCGCTAAAAGTCTACTCGCGGGCTGCTAGCCAGCAAGCAACGTATCGGTCTCCTTCAGCTTTGATTAGAGGTGGTTCCTGAGTTTTGCATTTCTCAGCTAGAGCTGGGTTGCTTTCGCAAACCACGCACCTCGGGTGGAACCTGCACCCCTTCGGCAGAGTTACAGCGCTCGGGACTTCGCCCTTAATGGGAAGTTCTCTCACGGTGAGCTGCCTCTCGGGCTCCGGCTCCGGGATCGCTTCGATGAGCGCCTGCGTGTAGGGGTGGAGAGGGTCGCTCAGCACTTTCTGCGCGTTACCCATCTCGACCATCTTGCCTAGGTACATGACTCCTATTCTGCTCGAGATGTAGCGGGCCACAGCTAAATCGTGCGTGATGAACAGGTAGGTGAGGTTGTACTTCTCCTTCAGCTCCAGCATCAGGTAGAGGATCTCCGCACGGACGGAAGCGTCGAGCATGGAGACGGGTTCATCGGCTACTAGGAAGGATGGGTTGAGGATGAGGGCTCTCGCTATAACCACGCGTTGCCTCTGCCCGCCGGAGAGCATGTGGGGATAGGCACGCATGTACTCCTCCGGGGGGACCAGCTTGACCATCTCCAGCGCCTTCGCGATGATTTCGTACCTTTCGCCCCGGGTAGAGCCGATCCTGTGGATCAGGAGAGGTTCCTCGAGGATCTTGAAGATGGTCTTGCGCGGGTTGATGCTGCTGAAGGGGTCTTGCCAGCAGATCTGCAGATCCCTCCTGAGCGGTTTCAACTCCTTCTCGTCGTACTTGGCCAAGTCGATGTGCCCGTACTCGGTTTCGGGGCGCAACCTGTTGTGGTTCACGGCAGCCCCCGGCTTGTAGAGGATAGAGCCCGAGTACGGCTTGATTAACCTTAGCACAGTCCTACCCGTCGTAGTTTTGCCGCAGCCGCTCTCACCGACGAGCGAGAAGACTTCTCCCTCGAATACTTCGAACGACAGACCGTCCACGGCTCGAATAAAGGGTCGAGGGACTCCCCGGAGCACGTCGAGAAGCTTCCTCCTAAGGGGGAAGTAAACTCTGAGGTCTTTTACCATCAGCTTGACTCTCTCGCTGATCTCAGGCGCGTAGACCAGGTCATTGCCCTTCGTCACGACCCTTCACCTACGCGTACAGCCAGCACTTAACGTAGTAGCCTGGCGCGATGCTCGCCAGCGGCGGCTCCTCCCTGCTGCAGATGCTCATCCTATAGCCGCACCTTGGAGCGAACCTGCACCCCTCGGGCGGGTTCACGAGGTCAGGTGGAGCCCCCTCAATCCACGTCAACTTCCTCAAATCCCCTCTAAGCCTCGGGATGCTCTCCAAGAGCCCCCTCGTGTAGGGGTGCCTGGGCTCACGGTAGAGCATGCTGCTTGAGCCGAGCTCCACGATCTGCCCGGCGTACATGACGGCCACCCTATCGGCGATTTCCGCAATTAGGCTCAAGTCGTGGGAGATGAAGATCATCGATAGCCCCAGCTTGCTCCTTAACCTCTTTAAGAGGTTGATGATCTGGGCTTGGACGATGACATCGAGCGCCGTCGTCGGCTCATCGGCAACGACCACTGACGGGCTTAGAGCGAGCGCCATCGCTATGACGACTCTCTGCTTCATACCCCCGCTCAGCTCGTGCGGGTAGCTGTTCACGCGCCGGGGATCCACGCCCACAAGCGAGAGCAGCTCCCGAGCCTTCTCCAGAGCCTCCTTCTTGCTCAAGCCGTTGTGAACCGTGTAGACCTCAGCGATCTGCTCGCCTACGGTGTAGACTGGGTTTAAAACGTTCATCGCGGCCTGAAAGATCATCGAGATCTCCCTCCACCTGATTTTCCTGAACTCCTCCTCGCTCAGGCTGAGCAGATCCAAACCTCTGTACAGGATCTTCCCTCCGACGATCCTGCCGGGGGGAGGGACAAGCCTGATGATCGAGTGCCCCAGCGTGCTCTTTCCGCACCCACTTTCGCCCGCCACTCCTACAACCTCACCTTTCGAAAGGTCAAGGTGGGCGCCGTCAACCGCCTTCACGACACCACGGTCTGTGAAAAAGTAGGTCTTCAAACCGCTAATCTCCAGCAGCTTCTCCATTCGGGCACACACCCCTTTGGGATTCCACAACTCTGCTCACTTCTAGCTTATAAACATGCACAGTCTTTAACAGCCTACCCAATATAATCCGAATTTTAATCATGTCACGCAAACTTTTTACCTAAACATTTATTGAGAAAAGAACGATGCCGCACCGGCTCTCTCGCAGTGTCCACTATCCAGAGAGCGAGTGGAGAACCTCGATTCCCAGGAGGTTTGCTATAGCGTTCTTCCTGCGCGCGAGTTCACGGTCGAGTGTTGCGAACACAGTTGCACCAATTATACAGCAAAACGCCACGTGGAGCAGATCCAGCTTTCTCATCATGAGTTCTCTGGAGTACAAGAGCGCCGTGCGAATCACTCTGCTGAAGTCAATCGAGGCAAGCCGAGCTCCGCATCTCCTTACGGAGTAGAACGTGAGCTCCATTGGTTCGCTGAAACCCGCCCGTGAGAAGGCGGAGGCCAGCTCAACGAGAACCAGCTCGCTGATGACCTTCCAGTAGCCCTCCAGCTGATTGAGCATCTCGACGGCCTTCCCGTAGTTGGCATCCTTCTCGTCGATGAAGGCTACGATCACGCTCGTATTAATGTAGGCTATTAATGTAGGCTACCTCTCGCTCCTTCCTTCCTCAAGCAGCTTTGAGAGCCCGCCGTGCAAAACCCTCCAGGCTTCCCTCAGCAGCTGCGAGACCCGCTCCTCTACCCTCTCCCAGAAGCTCATTTCCTCCTTCACCCTCTCAATCCTTATGTTGATCGCATGCGACATGCTTCAAGCTAACCCGAGCTTCACCATCCGATCCGCCAGCCTCGCAGCGCTCTTCCTCACCTTCACTGTGATGGTCACAGAATGCACACCATAGATAAGCGCTTCCCTGAGCTGGTCATCATTTATGGCAGGCACAAGAACAGGGTTAGGGAGGCCGCGAGGAACTACGGCTTTAAGAGGTACACGACCGATTGGCGCGCCGCCGCTAGAGACCCGGAGGTGGAGATCGTCGACAACTCGCTCCCCAACAACATGCACCTCAAGCCGACACTGGAGGCGTTGGAGGCTGGGAAGCACGTGCTCTGCGAGAAACCTCTCGCGAGGAATACGGAAGAAGCCCGCGTGCTCCGCGATGCGGCGAGAGGGGCGAAGGTGAAGACAATGGTAGCCTTCAACTACCGCTTCGTTCCGGCCGTCCAGCTAGCAAGGCAGCTGGTCAAGTCGGGGGTTCTGGATAGGATCTACCACTTCAGGACCAGGTACCTGCAGGATTGGCTCGCCAACCCCAGTGCCCCGCTCACATGGAGGCTTAGGGCTGAGGAGGCGGGCAGCGGGCCCCTAGGCGACTTGGGGAGCCACATCATCGACCTAGCCCGTTTCCTATTCGGTGAGATCACCGCTGTGACGGGTGTTGTGAGGACGTTCATTGAGGAGCGCCCGTTGGCCGAGGACCCGTCGAAGAAGGGAAGAGTGACCGTCGAGTTCGAGAACGGGGCGATCGGCACGCTCGAGGCCTCCAGGTTCACCACCGGTAGGAAGAACTACAACAACTTCGAGATCAATGGCGACCACGGATCCATCGAGTCAACCTGGAGCGCTTAAACGAGCTCCGAGTCTACCTGAGGGAGTGGGAGGAGAAGGGTTTGACCGGCTGGAGCACCGTTCTCGTCACGGAGAGGAGGCACCCGTACATCGATAGGTACTGGCCGCCGGGCCACATAATCGGAGGGAGCACACCTTCATCAACGAGGTGTATCACTTCCTCAACTGCATCGTCAGAGACGAGGATGCCGGACCGATAGGTGCAACCTTTGAGGACGGCTACCGTTGCAACGTAATCATAGATGCCATCCTGGAATCCGCTAGAACTGGTAGGAGGGTCCATGTAGCATACTCATAATCCAACCATTCCAAGCATTTTTCTTTTAATTTTTAAGTTTTGTAACCTTAACCGATTTTCGCTCAGGGATGCGCTTAGACCTAAACGCGGTGGTAGCGCGCCTATCTGAGGTGTTGGCTGGCTACAGAGATCTGGTGCTCTACGCCGTGATCTTCGGCTCATTGGCTCGAGGTACCCCTCGAGTTGACAGCGACATCGATGTAGGCTTAAGGCCGAAGCCCCGTCAAGCTGGCAAGCTCTTCGAAGTCCTGCCCGAGCTCGCAGTTGAAGTAGCCGATTGCCTCGGACTCCCCATCGACCGCGTGGACCTCGCGCTGCTAGACGTGGAGAAGTGCGAGAACCTTTCCTTCCTCTACGAGGCGTTAGCGCACGGCTTTCTCGTCTGGGGTGACGCTGAGGCCTATGCCGAGGATTTAGCGCGTATCGCCTCCCTCTACACCGACCACCTGGTGCAGCTGCGCAAACTCGATTACTTAAGGAAGTACGCGGAAGCCTACACCAGGTGCACTGGAAGTGGGTGGGATTGCCGAGCTCTCCGACCTGGTGAAGAGGAACGTCGAGTGGTTGGATAAGCTCGTAGCTGAGCGCGGGGCCGACGAGATTCTCGAGGACTTACGTTTTAATGAACGCCGTGCTCCACATGCTGCAGACGGCTGCTCAAGCGATACTGGACATGGGTTACCGGCTTCTCTCCCTCCTCGGCGAGAAACCGCCCTCTAGCTACTCCGAGGCCGCCGGTATGCTCGAAGGATGTGGGGCGCTCTCGAGGGAGGAAGCCGCATTGCTTCGCAAGATCGCCGGCTTCCGCAACGTTGTAGTCCACGGCTACTTAGGCATAAACAAGGAGCTTGTCCACTCGATCCTAAGCAAAGGGAAGTACAGGGACATGCTGACCCTAGCCTCGAAGCTGCTGCAAACAGCAGCCCAGATCTCAGTCGACCCGTGAAGAGCTCTGGCGAGAGCGCGTCCCCAGCGCTGGCTCGCGTCCCCATCAGGATTCCTTCTCGACGACTCTCCGAACCGTCTCGTCCAGGTCGCGATACTCGAGCTTGTTGGAGATAGCAACAGCGGCATGCAACGAGTCGAAGAACGTCAGCTCGGGGTGCCGCTCCCTGAGGCTTGCCGCGAGAGACGCTACCTCGAGGGTGGGAGGCGGGTAGACGGGTTTCGTGTACCTACTGACGGCCAAGCTCATAGCCTCCAGAACCAGCGCGGCCTCTTTCTCAGCTAGGCCCCTCGACTTTAGGATGAGCGAGAGCTCGATGGGGGCGGCGGGCGACAAGTACAGCTTCAACCTCCCGCTCCTCGCCTCCCTCAGCAGATTGAGCGCCCAATCGTGGTTCCTATCCCGGGGGTTGAGCGCGAGTAGGAACCCTGTCTCCACGAGGCTCACTCTCGACCACCTCTAGAGCCATCCTCTCAGCCGCCCTGCGGAGCTCCCTACTGAAGGTCAAGTCCCCCAAGAGCTTCTCAAGCACCTCCTCCGGGTCGCATGCCTTCCTTAGGACAGCACGATCGCCCTCCAAATGGATCACCACTACATCTCCCGGCTTTACTCCGAGGGCAGTCCTCACGCTCCGGGGCAGCACGATCCTACCCCTACTATCCACCCTGATCGTCTCCACATGGAGAATTGTGTGACCCACAATTTTAAACTTTCCCACCTTAACCCCGCACTCAGGCGGGCGAGCACTACACAGGATAGCAGACCCTAGTTCACAACCTGAGAGAACTTTCACACAGTTATCACGGCGAGTACCCTCATCCTCATGCCGTGGCAGCTCCTATCTTAGCGCTCCCTTCAGATATCGCGAAGCCCTCCAGGTAAGCTGCCGCCCCTATCAGCTGGCGAAGATACACCGAGCCCTGCTCTCTGAGGCGCCGCGTACTCTCAGGCCTTAACAGCGAGCTCCGGGATTCTCGAGGACCTGATACTCGTCAAAGTCGTCCGGTTTCGGCCCGATCTTCATCTCAGCTAGAAGTCTAAACTTCTTTTCCAGCCTCGACTGGCTCGTGCTTAGCCAGGCCACTGCTCCTACCCGCGACGCGTAAAACCTCCTGCCTCTTGAGCCTAGCTTAAGCTCTTCTATGAAGCACGCAAGCGACCATTTCGTAAATAGATTAAAAGCACTCTCGGTGACTTCGGGAGGCTTCCCTGCGTGCGAAAAATCACTCCAGACGCTGCAGTAGCCTAGAAAAACTCGCGGCGCCTGGGCAGTTGAGCCTCAGAGGAGGTGGAGCAGGTAGAGTGCTCCGAAGGAGACGATCGGCACCGTAATGTTGTCGTCTAGCCTGATTCCGCCCAAGTACTCGACACGCTCAACGAGGCTCGCCGCCAGCGCGGCGAGGACTCCGGGGAGCCCGAAGCCGAGGGCCAGGGCTATGGCGGTGCAAACTATGAACATGGCTACGTTACCGCTCCAGTGCTTTACCCTTCTCTTGAAGAGCGCGTTCCTAACGATGCCCGTGACCCCGTCGCCGACGGCCATGAAGAGCAGCGCTGGCACGCTGAACAAGAAGGGGCTGTTGTACCCGAACTGCACACCCGCGAACCAGCCTAGCGCGATGAAAATAGACCACATGATGCAGAAGTCGACTTCGTAGATGTTCTCGGGATCCTGGAACCAGTACATGAGCTTACCTGTGCGGTGCGGTAGGTACGTCAGCAGGGCAAGAACTAGCCCCATGATGAATGGCAGCACCGGCGTGGAGAATATGGGTAGGAGCGCGATAAGCAGTGTGACGACTCCGGCAGCCAGGATGTGGATAGCCTTCCGGGCGTAGTAGATCGCGACTTTGTGGCCGTGCTTCTTCTCGAAGAAGTTGTACACCGCTTTGGATACTACTAGGACTACGAACATCACCCAGACGAACAGCGCTCCCGTCCAGAGCAGCTCACTAGTGGTTATCATCACGCCTCCGTGACCTACATGGTATAAAACATTCGCCGCGGGGCATTCGACAATCGTTAAACTCCCCTATTGGAGGGTTGCGAGTCAGACGGGGGCGATGAGGGAAGCTGGGCGAAGCCCATCTTTAAAGGTCTCTCACCTATGAGAACTCGGGCTATGCGCACAGTCGTGTACAAGGTCGACCCCGAGCACCCTGACCCCGAGGTCATCAGGGCATCAGCGCAGGTGCTACGCGGAGGGGGACTCGTAGCCTTCCCCACCGAGACTGTGTACGGCCTAGGAGCGCTGGCCAGCGACCCGCGTGCAGTGCTGAGGGTCTTCGAAGTGAAGAGGAGGCCGCCCGACAACCCGCTGATCCTGCACATCTGCGAGGTAGACCAGCTTTTCGAGCTGGCAAACCGCGTGCCGGAGGACGCCCTCAAGCTCGCCGAAAAGTTCTGGCCGGGCCCCCTCACGCTAGTGCTCTCGAAGTCGCCGCGCGTGATCAAGGAGGTGACGGGCGGGCTGGAGAAGGTTGCCGTGCGAATGCCGGCGCACCCGGTCGCGCTCGCTCTCGTCAAGGAGGTGGGCGAGCCTATTGCTGCTCCAAGCGCGAACATCTCCGGCAGGCCCTCGCCGACGGAGGCACAGCACGTGATCGAGGATCTCTATGGGCTCGTCGAGGTCATCATCGACGCTGGCGAGACGGTGCACGGCCTCGAGTCAACGATAATCGACATGACCACGGATCCTCCAACGCTGCTGAGGCCGGGAGCCCTGCCTGTCGACGCTGTGGAGGCTGCTCTCGGCAGGAGGGTGGCTATCCCGGGCTTCGCCAGGGGGCTTGGGGAGGCAGAGGCCGCGCTGGCGCCGGGCACGAAGTACCGGCACTACGCTCCTCGGGCGCCGATGGTAGTAGTTGAGAGCAGTGACTACGGAGACCTTTCGAGAGTCGTGGCCGCGGTATCCGAGCTAGCTCGAGAGAAGATGGCTGAGGGGTTGCGCGTCTGCATTCTCTGCACTGAGGAGACAAAGCCAGCTTACTCCGGGCTGCAGGCCATAACGCTGTGCCTAGGGTCTAGAGGGGAAGTGTTCTCCATAGCCCGCAGGCTCTTCAAAGTTCTCAGAGAAGCGGACGCGACGGGCTGCGAGTTCATAGTAGCGGAAGGGTTGGAGGAGCGGGGGCTCGGGCTAGCGATCATGAACAGGCTTCGCAAAGCTTCCGGATTTAGGATCGTGAGGATCTAGCCGGCCTGCCGGCTCCTCCCGAGCAGGCGCAGCACCTCCTCGTCGCTGACCTCGCTGAAGTCCTCGTAGTACATGCCGACAGCGTAGAGTACGGCCGGCTTGATGACGTAGACAAGCCTGTCACAGTAGCGGGAAACGATCGGCGCAACGTCCTCCGACACTACGGGGGCTGCAACCACAACTCTCTCAGCGCCCGCGTTGCGGCAAGCTATCGAAGCCGCGATCACCGTCGCACCAGTAGCTATCCCGTCGTCCACGACTACCGCCGTAGTCCCTCTCAGGCTCAAGGGGGAGCCCAGCCGGAACTTCTCCACATAGCGCTTTACCACCTCGCGCTGGTACTCCACCTCTCTATCGAGGTAATCTCTGCCTACGCCTAGCTCCCTCACGATATCCCAGTTGATGTATACAGCCTCCAGCTCGCTGACAGCACCCAGGCCGAGCTCTGGGTTGAAAGGAGCTCTCAGCTTCCTGGAGACGATCACGTCGAGCTGGCCGCCCACAACCTCGCTCGCAGCCTTAGCGGTGATCACGCCGCCGCGCGGGATACCAAGCACCCTGACCTCGCTCCCAGAAATACCTTCACGCTTCAAGGCTTCCCCGAGCAAGCGGCCGGCCTCCTCCCTGTTGCGGAAAACGAGCGCCACAGGAGAAAAGATCAGAACGAGCGTAAAAAATCTAGCTGGAAGTCAGCGACGGGGTCGCTGACTCCCCACCGGTGCGGAAACACCCCGAGACTTCATCATCCGGTGAGGGGAAGCCCCGGAGGGCTTAAAAGCCCAGCGTTTTCCTCAACCGCGCGAAGTCTATCTTCCTGTCCCTACGCCTCTCCTTCGCTTTCGAAAAGCTCTTGTAAACAGAGTCGAGAGCATCGTACACTGCCTGAACCGGGTCCCACGCCTCCGCCTTCGCTGAGAAGATATCCACGTCCAGCTTCACGGTGGCGAAGACCTCGTACCTTCTACGCTCACCGCCCTTATCACGCGGCTTGAGAACAAGCGACAGCTCGAGCAGGCGAGCCCGGCGAGAAACATCCCTAGCGACCTCCACGCACCTCCTGTATATCAGCCTCTGCGCGATCAGATCCACTTTCTCGTCTATACCCTCGACCCGCACCGGGAGCCCCGCCTCCTCCACGGCCGGGAAGAGCCTGCGGAGGAGAAGGTAGGGAGATATCACGCCCACAACCTCCTCCCTTTCGTTCACAACCACGGCACCCTCAGCTATGTCCTCCGGGGACGGCGCCAAGTCAAGCCTAACCACACGGCCTGGCTCCACCATGACCTTCTTCACCGGCTGGTCAAGAAAGTACTCAGCATCGCCTCCAACCTCACCAAGCTTACCCCTGCGGAGCGGCGTCCCGTAAAGGAACCTCGCAAGGTCGTAGACGCGAACCACCCCCTCAAGCCTCCCCCGACTTGCAACAGGCACGAGCCGAAGCCCGACATCGGCGAGAAGCTTCCTCGCTTTCTCCACAGTGTCCTCGGGGCTTAAAGGCTGTAGCGGGTAGGCTAGGTGCCGGCTCGGGACGCCCGCTCTCAGCGAGAGGGCTCGGATAACGCTCCTGGCGGAGATGACGCCGGCGACTTTCCCGCCCTGCACTACGGGCAGTCCGGGGAATCCTGTCTTGACGAAAAGCCTGGCCACCGCGAGGGTATCGGAGGGGTCCTCCACGGCGGGAACTTTCTCGACGACGGACTTCGCTTTCGTGGTGGGCTGCAGCCTCGTCCTGAGTATCGAGAATATGGATACCACGCCGAGGAGGCGCTGCTCCTCATCCACTACAGGAATTACCGGGGACTGGGCCTCCCACATTCTCTCGGCGATGACATCGAGGGTCGTGTTTACCCTAGCAGGCTCTACTCTGAGAAGCAGGTCACTCTGCATGCAAGCAATAATTGCAAAAGTGTAGTATTAAAGCTCAGCGGTTCAGAACAAATATGATAATGAAAGGTAGATATTCTACCCTCGCGGTTTTCTGGCCGGCATGCCTAGGCTCAACGTAACAGATGTTGAGAAGTGTGTGGGCTGCATGTCCTGCATGTTCGCCTGCTCCCGCAGGTTCAGCGAAGGAGGGTTATCGAGGTCGGCCATCCACGTCTCCAGCATCGGGGGCGTGGAGCGCGGGTACAGGGTTATCGTCTGCAGGGCTTGCGAAGATCCTTCTTGCGCGGCGGCCTGCCCCACGGGAGCGCTCGTGAGGAGAGCTGGCGGGGGAGTAATCCTAAACCCCTCGAAGTGCATAGGCTGCGGTAACTGCCGCGGCGCCTGCCCCATAGGAGCCGTGATGTGGGACGATGAGATGAACAAACCGATAATCTGCGTCCATTGCGGCTTCTGCATCGGCTACTGCCCATACGGGGTACTGGCCTTAAGGGGGTGAGGGGGATGCTGCTCAGCGACCCGCTTAGAAACGTCCTCTACATCGATCTCTCCAGCAAGAAGTACTGGGTTGAGGAGCGGAGGGACATCTTCGAGGAGTATATCGGTGGCACAGGCGTAGCCACTAAGCTCCTCGAGGAGGAGCTCCCGCGCGGCGCCGACCCGCTGAGCCCCGACAACGTTATCGTTTTCGCTGTGGGGCCGCTCAACGGCTTATTCCCGACAGCTTCGAAGACCGTCGCGATGTTCAGGAGCCCTCACACGGGCAACTTGGGGGAGAGCCACGCCGGCGGTAGGAGCGCGATCGCCATCAGGCTAGCGGGATACGGGGCCATCGTGATTAAGGGGGCGAGCGACATCCCCGTTTGGGTCTCCGTCCACGGGAGGAGGGTCTACTTCCGCGATGCCCGCGCGCTGTGGGGGATGACTAGCAGCCATACCGTGGGCAGGATACTCAGGGAGGCAGAGCCAGGGAGCGGTTTGAGAGCAATAATGAGGATAGGTAAAGCCGGCGAGAAGCTGGTAAGCTACGCGTGCGTCGTAACGGAGACTTACAGGCACTTCGGCCGCCTGGGGCTCGGGGCAGTATTCGGCAGCAAGAAGCTGAAAGCTCTCGTCATCTCAGGCAAGAGCTCGCTCCCTGTGGCTGACCGGAGAGCTTACCGGGAGCTTTACGACAAGCTCTTCAAGGTGATAACGGAGAGCCCGCTAATGCGGAAATACCACGAGATCGGAACCCCGGTGAACGTGAGGCACCTGAACGAGCTTGGAGCTCTCCCCTCACTAAACCTGAAGCAGTGCAGGCTCGACACGGCAGATAAGATATCGGGAGAGTACCTTGCCGAGAACTACCTGGGCAGGAGAGTCTCCTGCGCTCACTGCCCCGTTGCATGCATCCACCTCGCCGCCCTCAGGGAGCCTTACGAGGAGGAACCGTTCTTCTTCAAGACCTCGTTCATCGGCTACGACTACGAGCCTATCTACGCGCTTGGAGCGATGCTCGGGGCTAGAGAACCTGAGGGTATGCTGCGCTTGCTGGACGTGGTCGAGGCTTACGGCCTCGACGCGATGAGCACAGGCGTAGTGCTGGCGTGGGCGACGGAGGCTTACGAGAAGGGGTTGATCTCGAGGGAGGACCTGGCGGGAGTCGAGCTGCGCTGGGGTGACTACAGCGCCTACATCGAGGCCGTGAAGAATATCGTCGAGCAGCCGACAGAGCTCTACAAAGCGCTGGCGAGAGGGGTGGCGCACGCGTCGGAGAAGTACGGTGGGGGGGAGTTCGCCCTAGCCTTCGGGGGGAACGAGATGGCCGGCTACCACACCGGCCCTGCAGCGTACCTGAACTACGCGTTCGGTTTAAGGCACAGCCACCTGGACAGCGCTGGCTACTCTCTCGACCAGAAAACAATAGGGAAGACTCCTCAGCCCGAAGAGCTCGTGCAGAAGCTGGTCGAAGAGGAAGCCTGGAGGCAGGTGCTGACCAGCCTCGTCGTGTGCCTGTTCGCCCGCGAGGTCTACAAGCCCGAAGTCGTGTCAGAAGCCCTCAAGATCGCGGGGTACGACCTCAGCCCCTCCGACCTCGCGGAGATCGGGCGGAAGATATACCGCGAGAAGTACAGGCTCAAAGTGGAGCTAGGCTTCGACCCGGACCACGTCAGCTTCCCCCAGCGGATCTTCGAGACTCCCACGCCTCACGGGAGGCTGGATCCAGCGCTCCTCGAGAGCATGAGAAAAACGTACGCGGGCTTTATCCGGTCAATGCTCGCTAACTAGCGGAGGCGCCCGGGAAAATAGTAACCGTTTTTAGTTAGAGAGCACAGGATTGGTTATGCAAGCCGGCTTACGGCTCGTCGAGGGAGGCCCGAAGGGGTGGGGGCTCTGAGCCAGGCGCCTAGCGGTTTAAGCCAAGCAGCGACAGCTTTCGTATCCCTCACCACGCGGGACGGCAGGCTAGTGTACCTCTCGGCTGCAGCTAGGCCTGCCCGGCCGGGGCTCGAGCAGGTGCTGACAAGCCTCCTCTACGAGCTGGGGAGGAGAGACTTCGCGGAGCTCCACGGGGACAGGATTCGGCTGGACCTCTCGAGGAAGCTTAGGGAGATAGGCTTCCCCGTCGAGGAGCTGGAGATCACAGTCTCGCTCCGCTGCCCCCAGTGCGCGGCATCGCTCCAACTCAGCCCGGAAACAGTAGTCTACGTGTGTCCCTACTGTGGGTGGGCGGGCGACGTTTACGGGAGAGTCTTGAAGATCCTCGCTTGGCCTCCAGCTCCGCGAAGCGCGGTAGAGAGGCTTGCAGGCAGGCTCGGCGGAACTCTTGTTTCAGCGGAGCTGAGGTACGTCCCTGTGTGGGTTGCAGGCGCTGAGGGGGCGGCGAGCTACAGAGCAACCGTGACGTACGTTGTGACCCGCCAGCATGGGAAGCAGACGGTCAGCGAGCGTAGGAGGATGAGTGTCTCGGGAACCGTGAGCGCGAAAACTATCGAGCCCGTGATAGCTAGGCTCAACGCGGAGATTTTCGGAGCGGAGGAGATCACCGAGTGGGTCAGGAGCGCGTGGGCGCTGAGCAAGCCGAAGGAGCTGTCAGCCGAGGAAGCGAAGCCTCTGGCGGGCTTCATCCTGGCGCCGGAGATCGGGAAGGAGGGGGCTGCAAGCATAGTGGTCGACACGATCGAGGATAACCTGGCTGAGAAAGCGAAAGCCGAAGCTAGGGCGAGGGCTCCCGGCAGCGTTGAGGATGTGGTGCTGAACGAGTTCAACCCGAAAGTGAACGTGGAGTGGATTCATCTGGTCTTCGTCCCCTACTGGTACTTCACTTACCGCAGGCCTGAAGGCCTATTCGCAGGTGCCGCTGTGGGCCCCGAAGCCTCATCGAGAGTTGCGGAGGCACCCCTATCGAACATGAGGCGCGCCGCGGCGCTAGCAGGATCCTGGGCACTCTCCCTGGCGACCGGGGCCGCGGTAGAGTCGTTTACGAGCGTAGGGCTCGGCGAGCTTGCGATCCTAATCTTCTTCTTTGGGCTAGCCGGCGTCTACTTCCTGGTTCGGACCGCGTACAAGCCTGCGAGAAGGGTGAGAAAGTGAGCGCGGAGAGGAGGCTACCGTGCCCTTACTGCGGGACTGAGGTCGAGTGGAGAGGAGAATCCGTCCTCACCTGCCCTAGCTGCGGGACAGCTTTCTCCAGACAGGGAAGCGTGGGCGACCACCTCATGGAGCGCATAAATTACGAGCCTGGAGAGGTGTTCAAGATCTTCGCGCAGTGGGCTCTCCGCATGCCCGAGACGCCAAACGATTTCTTCGCCTCAGCGACGATATCTAGGTGCCGTTTAGAGTTCCACCCGTACTGGCTCTACGAGATCAGCGGAGTGTTCGCGTACACGGTGCAGGGCGGGAGCAGCTACGTGCGCTTAAGACCGCTGGCTATACTTCCCGAGAGTATAGTCCCCCGGGGCTTCGCCGAGGAGGCAGGCGAAGAGACCGCTACAGCCATCGTCTCCGTACCCGGGCTCAGGCGCGATCTGGAGAGCGCTCTCGGCCGGCTAACGCTCAGCCCCGCGGGGAAGGTTTACTTCAGCTACCGCTACGTGCAGCAGAGAGGAGGAGTGCTCCTGAACCCCGATATTCCTCCTGAGGAGGCAGATAGAGCCGCTGAGCGCAGGGCGGAGGAGGAGGTTGCGCGCAGGTTGTCCCGAAGGTTCGGCAAGCAAGCTGCTGCGAAGCTAGTAGAGAAGAAAACTTTCGAGAGGAGGCTCGTCCACGTCCCTGTTTACATCTGCGAGTACGTGTACGGCCCGCGCAGGCACGTGTTCGTAGCCGAGGCGGGAACATCGAGAATCATTTACGCGGAGGTGCCGAAAGAGACGAGGTTCAGAGTTGTTGCGGGCATCGCCGGCGCAGTGTCGGTAGCCATCGCCCTCGCAGTACTCTCCACGATACCTCGTGCACCCTTCTTCGCGCTCACCGCTGCATCCGGGCTGCTTCTCTCGGGAGCCTACAGCATCGCTAAAGCTCTAGGCAGCACAGCTACAGTGAGGGAGTTCTACGCTCAGTAGCCTGATCCGCAGCACAGTAGGCGTCCTCTAGGCTCGATGCCCCGGGGAGTATACCGCCTTTCTCCCCAGCTTCACGCAGCTCCCTCATGCCCTCGCCGCTCGCCAGCCTCTCCACACCACTCACCCCGTGGCGAAAGCCGTGTACACGGTGAGCCACCCACCCCTCAGCCTCATCAGCACCGTGCGCCCCAGGGTGTTGAACGCTACGCTCACCGGCTTCAGCCCCGCGGCTCTGAAGACCTCGTGGATCTTCCTCAGCGTGTGCACGTTCACCTCCGCTTTGAAGCTGCAGCTGCAGCCTCCCAGCACCGCCCTCCACCTCAAGCCGTTGAAGCTCACCGTCAGCAAGTCGCCCTCCAGCTCGAGTCCCGCGAAACCCCACTCCCCCTCCATTGCTCTAGCAGCTTTTTCAAGCACCCCGCACGGGAAATCGCACCACTTCTCGGCAGGCGGGAGCTTAAGCGCCTCCAGCCCCTCACCGCCGAGGACGAGCTCCTCACCCTCCCTCGTCCTCACCACCAGCACCCCCTCGCTCCTCACCTCCGCCGCCACAACGTCGCCGGGCACCTCCCTGCAGTCGACGCTGAAAGCCCGCTCCGCCCTCACCGGCAGCGCTGTTTCCGCCGCTATCGTCCTGTCCCCGCTGATCACCAGCACCCTGCCCTCCGGGTAGACAGCCATCCTCCCGCCGAGCAACCCAAAACCTTCAACAATCAGCAGCCCCCCACCGCTCAAACCCTACAGCTAGCTAAACCCGCTAGCAGCGAAAAACCCCACACAAGCAATAAGTAGCCCCCTTAAAGAATTCTACACAACCGCCCCACACGGAGCCCCGCTTCCCGGGACCTCGCCGCTTCGGCGCTGGTGCCCGGGTGCTCCGCGCGCGGGATCGAGGGTCCACCCCCGCTACCAACCGGGAGGTCCCCCTCCGGGGATGCGCCCCGGCGACGGGGCGCTGAAAGGAGGGGGTGTAGGCCACCGCCAAGGGCGGCGGCCGACCCCATGACCCGCCCCGGTCTCCCGCGAGGAGGCCGCAGGGCGGGCCCCAGAGGCCCGCAACGGCCAAAGGGGGAGATGAGCACCGGCGCGGGACCCAGGCTGCGGGACTAGAAGCTGAAGAAGAGCTCTACACAAGCACCTGTAAGGAGGGGTTATCGAGGACAACTGCGGAGAGAGCGGGGTCGTAGTGCATGGACACGGCTCTCAGCAGCACTCCCGACTCTTTAGCTTGCCTTAGGAGCCTCGCCACCTCCGGGTCGCCTCTCTCGTAGGGCTTGAACGCCGAGACTCCGGGAGCCGCTGCGATGAACACGATGAGCGCTCTCCAGCCGCTCCTAGCAAGCTCGGTCAGCTCTCTTATATGCCTCCTGCCTCTGAGCGTCGGACAGTCCGGATACATCGCGTAAGGCCCTTCGCGAAGCACTGCGCTCTTCAGCTCCGTGTAAATCTCGTCGCCACCGCAGGATAGAAGGTAGTCGAGCGTCGAGTCGCCGACCCTGGGGCTCCTGGAGAGCAAGCGGCAACGCTCCCACACTGTTCCCTTCAGGCCCAGCAGGGACTCGAAGGCTTTCATCTGCATCTGAGTATCTATCAGGGCGGCTGCCTCACCCTCCGCTACCGCGAAGAGGCGGTAATCCGTCCGCCCACCACTCCTCGGGAAGCAGAAGCCCAGCCTACCCTGGGCCACGTAGTCGAGGAGCCTGCCCGTGTTGTTGATGCTAGCAGCTCTCACGCTGCCAGCTACCTGGACCTCGACGACGAAGCGGTTCCTCCTCCTGACTATAGTGCAGGGCACGGGTTCAGGCAGCCTGAGCAGCTCTAAGGGCAAGCATTACACCTTGAGCTCAGAGGCCACTTCTACCAAAACCCGTATCTTCCTCAGCACAACCTCCTCGTACTCCCTCCCCTTGAGGTAGCCCCTGAGCCCGCCGAAGCCGCAGTCAGGCTTGAGGAAAGCTAGGCGCTCCCCGTAGCGCTCAACAGCTTCCCGTGCAAGCTTCTCGACATCCTCGCGCCTCTCCACCCTCGGGTTCTTCGACGACACTACACCGAAACCGAGAGCCTTACCGCTGCCCGCCAGCTCGTCCCTCGTGTAGTAAGCCCTGTTCTCCGGGACATCACTGTGCTCGTGATCCAGGAAATTCGCGTAGCGAAGGCTGAGCAGCATCCTCTTCAGGAGGGGCGGCAGCCTCGCGCAGACGTGAACTCCCTTCATAGGCGCTTTAAGCTGCTCGAGCACGCTATCGAGGGTTTCCGCGAGCTCTCCTGGAGAGTACCCGAAGAGCACGCTTCTCGACCCGACGATTACGGAGAGCACAGGCTCGTCGACACAGTAGATGTAACCGCGAAGACTGGAGTAGACTTCACGCGCCATCCCGCGCACGTACTCGAGCAGGGGCTCCAGAGCCTCCCGGGAGGAAAGGACAGAGGACATGATATCCCCGGGCTTCCCCCCGGGGAGAGCTATCCGCGACGCGATAGTGAAAGGGCCTGTGAAGGGGACACGGTACCGGAGCCCCAGATCCGCCGCTATATCCGCCGCCTCGACGAGATCCTCAGGCACCTCGGGCTCCACGCTGAGAGGATCGCCGCGGAGCACGTAGCCCGTGTGCTCGAGGCTGAGAACCCCCTTAGCGACGAGGGGCTCAACGTACATCAGCACAAAATCCCTCAGCTGCGGCAGGACGGGGTACGTTACGCCGAGCTCCGCTTGATCTTCTAACGCGCGGGCTAGGTTCTCCCTCTTCGGCTCAAGGGGGAAGCTCCCCACGAGCGTTGTTTCCATCGAGGCTTCACCGGCACTGCGTGGACAAAAACTTCGCGGCACTAATCTATAAGCACGAGCTCCACTCTACCCGGCCTCTCTCCAACCCCCTTCAGCGTGGAAACCAGGGCTCTGACCACGTTCCTTATTACGTCCTGCACGAAGGGGTTGAGCTCGACTGCTTTACCGTCGACGACGAGCTTGACTCTCGAAGCTAGCACCCGGCAGCCCGAGGGCGAAACCTCGCCCTTTGCTACAGCACGAGCGAACTCGATACAGCTGCTAAACCCGCAGAAACCGCAGTTAAGCCCGGCAGGCGGCTCGAAAGCCTTCTCGGTAAGCAAGTCGGCCAGCCGCTCCTCCTCCCCAGGCTTGAAGACGGGAACGCTAGCACCCCCCAGCTCAGCTGCCGAGTAGGCGGCGACCAGCAGCGGGCTCTGCAGCTTCTCCAGCTCCTCCCGGCTCCTAGCAACCGCGACCCTTACCCCCGGGAAGCGCTCCTTAAAGCCCTCCACAACCACGAAGTCGTAAGCTCTCAGCGCTGCCAGAGCCTCCTCTAGGCTCAAGCTCCCGGCGATCACCTCTGAGGCGTTCTCAGACAGCGCTATCACCCGCTCAGCGCCAGCGGCGAAGAGCCTGGCAGAGTCGCCCTGCAAGTTCAGCCCGCTGTGAGCGTGCTTCACCGCCGCTACCCGGTAGCCCCGCGAGGCCAGGATCCCGACCAGCTTCTCCGCAAGCGTTGTTTTCCCAGAGTCTTTGAAGCCTACAACTGCGAACGCTTTCACAAGCCCGATAGGCGCGATAGCTTAAAACGGCTAACGCGTATACAAGTCTGGAGTGATGAGCGTTCCCCTTGGCGTGAAAGGTGATCTGAGGTAGGTAGCCTGACTCGCCCACCCTACGCACACGCCGCGACGCGGCTCCAGGCCGAGAATGAAGCGGCGCGCCGGTGGGTGGGCGACAGCCCTCGAGGTGGGAGGATGGTGGACTTAACCCCGGAGGAGGTTGAGAGGTACGACAGGCAGCTTAGAGTGTGGGGGCTGGAAGCCCAGAAGAAGCTGAAGTCTTCCACGGTGCTCGTCGTGGGGGTGGGCGGGCTCGGCTCTCCAGCTGCGATGTACCTGGCGGCTGCAGGCGTGGGTAGAATCATCCTCGTGGATTCCGAGAAGGTTGAGCTCAGCAACCTCAACAGGCAGGTGCTGCACTGGACACCCGACATCGGTAGGGAAAAAGTGTCCAGCGCGGCGAGCAAGCTAAGCGAGCTGAACCCTCACGTGAAAGTCGTTCAGGTCTTCGGGAAGCTCGAAACGCTCGAGCGAGCCGAGCAGCTAGTAGCGGAGGCAGATGTCGTGGTGGACTGCCTCGATAACTGGAAGACCAGGTTCCTCCTAAACGAGGCGTGCGTGAAGCTGGGCAAGCCTCTGGTTCACGCGGCGGTCAGGGGGCTTTACGGGCAGCTCATGGTCGTGAAGCCTGGTGAAAGCGCATGCCTGCGCTGCCTGCTGCCCGAGGACCCGCCCGAGGAGAAAACGTTCCCCGTAGCTGGCCCTACACCGGGCGTCCTCGGCACACTCGAAGCACTGGAGGCAGTGAAGCTCATCACGGGCTATGGGCAGCCCTTAGCAGGTAAGCTGCTCATATTCGACGGGGTGCAGGGCTCTTTCGACGTGATCAACGTAAAGAAGAGGGAGAACTGCCCGGTTTGCGGGCATGTGAAAGCGCTAGGCTAGAAGCCCTCTTTCCTTCAAGGCTTCCACCAGCAGCTTGAACATCCCCGGCATCGCTTCCGGGTCAGTGCCCGTGATTATATTGCCGTCGCGCACGTACGGCTCGTCGACGACGAGCGCTCCAGCGTTCCGCAAATCGTCGTGGATCGAAAAGAAAGCGGAGATCCTGCGACCCTTCACGAGCCCTGCAGAGATCAGCACCCAGGGCGCATGGCACACCGCCGCAACCACGCCCTTCTCCGCAACCTTCTTCACAAGCTCTAGTATCGCGCGGCTCCGCCTGAGCCTATCGGGAGCGTAGCCGCCAGGTATCCAGAGCACGCTGTACTCCTCGCGGAGCGCGCTCTGCGCGTCTCTATCCGCCTTGACAGTTAAGCCTACCTTGCCGCGGTACTCCCTGACCTCAGGCCCCACGACGTCGACCTGGAAGCCGAGCTCCTTCAACCTGTAAAGGGGGAATATGAGCTCTCTCTCGTCGAACAAATCCTCTACCAGAACTGCTGCCTTCATCTCCCATCGAAACTTAAAGAAAAAGACCGTAAAAAGCGTTTGCGGTTTCCTCACGCAAAGGAAGAGGTATCTTGCAGGATGCATCCCACACAGAGGTATGGAAACTCTACTCGGTATCTAGGCAATGTATTACATTATTCATGACGTAGTAATAACGTAGTAGCGATGAAAAGAAAGAAGTATTCATAATTCGACATATGTGTTTTTATATGCCTCTGCATCGTTATATACCACGATGCTGCAGCAGCAGACCCTCGTCGACACGCTGTACCAACAACGGCTTCTCGTCGTGGACCCCCTTGACACCTGGCTTATGCTGCTCGCCGCCACGCTTTTCGCCTCAGCTGTGTACCTGTTCTTCAGCCTCGTCAAGCCGCTAGCAGAGAAAGAGAAGCTAGACCGCGGCTTCGGAGCCTACTACCTAGCCGTAGGAGTTTACGCACTCGCTACTGGCGTGTGGGCTACGATCACCTGGCCGTTCCCAGGTCCCTACAACATCGTCCTCATGGATCCCTGGGCGATTTTCGGCGTAGCCTGCCTGGTCTTAGGCTTATCCCTGTTAATGCGGATAGAGCTTATGTACACGAGCCTAGGCTTCGCGTTTCTCGGCATTATCCCGATTGCACACGGCCTCGGAATCCTGACGTACAGGCTAACGAGAACACCTGAGCTAACATTCCTGATGTACTTCCTCACAGGCCTCTCAGTCCTGCTATCCCCGGTGTTCTTCTACAAGAAGAGCAAGACCCTCGCGTACCTCGCTATAGCCTTCCTGGTGGTCGCCGGAATAATCGCGCTCTTCATAGGTGTCAACGCGGTCTTTGGTCATATCCCCGGCTGGGGGAAGTGGACGCCCTGGTACGGAGCGGTGCGGGTCGAAGGATAGGAAAGATATCAAATACCACTTTTTTACCTTAACAGCTTTCTAAAATATTTCCAAAGAAAAGTTAGTGCGCATGATGAATGTGCCTTTTCCAATCCTCCGGTTCGTGCAGGTGGTAGAACGCTCTCTCGACAACTTCCGAGAGAGCTGGATGGATGTGCATTCCGCGGTAGATCGGCTCGGCAGTGCCGTGAGAGTACATTAAGTTTACGATTTCCTGGATAAGGATTGACGCCTCGGGTCCTATGATGTGGGCGCCCAGTATTCTCAGGCTCTCCCGCTCTAGAATCACTTTCACGAAGTAGTCTTCCGCCATCATCGCCTCCCCCTTAGCCGTCTCTCCGTAGGCGGCTATGCCTACGAGGATATCGTGCTTCTTCACCGCTTCCTCCTCCTTCATCCCTACGCTCGCGACTTCAGGTTCGGTGAACACTGCATGAGGAACCGCGTGGTAGTCGGCCTTGACCTGCTCGCCGAGGAAAGCGTTCCTGTAGACGATGATGCTCTCGTAGTTAGCTTTGTGCTTGAACATCAGCTTGCCTGTCGCGTCGCCGAAAGCCCATATCCCCTCCTTCGTCGTTCTCAAATACTCGTCTACCATGATCCAGCCTTTCGGGTCGACCCTCACCCCTGTTTTCTCGACTCGCGTGATGTCGCTGTTGGACGCTCTACCGCTAGCTATGAGGATCAGGTCTGCATCGAACTCGACGTTCTCACCGGTCAGCTTGTTCTCGGCGACAACGACTTGGCGCTCGCCGCTCTTCCTGAACTCGACTACCTCGTGGTTTACCCGTATATCCATGTAGCGTGAGAGGTCCTGCCTCAAGAACTCCGAGATTTCAGGCTCCTCCTCAGGCAGAATCCTGTCCCTCCTCTGGAGGACCGTCACCTGGCTCCCCATCATAGCGAGGAAGAAGCCGAGCTCCAGGCCGACGAAGCCCCCGCCCACGACGACAGTCCGCCGAGGCAGCTTCCTCAATTCGCGGAAGAAGGTATCCGACGTGTAGTACTTGACCTCCTCTATTCCCGGCACTTTTGGGATGGCGGGCCTCGACCCCAGGCAGAGCAGCACAGTATCCCCCTCTATCTCCTTCCCGCCCACGTCCACCGTGTAGTCGCCGATGAAAGCCCCTGTGACCTTGTAGAGGTCGATGAGAGGGTGCCGCTCGAGCGACCGCTCGATCATCCTGCTCTCCTCCGAGATCCGGCGCCACACTCTCTCCATAGTCCAGGTGAAGTCTACGGGCTCGAGCGTAACCTTGATGCCGAACTTTCCAGCCTCCCTTATCCTCCTGATGTTCCTCGCCACCTCGAGGAGCATCTTCGAAGGTATGCAGCCTCTGGTGAGGCAGATACCGCCCACCATGCTGTTCTCGATAACCGCTACCTTCTTCCTCGACCCCTCCTCGAGCAGAGCTGAAACTATGTTCATCGCCGAGCCGGTGCCGAAAGCTATCACGTCGTAATGCTTAACCATTCGGGGCCGAAAGCCCAGCCGGAGAGGAAAGTAATAAAGCCGCCGCCGAGAACTTTCTTACTATGCAGGTACCCAGCCTGGGTCAGAAGCTCTGGAGAAAGCTACCCCTAATCCTCATCCTACTCAGCGTCGCGGTGGGTATCGCTCTCTTCATCGCCCGCACGCCTAGACCGGTTTCAGCGCTTTACGTTGCCGAGATAAGGGTTACTGGAGCGCTCGACTACTCCTCCACAGCTCTCCTGGGAGCGACGGTAGGTGTAGAAGAGTACATAAGGCTCATCAGGCAGGCTCGGGACGACCCGATGGCCGGGGCCGTCATCCTGGTTTTCGACAGCCCGGGTGGGACAGTAGCCGCTTCCTACGACCTTTTCGAGGCGGTTCGCGAGCTCTCAGAGAGGAAAACCGTCGTAGCGTACGCGAGAAACCTCATGACCAGCGGCGCGTACCTCGCAGCGCTCCCCGCGAAGAGGATATACGCTAGCCCCGCGAGCCTGGTGGGCTCTGTGGGAGTTTACACAACCGTTCTCGTGGCTGAGCAGCTGCTCGGCAAGCTCGGGGTGACGGTGTACACGATCAAGTCGGGCTCTATGAAAGACATCGGCTCGCTCTACCGCGAGATGAGCGAGGAGGAAGTGAAAGTCATGGAGGGCATAGTAGACGAGTACTTCCAGCTGTTCAAGGAAAAGGTAGTCGCGTACAGGGGTAGCGTGGACCCCGAGGTGTTCACAGGGCGGCCTTTCGCCCCAAAGGAAGCGGTGGCCGTGGGGCTGGTAGACGGTGTAGCAGACTACGAGGAAGCCCTCAGAAGGGCGCGCGAGCTCGCCGGCTTGCCGCCAGACGCGCCGGTGGTTGAGCTAAAGCCCCGTCCCCTGACGCTCCTTGATCTACTTCTGCGAGGAGCGAGCAGCGCTAGAAGCATCACGGTGCCGCGCCTCCTCATCCTCGCGATGTGGCCTCCACCTGAGGCGGTCGTGCTACCTTAGTCTAGCCAGAGCGTAGAGGGCTGCTGCCAGAAGTGCAAGTGAGACTAGGGTCGCTGCCGCGTTGCCTAGAGCTAGAGATAAGGATGCGCTCGCCGACGCGTAGAGAGCTTCCACCATAGGCAGGCTATCCCCACGAAGAGCTTTCTCCTTCTCGCCTTTCGGGGTCACTTCGAAAGGCATTCCCGCCCTGGCCAGCCCCCTCAGAGCGCTAACCGAGAGGATAGGCGAGAGGACAGTCAGTATGGCTGCGAACCTGCCGATGTTGGCGAGCACCTCACCAGCCTTGGCAGATACTCCTGAGAGCTTCCTGAAGAGGTAAACGTAGATGGCTACTAGGAAAGCTGTAGCGAGAGATAAGCCGAGGACTTCGGGGAGCACGAACCTGAGGGGAACACCCGGCTCTAGAGCAGCCACTACAGGTGCCAGGATGAAAGCTGAGAAGAGCGGGACGGTCTGCAGCGGCTGCGACATGTACATGATCATCTCTATACGCTTCCAGAAAGGCATTCTTTTTGCTCTGAGCAGCGGGAGGAGGCTCCTGGATAGGACTTCGCTGGTACCGTAGGCCCACCTGCGCTGCTGCTTCTTCAGCGACTGAAACTTGGAAGGTACGAGGATGCCTAGCGAGGCGCTTTCGATAACCTTAGTGGTGTAGCCGGCCAGTGCTAGCTTAACACCGATGTGAATATCATCCTGCACGATACCGGGACCCCATCCGCCTACCTCGCGAATCACCTTGGTGGGGAAAGCCGTGCCCGAGCCTAGGGGAAAAGCGAAGAAGCCTGCCCTGCTCCTCATCAGGTAGAGGACTATCGTGCCCATATCCGTGATGAACTTCATCGTCTCCGCAACCCTCGTTCTCTCCTCGTAGTAAGCCCTCCAGGGTAGAATTAGCGTTGTGCAGCCGTCAGCACGGCGGCAAACCTCTTCGAGAGCTTTCTCGCCGATGATCGCGTCCGCGTCGAGCACGAGCACGTACTCCGACTTCGCATGGTGGAGGAAATACTCGTCGAGCGCTCCGGTGCGACCTCCCCGCGGCTCATCCCTGCGGAGAACCCTGACCCGGGGGTCGCTAGCCGCCTTCTTCAACTCCTCCGCTGCCGGAGGATCGTCGTCCGAAAGCACGGTGATGCTTCGCGCGCAGCTTCTCCCTAGCGCTGAAAGCGCGTGGTGCACGGTCCTGGAGACTATGTTCACCGGCTCGCTCTTTACGGGGATCAGCAGCTCCAAGGTGCAGCTGCCACCTGCGCTCCCGCTGTCTCCCGGTGCGGCCTTCCTCCTCGCAGCAGCCGCGAAGATGACTAGGTAGTAGGCGGTGGTGAGCAGTATGGGTGCGAAGAACAGCAAGATGAGCAGCTCACTCAGCATAGCTTCACCCGGTATGCCTCGCGAGAACTTTCTCTATGTAGTCGCCGAAGAAAGCCCAGAGCGCGAAGGCACCTATCAGCAAGCCGACGCCGATCGCAAGGCCGAAGGTCAGAGCCTGCTTCACCTCGGGGCTTAGAGCTGCGAGGTCGATAGCCAGCATGACGATAAGCAGAGAGAGCAGCATCGTGAAGAACCTCTCGGTCTTCCTCTCAAGACCCATCGACTTCGCGAAGGTATCCACCACCACTACCGAGATGAGCGTGAGGGCGGCGACGCTGCCCAGCCTAGCGAGCAGGTCGACGAATGACCTGTAGGCAGCTGTGTACTCGGGGATGAAAAGCCTGATGACTAGAGAAGCTACCGAGACGAGGATCATCGCACCGAGGATAAAGGAGATAAGCGAGGCCAGTGGGATCTTCATCCCGCCAGGTATTATTTCGCGGAGCTTATCCTCGATACCCCCGGCCGCGACGAGAACCTTAACCGCTCTGTGCAGCAGCCTTACCACGAAGAACGCCAGGAAGAAGGCTCCGACGCCCAGCAGAACCTTCGGGAGGAGGGCAGCGATCTCGGACAGGAGACCTAAGAGCAGACTCACCAGGTCTGGGTACATGCGCACCAACCCCTGACGGTAACAGCGCTTTATTTTGCTCGCTCTTAAAGTGCTGTCTAAGCTCCGGCCAGGAAAGTGCTGAGCCGATGAACCACGTATATTAGGACGATTAGAGCCACTGTCGCCAGCATCTCCAGCATGGTCTTCAGGAACTCTCTAGAAGCCTGAACCGTGAAGGTGAAACCGTAGAGGCTGGTCGAGTACACCAGCCTGCTGTACTCGTAGACCCTCCTACCCTTCACGATAGCGGTCTCCGGTATCGCGATAGCCGCCACGACCACTCCTAAAAGCTTGATAAGGGCTGCAGCCAGCAAGGCTGCCTGAGGGCTCATCGGGAGCAGAGTGGAGAGAGAAGCTGCGAGCAGTAAACCCACGTAGTTGGAGGAAGTCTGGAAAACCGAGGCTTTAACCCTGCCCATTCTACCGCTGAGCTGCGCGAAGAGCTGCATTCCGAGGAGGTTCGCGCCCATGAATGTAGCGGACATCGCGAAGGATAGGAGCGGGTGTGCTTCAGGCTGGCTGAAGAAGGGTACGAGTGCTGTGAAGAGAGAATTTACCAGCATCGCAGCCAGGTAGGATCTGTACCCTCTCCAGGCATAAGAGCCTAGGAGAGCTCCGAGGTTCCCCGCCAAGGATAAGGCCAACGGGATGTAGAGGGGGGCGTTTAGGGCCTTTAGCAGGGGGCTCCACGCAATGCCGACTAAGTTTCCTCCAGCGGTCATCAGCATAAGCACGAGGAAAGCGTTACCGCTCTTCACGGCAACCTCCTCCGGGAGAGCACCTCCAGGCTCCGGGATGCTTGAGGGGATATTGGGAACCAGTGCCAGAGAGATGGAGCTTATGACACCGGCTGCAAACGCTGAAAGGTAAAGCACGTAGTAGACGTCGGGAGCCGGCATCACGGTCGGAAGGTAAGTCATGTACAGCGAGCCCAGAAGCGAAGCCGCAGCTCCTGAAGCTGAGCGGCTCACAGCCACCCTGACCACATCCCTCTCGGGGAAGTACAGGAAGATCAGCGCACTCAGCAGGAGGCCCGTGGTAAGGGCTGCTAGGTTGCCGAGCATGTACACGATGGACTCTGCGGCCGGTGAGGCTAAGAGGAAAGGCGGCAGGACCCAGAGCAGGCGCTCACCGATGTGGGAGGTGAACAGGAGAGGCTTGAACTTCGAGGACACGAAACCGCTGTGGCGGTATATGTAGAGCGACAGAACAGCTCCGGCAAATCCCGTCGGCAGGATCACCATCGAGAGAAGCTCGAGCGGGTAGCCACTGTAGGTCAGCATCGGCACGAAGAGTGCGCGAGCTATCGAAACGTAGAAGCCGCCGAAAGCGGCCTCGAGCACTAGGAGGATTTCCCCAGCCCTGGAAGACCTAGTGGACACATCTCCGCAGAACCTTCAGCTTCTAGATATTTTCAGCTCTCCGCGCGGAGCGCGCCGCACGGGAGCTCTACTTCAGCATCAGCATCACTGCCCTAGTGTAGGACTCCCAGCTGCCCACATCTATCCACTCCGCCTGAGCCTCGTAGGCGATAAACTCGAAGCCCTCATCTATGAGCAGCTTTATCGCGTCGGGCAGCTCGATCTCTCCCCGCTTGCTTGTAGTTGTCCTTTCAATGGCGCGGAAGATCTCTGGCGGGAGGATGTAGAGGGACGCGTTAGCCAGGTTGGAGGGGGGCCTCTCCGGCTTCTCAATGATCTCCCTGACTCGGTAGAGGGGGCCACCGAGGGGCTCGCCCACCACAATCCCGTAGCGCTTAGGGTCGTCGACTCTCTTCGCGGTTACTACAGGTTTCGAGAAGCGCTCGTGAACCTCGAGAGCTGCTGCGAACACGTTTTCACCCACGAAGACGTTGTCCGCAGCTGCGGCTACGAAGTAGTCGTCGCCGACGAAGCCCTTCGCCATGAGGACTGCGTGGGCAGTTCCCTTAGGGATAGGCTGGTTGACCCACGCGATGAACGAGCTCTCAATCTTCTCGTAAAACTTCTTCAGCGCTTGAGCTTGCACGTGCTTACCGTTTCTCTCAAGGTACTCCACGAAACCCCAGTCCGGCGTGAAGTGGTCCTCGATAGCCCTCTTCCCGCGCCCTACGACAAGGCAGAAGTTCCTCACCCCCGCGTCGTACAACTGCTCGTAAACTACCTGGATGATGGGTTTAGGGTACGTGTGATCGCCTTCGCGAAGGGGGATCGGAAGCATCTCCTTCGGGATCTCCTTAGAGAAGGGCACTAGGCGCGTACCTAGCCCCGCTGCTAAAAGGACGGCTTTCCCCGCTCTCACCTAACCACCAGATTATACTCCCTAAAAGGTTACGTTTTTCTTTTTTCCCGTGGAAGCCGCGAAGCACCGTGGGGCTTCCCATCAGGTCTGCATGCTGAAATAAAAAAATTAATTTTGTTTTCGGCGCACACCTATAAACGTGTTAACGAGGCTGCAGCGCTGGGGGTACGGTTTCGCCCGCTTCGGCTCGACGATCTTCATGGGGCTATACGATTTCGCGAGCTTCTACATCTACTGGCAGGTTTTCCAGCTTAGGCCAGTCGACGCGGGGCTCATCGGCGTAGCAGGCAAGATGACGATCATACTGGCCAGCATAGTGGTAGGGTATCTGAGCGACAGCATTTGGACGAGGTGGGGGAAGAGGAAACCTTTCATCGCCACAGGTGCTCCAGCGCTAGCTCTCTCAGGCTTCCTGCACTTCACGCCGATATACTTTCTCCCGGCAGGGGAGTACACGCTAATACTGCTGTGGGGAGTAGCAACGAGCGCGCTCTTCCACTTCTTCTACGCTTGGCTTCTAACGCCGTACCAGGCCTGGCTGGCCGAGATCAGCGAGCCGGCGGAGAGAGTAGATATCTCGATGGTCCAGAATCTCGCGAACATATTCGGGAACGTTGTCAGCACAGTGACCGGCTTCCTCGCGAAGATGCTTGTCGCGATGGGCTTCTTCATGCCGCTGATCGGAGCATACAGCTTGGTTCTCATCGCTCTCTTCACACCTCCCGTAATTTTAATCCCCGTCGAGAGGAGAACCGAGGTTAGGCTCAACGTGCTCAAGGACTTCAAGGAGGTGGTGAAGTACAGGGAGTACGTGAAGTGGTTGGGGGTCAGAGGCTTCATGTCGGCTGCCCAGCACATGCTCGTGGTTACGGTGATCGCCTACATCGAGAAAGTTATAGGCGTAGAGCACTCGCTCGCCGCGGCTTCCTTCGGTCTAGTCCTAGTGCTGTTCGTCGCGGGCGCGTTCCCGCTCTGGGGCAGGGTGGCGAAGCAGAGGGGGAAGGGGTACGCTCTCTCGCGAGCGATCCTCCTGCTGATCCTCGTGTTCATGCTCGTACCGCTTCCGCACTTTGTGAGCGGAGCTCTCAGGATAGCTTTAGGGTACCTGATAGTCGCTGTAGGAGCGATAGCAGTCTCAGCCTACGTCCTCTTCCCCTATGCTGTAGTGGCAGACCTGGCCCACTGGTACGAGACGCAGAGAGGTGAGAGCAGAGCCGGTCTCTTCACCGGCCTGGAGGGCATCCCCATAAACATCTTCGAGTCTATAGCGTACGCCGTCACAGGCTTCCTCATGAGCCTCCCCGAAGTGCCCGACGGGGGCTACACGGCAGGCCTACTGCTCTGGGGTTTCGTTGCTGCCGCTTTCGCGACCTGCGCGCTGGCTATCCTGAAGAGAACCAACATCGACCCGTTCCTAAAAAGAGAAAGCTAGGCAGGTTATCTTTCCCCCTTCTCTTGCAGACTAAGGAGAAGTTATGCCGGCAAGCTTCGGGTAGGGGCGCGCCTCGTAGATGTGCGGCAGCCCGCACACGTACCTGGTGAGCCTCTCAACCCCTATGCCGAACCCCGCAGAGGGCTTGATACCGTCTTTGAGCATCTCCAGGTACCAACCATACTTGGAGGGGTCCTCGCCGCTGCGGATAAGTCTCCTCAAAACCTTCTCGTACTCGTACTCCCTCTCCGCGCCGCTCGCAGCCTCTCCAAAGCCCTCAGGATACAGGAGGTCGAAGTCGAGGAGCACTCCGGGTCTCGAGGGATCCTCCCTGTCGTAGAAGCCTCTCGCGGTGATAGGGTACTCTGTCACGAAGAACGGGTTGTCGTGAAGGGAGGAGAATAGCTCCTCGTTCTCCCAGCTTATCTCCGCGTAGGGATCCTGCTCCACTCCGTACCTCCGCAGCATTTCGACAACCTCCGTGTACGTGTACCTCCTGAACGGGGTCCTCGGAACGGTGAGCTGCCTCCCAAGCTTCTCCAGGTGTGCCCCGAACCTGTCCAGCACGTCCTCCACCACGTGCTTCAGCAGGCTCTCAGCTACGCGCATTGCTTCGCGATACGAAGCCTCCGCGATCTCTAGATCCAGCTGCACGAACTCGACCAGGTGCCTACCCGTGTAGACGGACGAAGGATCCTCCAGGCGGACGTTCGGGCTGGCGAAGTATATCTTCCCCAGCGAGCTAGCCAGCATCTGCTTGTACAGGATCGCGCTGCTCATCAACTTGTACTGCCTCCCGTAGTAGTCGATTACTACTTGCTTCGCCCCCCGAATGCCGGGGTCTGTGACGGGACCTATGATGGGTGGGAGAACTTCTACGAAGCCTTCCGAGTCCAGGAAGTCCCGCATCGCCCTCAGCAGGGCTGCCTGCACGCGTAGAACCAGCTGTAGCTTTTCGCTGCTGTGCAGGAGCCTCCAGTACTTTGAAAGTTTGGACTCGAGCTCCTGTACGAAGCTGGGCTTTGAAACCGCTTCCTCCAGCTCGAGAAGACTCGGGTGGAAGCAGCCTTTTCTCACAGGATGCTCTGGGCACAGCCAGATAAAACTCCTTCTAGAAACTAGCGGAAAACATTAGACTATCTCGCGGAAGCTAAACAGCATTTTCGGAACTTTTTCCCACGTCTTTCTTGAATATATCGGTACAATTTTTCTCGAGAAACTCCCTGAAGGCGTCGAAAGTGTTCGCCATGTACGTTAGGTCGCTCTTCTCGAGCTTTCTAAGTATCTTTTTCACGTTCTTCTCCTCGATTTTCGAAAACCTCGGATTAAGACGCAGAACAGCTAGGACTGCTTCGATTAAGGGATCCTTCTCGTCGACCGTCACCAGCCCTCACCTAGATGTAGAACTAGCCACACTGCTTTTTCTCGATTACTAGACCAGCTCGGGCGGGATACTATCCGGAGCGTAGGCGACGCGAGGCTTGAGCCCAGCTCTCCGCAGCTGCTCCACCACGTGCCGGTAGAGGAAGACGTACTCTTCCTCAAACTCTCTGACTAGCACAGGGTCTATCGCGGCGAGGCGCTCCTTTAGGCGATCCGCAGAATCCGGCGCAGAGAAGGAGAGCATGACAGCGGGGTGGCAGGAAACACCGTAGTCGAGGAGGTTCCTCAGCGCGTTAAGCTGCACAGCGTAGAACTCGGGCCGTGCCCCGGTCAGCAGGTGAAACTCCTCCTCGCTAGCTCCCTTCAAGGAGACTCGCACGTGAACACAGGAGAACTTTGAGAGGTCGCGCGCTTTCCCCCTATCAGCCCCCAAGGTGATCCCGTTGGTCTCGAGCACGAAGCGGAAGCGCCCGTCTTCCTCGAAGAGCTCTAAGACTCTCAGAAGGTGCTGCCACGCTAGAGTGGGCTCGTTTCCAGAGATCCTGACCAAGTCGTAGCCCCTCTTCTCAGCTATCCGCGCCAGCCTAGCGTAGACTTCCTCTGGTTCGAGGAACACGCCCACGCTGGCGAAGTTATCTCTAGCGTGCGACCCCCAGCAGAAAACGCAGCGTAAGTTACAGCCGACGCAGTCTGCTGTAGCTATACCCCCGTACCATCTGCCGCCGCGGAACCTGTAGTACTTCCTCGCGCTACCGCGCGCGACACGCTCCCTCACTACCTCCGATAGGAGAAGCGGGTCGTAGCCCTCACTCTCCAGGCTTACCCACCTCGCAGAAGTCTTTGAGCGCGCATTCCCGGCACATGCTCCGCGAGCACATCTCCGCGTCATGAATGTAAAAAGCTGTTTGCACCCAGCCTGCTAAGCGCCCAAAGTACTTGGAGGCAAGCCACCGGATACAGGAGCCGCGCTTCGGGCAATCGAAGCAGGGGAACCTCTTGCAGTAAGCAGGCACTGGTGGGCCAGCTCCCGGAAAGAGGGAGAGCCTGGACACCATGTTGAGAAAGTGCCTATCCACGGGCGCTGCTGAGGACTCGGCTCTAGCGAAGAGCAGCGTCGCATCGGCGGTTTTCGGGCCCACGTACTTGCAGCTAACGAGAAACCTCCTAAGCTGGTAGGGGTCTCTAGGCCACTCCCCAGCAACACAGCGGAACACTTCCGGAAGCCTCTTGAGCTGGAAGCTGCCCCCGACTCCTGGAGCAGCTTCGGCAGCAGTGGCAGGGTCCCGAGCAGTTCTCCAAAGTTCTCGAGTCCAGCGGAGCACGTTGGTACGGTAGCTGGTGTTCTGGGAGAGGAAGACAGCTATGAAGATGTAGAGCGGGTCGTAGATGTCGACGGCTAGGCTTAAGCCAGCGTAGACTTCAATCAGGTTGTCGACCAGCTGCGAGAACCTCCTGTGCGGGCTCTCAGCAGCCTTCACCTCCAGGAACCATAGCCCGGTGTAGTACTCGACTTCCTCGGCGGGGCACGTGGAGAAGATCTCTCCCCTCTTCTGCCAGATCCGGCAGCCCAGCGAGCGCCCAGCAATCTTCTTGTAGCTTCCCTCTTCCTTCTCGAAGAGAGCGAGGATGAAGGAGGGTTTCAGGGTGAGCTCCAGGTCGATTCCACGTGACGGAAGCCTGAGCACACCGGCTATCCCCAGGCCACCCTTAGCTCTCGTGCTCGTGTTCGTGCTTCTCCTTGGGCTCGGACAGCTGGAACATTACGTCCGTGATCCTGGCGAACTCGCTGACCCTGACCACTCTGCAGCCTTCCTCCTCCTCGATCACGACCTCGCCCTCCCCCTTAGGGAGGCATTCCTCTCGGTCTCTTGCTGCCGAAACTTCCTCGACTAAAGCTATCAGCGGCTCCACTCCTGCGTCGAGCATCTTGGAGACCTCGCAGGGGTCGTCGATCGCTACCACGACTTCGTCCGCGCCGACATCCCTCATAGCCTCAAGCACTTCCTCCGCTTTCCGGAGGGGGCCCACACCCACGAGGACAACATCATCGCCTAGGGCGCCTGCCAGCATGTCTCTCAGCTGCCTCGAGGGAGGGAAGTCTAGAGCCCAGAGGACTTTCTTCACGCCTCCCAGCCCTACTTTAAGCGTATGATGTCCAGCACCTTGACGTAGTCTTGCACTAGCTGGCTAGCAGCGTCCACGAGCTCCGCTGGAGTGGCGGCGAACTCTGAGAGCACGACGAAACCGTCCTCGCTCACGTCGACTCTGCTCCTCACAACCTTAGCCCACTGCAGGGCGCGCCTCAGAGACTCGTCCACGACCGAGAAGTCCCTCAGGTAGAGGGGGTCTGACTCGATCACGAAGCCGAAGTCCTCCACCATGACCTCGAACCCAACCCTAACTTCATGCTTTACGTAAGCGCCCACCACGCTCTCGACGCCCTCCCAGCTCCTCGGCGCCGCCAGGAAGCCCCCGCGCTGGAGCTGGTCAGCGATGCTCCACAAGCGCTCGCTGTACCCCTCGCGCTTAAGCTCATCAACTCTAACCCCGTCACCCTCCTCGACGTCGAAGATATTCTGCTTCGGGCCGAGAAACCACCCCAGCTTGAGCACCGGCCCGTAAGGCTGGCTAGCCCAGCTGAAGAGGCAGAGAGCTTTCTCCGGGGGCCAGTAGGCTAGAGAACCCTCGGGAACCCGAGTGACCATGGGGCCGCTCAGGCTGATCTCCGTGGGGAAGTAAACCTCCTCCTTCCAGACCCTGGCTTGCGAGCTCGCGGGCAGCGCGCGCCTGATGGGCTCGTGAAACTGGGGGTTCTCGATGAAAGCTGGAATCTCGAGCCTCTCGCCGAACGTTATTCTCAGGTACACGGAAGAGAACGCTGAAGCTTCTTTTAAACCCTTTGGCGCACCAGCTAGACGCTGACTATTTCGCCCGCGTACTTGAGGTCGGAGTACTCGTTCTCGGCGTCGATCCTCCTCCCAACCACCACATCGCGCGGCGCTACCTCGTAAACTACCTTCTCCATGCCCGGGTTGTTGTCCTTAACCCCTAGCGCGTGGTTGTAGGTGTTGACGTACACTACGATTCTCGCACTGCTCAGCTCCCACCTTTCCGTCTCGTGAGCCGACTCAAAGTACCCTTTCCCGCCGCTGCCGATGCTGCTGATGAACCTTAAGCCGGACGTGTCCTTGAGGATCAGGGCCAGCCCGGAGAAGTCCACGTAGGCCTTACCACCCTCGTAAACTAGGAAGAAGGTTTCCACGTCCCGCGAACGGCCCCACGCTACCAGGCGCCAAACCTCGTACCACACGTCCTCGAGAGAGCGGTCGGGCCTCTTCTCATTCTTGAAGACAAGAGTGACCTCCACGACTCTCTTGGAGCCGAGCTGGTACTCGCACGCGTAAACCTTCTCGAGGTGGTTACCAGCGCTGACGTCCAGTTTCGGCTGAACGATCACCAGGTTCAAGTCATCCGGGAGACGGCAAGCCACCGGCTCCGGAACCTTCTCCGCTCTCGCTTTGACAGATTTCCCGTACCTGAAGTGAAGCCTATCGACCTCGGGCAGCCCCAAACCCTTTAGAATAGAGTTGAAGAGGGTGAACGCTCTGTTCTCGTCGTAGGGCACGCTCGGGTCTAGCGCGAGCCTCCTGAGCTCGTCGACTGCAAGCCTAAACTCCGCGTTTCGCGAGTAGAGATCCCGGAATTTGCTCTCAAGCGAGGGAGCTTCAGCTTTCACGATCTTCGGGTAGAAGTACGCTAGAGTTAAGGCTCCCGCAGTAATAGCGATTACGACTGCTAGCAGGAAAGCTTTCCTTCGGGAAAGCCTAACCGGCGTGCGGACCACCCCAGCCTGCCGTGATGTAGTCCAGCAGCGAGGCGAGCAGAAAGCCTTTATTCTCGCCGGCAGTGTCAGCTAGCTCCACGGCCCTGGTTAGGCCCAGGTAGTGGTAGGCGTTCACCAGGTACAGCTCAGCCAGATCGAGGGGTAGCCAGGACAGCGGTGGAGAGTTCTCCAGAATCTGTGAAACCTTCTCCCAGGCGTACTGCTGCATCCCGGCTTCAGCAAGGTTCCTGGCGATCACTAGGGACAAGTAGACGCTGCTCGGGTCGCCGTCCCGTGAAAGAGCGGCAGCTAGGCTCTCGGCGACGACCTCTGGCTCGTAGCTCAGGCTGAAGCCTCCCACGAGTAGCCTGGAAACCAGAACGAGGCGCCTACGCGAGTCGCGAACCCTGGAGACTGCCTTGCGCGCAGCTTCTAGCAGCGTCCCGTCACCAGGGGCTCGGAGAAGCAGCTCCACCACGAGGGCTGGCTGGCCCCTCACCAGGGAGAGAGCTTTCTCCGGCTGGCCGCACTCGGCCAGGGCAAGCGCTAGCCTCGCTCTAGCGCTTCTGCTGCATAGGTTCGATCCCCTCAGAGCAGCTGAGAGGAAGACGTGGGGCGTCGACCCCGTTCTTGCGGCAGTCTCAGCTAGTTTTGACAGCACTACGCACCTGCGGTTTAAGCTGAGCTCTGCTAGGCGCACTAGCGCGGCGCGCGAGTACTCCTCCCACGTGTCAGGGAAGTACGTTGGCAGCTCGGCGTACAAGCTGGCGAGAAGGTACGTGTTTCTGACACCAGACAGCAGGTGCCTGTACTCGGCTCCGCAGCGCGCTAGGACTAGCGCCAGCATGGCTCTAGCCGGCTCCCTAAGCTTCCTCGGCGTCGCGTCGAGGAGGGGTAGGGCAACGCCCTCCACCACCGCTTTAACGGGCTCCATCGCTCGCCTACCGGTTAGCAGTGGTATTCACAGTATCCTTTTCCTCTAGCGCGTACTCCCGGCGTACTACATTTAGAGTTAAAGGCAAAAGGCTTTTTCCCCGGCTTTTCGCAGAACCCTTCGTGAAGATCGAGGCATACATCCACCGGGTACCTCTTCTAGAGCCTTTCAGGATCGCTACAGGCGTCTCCCTAGAGAGCAGAACCATCCTCATACGCCTCCTGGACGGCGAGCTCGAGGGATGGGGCGAGGCCTGCCCTTCGAGGAACGTTTTGGGCGAGACGCTCGAGGATAGCGTCGAGTCACTTCGCAGAGCCGCGCGCCTAATTGCCGAGAGCGACTACTCGAGCCTCGAGAGGATCTACGAGTTCGTCAGCAGCCTAGAAGCAACTTCCTCAGTTAAGGCGGCGGTCGACATGGCTCTCTTAGACCTTTACGCTAAGAGCCTCGGGAAGCCCCTCTGGAGGGTCCTGGGAGGCTACAGGGACGAGGTGGAGACAGACATCACAATAGGCATCATGGAGCCCGGCGAGATGGCTGAGCGCGCTGCAAGGTACGTGGAGAGAGGCTTCCGCATCCTGAAGCTGAAGCTCGGCGAGGATCCGGAGAAGGATATCGAGCGCGTGAAAGCTGTGCGGGATGCTGTCGGCGAGGGAGTTAGAATCCGGGTGGACGCGAACCAGGGGTGGAGCGTCGAGCAAGCGCTGAGAACGATAGACAGGATAGCGTCTTACGAAGTGGAGCTGGTTGAGCAGCCGACGAGGTGGGATGACCTCGAGGGCTTAGCGGAAATACGGGCTGAGAGCCCCTTGCCGATAGCGCTCGACGAGACTGTGAAAACTCCAGAGGACGCCCTCACCGTTATCCGCGCGGAAGCCGCAGATATCGTGAACATCAAGCTGATGAAGTCGCAGGGCATCCTCGGGGCGGTTAGGATCGCTAGCATCTGCGAGGCAGCTGGGGTCGAGAACATGATCGGGTGCTTCGGAGAGTCCCGCGTGGGTATGACGGCGGCGGTCCACTTCTCACAAGCCATCAGGAACGTTAAGTACTACGACCTCGACTGCGACCTACTGGTAGCGGAGAGCCTCGTCACCGGTGGAGCTTCGATCGATAAAGGTGTGAGAAAAACGCCGGAGGAGCCGGGCCTAGGCCGCTTCAGCTTCCGGTGGGATAGGCTCACCAGGATCCTCTAGCTACCTGCGCAGCTTGTACAATGCTGGGGACAGCACTATTAGGAGGGTCGTCAGCGCGTAGCCAGCGAACTGGAGGACGGGCACCTGCTTGTCGAAGAAGCGGGTTAGCGCGAAAGCAGCCACGAGAACCAAGGCGGTGACCGCTAGGCGGATGAGCGCGGAGGCGTTGTGGCTCAGGTGGCGCCTAGCTAGAGGGTACGCTGAGAAGCCGAGAGCCACGCCTCCCATCTTGACGAAAGTGGGGTCAGGGTAGATTAAGTAGAGCAGGGGGATTGCGAAGCCGTAAGCTGCGAGCGCGGCTGCCGGCCGCGTACCATCCAGCTCTCTGCGCCTGAGAGCGGTGGCCGTGAGCCACGCGATGAGTGAGCCGAGCACGGCTCCGCCCACCACGTCGTGCACGTAGTGGACGCCGAGAGCAACCCGTGAAGCTGCTACGAGTGCGACGATAGCTGCTCCTAGGACGAGCACGGGAATGCTGCGGAGCATGAACCCCACGGAAACCCAGAAAGCGGAAGAGGTTTGAGCGTGGCCGCTCGGAAAGCCGTAGCCGCTTGCCTCTACCTTCCACAGCTCCCTCGGAGGGCGGGGCAGCGCGAACAGGTTCTTCAGGTAGACATTCACCCATGCTGAAGTGATCAGCGAGAGGAGAGCTACCGCGCCAAGCTCTCTCGAGATACCCACGTACAGGATTGTTGCTAGCGCGACGTATGCAGGCTCGTCGCCGAGATCAGTGATAATCTCCCAGTACTTGTCTCCGAAGCCTACCGCTTGAGCCAGGAGGGGTGATACGAGGAGAAGCGCGGCGAGGGTGTAAGCGAGCCGGCTCAGCTTCACCGCCTTCATCAAGCCTGCTCCTGCGCGAGCCCTCCTTTATTTCCTTTTCCGAGCCCCGTAGAGGAACACTTTCTCGAGCTCCGACTGAACTTTCTCATCGACCTCCAGCCCTATCACCCGCGACCTTCTCGCTGCCTCCTCAACGACTTTCATCAAAGCGGCTTTCACCCCCTCCGACTCCAGCACCATGAGCCCGCGGATAGTGGTCCCGGCGGGAGTCGCCACCTCGTCCCTGAGCTGAGCCGGGTGAACGCCTACCCGGCTCCTGAGAAGCTGAGCGGTACCCTCCAGCACGTCGAGCACAGCCATGTAGGCGAGCTCTCTGCTCAGCCCCGCGGCCACAGCCCCCATGGCGAGCGCATCCACAATCTCGGAAATGAAGGCCGGCCCGCTGCCAGCCAGCCCGGTCCACACGTCGAGGTATTCTTCAGGGACCCAGTACACCCTGCCCAGCAAGCCGAGAAACTGCTCGACCAGCTGCGCGCGCTCACACCTACCGTTGCAGGCGACAGCTGTCGACGATAAGCCCACGTAAGCGTTGAGGTTAGGCATAGCGCGGTAAACCTCCGCGCCCTCGAGCACGCTAGCCAGAGTGCTCAGCTTCACGCCGGCCATCACGGAGACAACGAGCTTCCCCTCCCAAACGTCTCCACCAACCTCCCGCAGCAGCTGCGGGAAGTGGAACGGCTTCACCGAGAGCACCACGATCCCCGCTTTCTTAACAGCTTCCCTGTTGTCCCTCGTGGCCAGAGCCCCGAGCCTGGCAGCCTCGGCCAGCGAGTTTTCGCTCCGCGCAGTTGCGATAACTTTGCCCCAAGCGCTGCGCAGAACAGCCGAGATGAAAGCCTTCCCGATCTTCCCGGCGCCGAGCACAGCGACTACTGTTTCCACGCCGCGCTAGCAGCTTATCGGTTTTTAAACGTAGCCGCAGGTGTGTAAGAAAAAATACAGTGATGTACAGCTGACATATGAATTTCTAGCCACCGTGCTCCTCTGCTCTCCCGGCTTAACTGCTTGGAATAAGGCGCTGTACCGACGCCCTGGTTTAGCGGCTCCGGCGCCTTCGGCAACCTCTCTCGATTTTTAGACGGAGGTCTTTCAGGCGAGAGGCTGTGCTCTAGGCGAGAAGCTGGGGCGTGGCGGATCAGGGTAGTTCTGGAGAACCGCTAAAGGTAGCTACTTGAACGTGGTCGTGAATCCAGATGACGTAGCGGTCTCCGGCTCCGGGCGCCGCCTCCGCCGCTCCTCTGAGCGACCTTGCAGGAGAACCCGGTGCGGTCTCAGCCGGCGAGCTCGCCAGTAGGCGCGTAAAGGGAGAGGCGGGTGAGTTGACGAGAGCGTACTTCAAGTGTGGAAGAAGCGGGAAGGCTGAGCTAGGCTTTGAACTCTATAACGCAGTAGCTGCCTTCCTTTCTCGCTTCCTCGGCCTTCATCCCCGAGAAACCTGCTAGAAGCCCGACCAAGGGGCACAGCTTTCCCGGAAGCTCTAACCCGCCTACACCTTTCGGGCAAACTCTGCACGTGTTCGACTTCAGCATGAAGAGCACATTATCCTGGTTAGGCACTACTTCGAACTGACCGACCTCCAGCAAGCTGGCCGCTTTCTCCAGAGACTCTGAGGGGCTGCTGCCTCTCCCGTAGATCAAGGCCATCTTCTCACCCGCCTGCTTAGTGACCTCGTGGACTACTCCGAAGTTTATGACGCCGAACTCTCTGAGCGCTGCCAGCATGAGAGCTACGAAAGCGTGCAGCGGTTTTACGCCACGTCGAATGATCTCCTCTACGGCGGAGGCTTCCAGGCGCACAGCTCCTCAGCCGTTATAAGCGAGCTGGACATAAATTAATAGTGCTGTGTATAAATCAACCTCAGAGCGGCAGCAGCTTCATACACTGGTGAAACTGCGCACAGTTTCCTCATCGAGCCTCTTTACCAGCTCCACTACGAGCTTCACGGCGTTCTCCACGTCAGATAAGCTGAGAACGCTCACGTGGCTATGTATGTGCCTAGTGGGCACGCCGATCACGATGCTCGGCCGGCCGCCGCGGTAGAGGTGCAGCCTCCCGGCGTCCGTCCCCCCTGTCACAGCTGAGAGCTGGTAGGGGATCTTAGCCTCCTCGGCGACCTGGATGACGAAATCTTTCAGCTTCTGGTTGGGGATCATTGACCTGTCGTAGACGACGATGGAAGGCCCCTTGCCGAGCTTAGCAGGCGCCTCGTGAGGCTTAATGCCGGGGACGTCGCCCGCTATGTCCACTTCCGTAACGATAGCAATATCGTGGTCCACCACCCACCCCACGGTCTCCGCGCCGCGGAGCCCGACCTCCTCCTGGACGGTGGCAGCAGCGTAGTACGTGTTCGGGTGCTCGATACCGCTCTCGGCGAGAAGCCTCAGAACCTCCATGGCGATGAAAGCTCCAATCCTGTCGTCGAACGCCTTGGCCATCACTCTGTCAGCGAAAGCTGTCCGCGTGAAGGGAGACCACGGCGCGATCGGGTCGCCGATCCTCACGCCAAGCTTCTCCACCTCCTCCTTGCTCGATGCCCCCACGTCGATGAACATCTGGCTGATCTGGACGACCTTCTGCCTCTCCTCGGGGGTGAGCAGGTGGGGTGGCTTGCTCGCGATAACCCCGGGCACTAAGCCGTTCTTCGTCCGTATAACAACTCTCTGCGCGAGAAGAACCTGGTCGAACCAGCCGCCTAAAGGCGTGAAGTTAACGTACCCCTCGCTGGTGATACCTGTGACCACGAAGCCGACCTCGTCCACGTGGCCGGCGACGAGCACTTTGGGTTTCTCCGACTTGCCGCGGCGCACTAGAACAAGAGAGCCCAGGTTGTCGCGCTTCACCTCGTGTGCAAACCTGCCATAACGCTCCTTAATGAGGTTGAGAACAGGCTCCTCGAAACCTGAAGGCGCAGGAACCTCTACGATCTCTCTCAACACTTCAAGCCTCAAGTCGTCAACTTTGTACTCTATCATCTAGCGGGAGAGCAAGAGGTTCAAAATTAAGCTTTCTCGCCTACCCCGCGGGACAGGCTCAGCTACAGCGTTTAGCGTTTGTCCAATGGGCTCGGAATAAAATTTATAATAATTTCTTAATAATCCTCGCTGTATGATGCAGCTCATTTTCACAGTAGTAGCGGCAATAGCCGCGCTACTGATCCTCCTGCTGGTCATCCTCTCGGCGAGCGCTTCCAGGCGTTTAGCAAAACCTCCGCGCCACACCGAGAAGTGGACCCCGAAGGACCTAGGGTACGACTACGAGGATGTCGAAGTCAAGACAGAGGACGGTTTAGTTCTCCGAGGCTGGCTGGTGAAGCGGGGCTCCGACCGGACGGTTATCGCCGTTCACGGCTACACGTCCTCGCGCTGGAGCGACTACATGAGAATGGTGCTCGACATACTCGCGCGCAACGGCTTCAACGTCGCCGTCTTCGACATGAGGGCTCACGGAGCCAGCGAGGGAGCCTACACGACTCTCGGGTACCGTGAGGTGAGGGACATATCCGCGATCGTAGACTGGCTGGAGTCGCGAGGGCTGGGAGGGAAGCTGGGGATCATAGGCTACTCGATGGGCGGTGCGATAACTCTCATGGCGCTGAGTGCGGAGCCGCGCCTTAGAGCCGGTGTAGCGGACAGCCCCTACATCGACATCAGAAGCTCCGGAAGGAACTGGATCAAGCTGGTAAAGGCGCCGCTCCGCTACCTCCTCCTCGCCTCCTACCCGCTCGTGGTGCGCTTAACTGCTAGGAAGACTGGCGTGAACCCTGAGAACCTGGTTATGTACAACTACGCGCAGAAGATCAAGAAACCGCTCCTGATCATCGCTGGGAGGAACGACGAGCTAGTTCCCCTGGAGGAGGTAGAGAAGTTCTACCAGCTTCTCAGGGGCGTGAACCCCAACGCTGAAATCTGGGTCAACGATGCCAGACACGTCGCGGCGATAAAGGACTACACGAGCGAGTACGAGAAGAGAGTAGTATCGTTCTTCAGCAGGTGGTTGCAGTGAGCGGTGGTGGGAGATCTGCCGTACCGATAATCTTGTCGCTGATGCTCCTCGTGCTCTTCTACTCGATGGGCTTCTACATGCTCAACCCGATCATCAGAACTCTCCGCGAGGAAGGGCTCATACCCGGAGCGACCGAGGTCGAGTGGCGCTTCTACGCGGGCTTGATAGGCACAGTGCTCCAAGGTGTTGGGCTAGCCTCCTCCCTGATACTCGGGTACTTCGCGGACAGGTTCGGCCGGCGCCCAGTCATCTTTGCAGCTGGCCTCATGATGGGTGCAGGGCTGCTCCTGGTCTCGGCTGCTACCAGCTACTTCCAGCTTCTCTCATTCTTCGTGCTCTTCGGCGTAGGCTTCGTGGGCATAGGCCCGGCGATCTACGCGTTCATCTCCGACGCTGTTCCGAGCGAGAGCAGGGGGAAGGGTTACGCAGCCTACTACGCTTCAAGCGTCGTCGCGATGATACTGGGCTTGATAGTCGCCGGCATTCTCCTGCACTGGAGGCCCGCCTACGCGCTAGCTGGAGCGATGACTCTACTGTTCACCACCACCCTCTTCATGCTTTCGAAAGGGGTCACGATCGGGTACTCCGAGAAGAGGGAGAGCGCAGCGGGGGGCTCCTCCCTGAAGGACGCGCTCCCCAGCCTGAAGAAGAGGAGCGTGCTCCTGATACTGCTCATGATCATCCCGTGGACGATCCCCTGGGGTATGCTGAGCTACTGGTCTGTCGACTACCTCGTCGCGAAGTGGGGAGTGAGCAGGGAGACGGCCTCTCTGGTTCTCGCGCTCGCCACGGCCAGCATCGCGGCGGGCCACGTAGTGGGAGGAAGCCTGAGCGACAAGATGGCTGGTAAAGGCGAGATCAGCTGGAGAGCGAAGATCTCCCTTGTAGGCGTCATAGTAGGGTACCTCTTCATGCTCACGATGCTCCTGTACCCCTACCCCTACGGGCGCGAAAACCTCGAGAACCTGCTGCCGCCGGCGCTGATAGCGGTGGGAGGAATGATGTTCACCACCTTCGCGTACCCGAACATAAGCACCGTAATGAGCGACGTCGTGCCGCCGGAGCATAGAGGTAAGGTTTTCGCCGTCTACGGAGTCCTGAACAACCTGGGGTGGACCCTCGGCCCCTCCGCCTACGCGGTCACTCTAGGCCTTGTGTCGAGAATCGTAGGAGACAGCGTGCAAGCGATGACTTACTCCGCTTCGATGATCGTCTCCCTATGGATCTTCGCGGCCATCTGCTGGGCTGTGCTCGTCAAGACTTACCCGAAGGAGAAGCTCTAGAGCCCTGAGCTTCCAGAAACGTGAGCGTTTTCTCTCTTCGCTTAGAATTCTAAGCGGAGCAAAGTAGAGAAAGCAGTACCCTCCTTGTTGCTGGAGGCACTAGCCGGTAGCCTTAGATCTCAGCATGCGCTCGTAAACCTCCTTGGCGATGGCTTCTGGAGTTAGAACGCTACACTTCAAGGAGCTGGCGAGTCGGAGGAGGTGCGTCGGTATGAAGCCCCTCGACTCGAGAAAAGCGGTGTCTCCCAGCACCTCTGAAGCGGGACCGTCGCGCACCAACATCCCTCTCTCGAGGACGAGCACCCTAGTGGAGTAGCGCGCCAGCAGGTCCAGGTCGTGGGTAATCACGATCACGGTCTTCCCCTTCTCGTTGAGAGAGCGTAGAACGTTGAATAGAGTTAAGCACCTGGCGTAGTCCAAGCCCGTGGTGGGCTCATCGAGAATAATGTATTCGGGCTCCGTAGCCAGCACGCAGGCAATCGCTAGCCTGTGCTTCTCCCCGAAGCTCAGCGCGTGCGGAGAGGCTGTGAGCGGCTTATTCAAGTCCACGGCGCGCAGCGCATCGCGAACCCTCTCCTCGACCTCGCTCTCGGGGAAGCCGAAGTTCCTGAGTGCAAAGCCCACCTCCTCGAGTATCGACGAAGCGAAAAGCATCATGTCCGGGTTCTGGTAAACGTAGCCGACCCTGCGGGCAAGATCGGAGACCGGCGTGACAGCCGTGTCGGCACCGTCGACTAGGACGCGCCCCCTCGTGGGCTTCAGCAGGCCGACAGCGAGCTTAGCTAGCGTGGTCTTTCCCGCACCGCTGTGCCCTATTATCCCGACGAACTCCCCCCTCTCGATCTTCAGCGAGACATCCCTCACCGCTAGAGGGCCTCTCGGGTACTGGAAGCTCACATCCTCGAAGACGATCACGCCAGCCCACCCAGAACCTCTTCAAAGTCCTTCAGCCTGACCGGTATTCTAGCAAGCACACCCATCCCCCTCAGGTGGTAAGCGACTTCGCTCACTCCGGGAGGCCTTACCCCGTACCGCTGCACCTCCTCAACTCTGCTGAAGACCTCCTCAGGGCTCCCGTCGAGCATAATCGACCCCTCGCTCATAACAGCAACTCTGTCAGCCACGTCGACCGCCCACTCCACTCTGTGCTCTGCCGCTATGATCGTTAACCTCTGCTCTTCCTTGAGCCGCGTGACGAGATCCAGCACCATTCTCGTTCCAGCGTGATCCAGCATTGAAGTCGGCTCGTCGAGTAGAAGAACTCTCGGCCTCATGGTGAGCACGCTTGCGATAGCTACCAGCTGCTTCTCCCCTCCAGAGAGCGTCTGCGGGTCCCTCCACAGGTAGTTTTCGAGGCCCAGCGCGCGGGCAACGTCCATCACCCTCTCCTCAACCTCCTTCTTCGGCAGGCCGAGGTTCTCGGGAGCCATAGCCAGCTCCTCGAAGACCGACCTGGTGATCACCTGCACCTCTGGGTTCTGGTAGACAATCCCCACGCGCCCCGCCAGAGCCCTGTACCCTGCGGCCAGCACGTCAACACCCGCCACGCGAACCTCGCCTTCAACGGTTCCCGGGACTACCCAGGGCATGAGGCCCGCCAGAACTTTGAGGAGAGTACTCTTACCGCAGCCCGAGGGCCCCATGAGAACCAGCATCTCCCCCTCTCTGACCTCTAAGTTAACCCCCCTCAGCGCCCAAGCCTCTGAGCCCACGTACCTCGCGCTCAAACCTTTAACGGTCACAGCAGAGCCCATAGAATCACACCCCCATAGAAGGTGAGAGAAACTGCCAGGAAAGCGAGGTCTCTCGCCGACCAGCGCGGCTCGAACACGTAGGTCCTTCTAGCGGCTACCCCAGCGTACCTTGAAGCGAGAACCATGCTCAGATCCCACACGTCGCTCAGAAGGCGGGAGATTACCGGGACTATTATCGGAACGTGCTTTCGCAGCCTCTCCAGCACGCCGCCCCTATCCAGGCTGAGCCCCCTCAACCTCTGAACGTCGATGACGTCTCTCACTGCTCTCACAACGGAGGGGAGGAGGCTCAGCGCGATGACGAATGAGAGAGCGACTTTCGAGGGAACGCCCAACCTCTCCAGAGCCCAGGATATCTGGTATGGTCGCGTAGTTGAGAAGAAAACGATGAAGGCGATAACCGGGTTTATTATGAGAAAGAACTTGCCTAGCGCTACCAGCAGACCCACGTCCGTCAGCCTGAGAAAGCCGAGAGTGATGAGCGGCACGCCTTGCGATGCGTACATTCCGGCCCAGATCAGCGTGGTTACGAGGAGGAATACTGAGGCGTTGAAGATTAGAAGCGCTGCCAGCCCCGCGCCGATGCCTGAGAGGGACAGCGAGGCTACTGTCGAGATGAAGATAGGGAGGCTTTTCAAGCCGTTATGCTGCGCGGCAATCGAAGAAAATAGGACGAGGAGTGTCCAGGCGAGCTTCACCCTAGGGTCGAGGGAGTGAAAGAGAGACTTTCTTTCAACGTACATTCCGGAGAGCACGGGACGCCGCCCCCCACAAAACTATACGAGCGGTAAAAAACTCATTTCAAAAGGGCGAAGCTTAGGCGAGGGGCCTGACGCGGTCTCTCCAGTAGAGCCCGCGGCCTTTGATTAGCGGGTAGAGGACGCGGCCCAAGATCGGCGAGAGAGTCGCGTTGACAACAATGTTGTTGGAAAGTATCGAGGGGGCGATGATCCCCCACGTCACGAAGATAGGTAGCCCGACAACGTTCTGCATCACGTCCAGCCACCAGCAGATGTAGAGGGCGCTAACAATAGCCTGGACTAGCACTCCCCACAGGTAGAACTCTCCAACCGATGCGGACGTCGAGAAGGTATGGTCTCTCACGAATTTGTAGGGGAGGTAAGCTATGAGGAAGTTGCCTACGAAGCCGCCTATCGAGCCAACGCCGAAGAATCCCCCGACGATGTCGGCGATGAGGTTGCCCAGAGCTACTCCGAAGCAGCCGGGGATGCCGAAAAACATGCCGAAGAGGGGTGCTAGAGAGTTCGCGGGCCTAAGCCAGGTGAAGCCGGGGAAGATTACCAGCGGGGCTGTAGCCGCCAGGAGAGCTCCGTAGACGGCGGCACTGAGCGCGGTCAGCGCGGTGTCGATAACGCTCCAGCTCGCTACGCCCATACCGCTCTTCCTCAGACCTCGTAGCGTGGGTGTGTAGCCCGCAAGCTCCACGATGAAGATCAGCGTCCCTATAATCCACACGATGGCGCCAATGGCGTAAACTATCGGGTGCGAGCCGAGGAAGGCTTTAGAGATTATGAACTCGCTGAAGGGGCTATCGGGCCTTGCTCGGTAGGCCTCGTAGAAGGCATAGATGATGAGAGCCGTTACCAGGAGCCCTGCTGCTATGGCTATAATTCCCAGCGCTCTCTGCTGCACCACATGTTTCACGATAGCAATCTACTTATAAATATTTCTCTCGATACCTTCCGGGAAAACTGCATTTTGTTGAAATAGTTACAAGTGCTTGATCCGCTACTCTGGCAGTCTCTCAACGCCTAGGATGTCTAGGGAGAACTCCCACTCGTCGTAGTACAGGTTCCTGTCCTCCGCTTCGACCTCACCTCTCTGGCTGTCCACAGGGTCGGAGCGGAAGAACCTCTTCGGTGGGTCGAACTGAGCAGAGACTTCAACGTTAGCCGCTAACCTGTAGCCTTCGATCGAGCCGAAGTAGAACTCGGGGCGCCATAGCTCTCCCCTCCTTCTTCCGCCGAAGCTCGGATCTGCGTACAGCCAGCCGTAGGGCTCTACGTAGAACTGCGCCCAGTCGTGCATCCCCGGAGACACCGGGTTCATGTACCACCCGGACTGCCAGCGCGCAGGCACCCCAACGATGCGGCAGAGCGTGATGAAAAGCAGTGCTTGCATGCCGCAATCACCTCTCAGGTGCGTAGCTACGTACTCGCTGATGTTGTCGTACAGCGCGTAATCCATAGCGTAGGTGTACCTGACGTTCGAGGTGATCCAGTCCCAGATCTTTCTCGCCTTGAGGTAGGGGTTCGTTTCACCTCCAACTATGCGCTCTGCGAGCTCTCTTAGTGCGGGTGTGAAGACGATGTGCGGCGGCCTCTCGGCAAGGTACACCTCCAGCTCACCGGGGACTTCGCCCGAGACCTCTTTCGGGTCGACTTGCACGTGGAAACCTCTGGAGACGTACTCGTAGGTTAGCTCAACCTCGCTACCGGCCTCCAGCTCGAAGTATACAGTGCGCTGCGGGTGGTCGGGCGGTGCCACACGCTTCGGCTCAGGGCTCGCTTTCAGGATCCTCACCTCGGGGTGCAGCTCGTCCTGCCTCGGCAGAGGTATCCAGACGCGGAGAGGGTATTCGCTCGGCTTGAGGACCCGTAGGCGTGCTCTCACCCTGTACCTCAGAGGTAGGACATAACCGCCTCCTCTAGCCCTCGCAGCCTCCACCACCCGCTCAGCCCGCCCGCGCAGCACCTCCCTAGCGATCACCTCCCTCTCGTCCTCGCCGCGCAGCCTGCGCTTCCTTAGCTCAGGGCACAGCCAGAACATGTTTGGTAGAAACCTCCTCAGGACTTTGACCTGCCCGTCGACGAGGACGTGGTCAACGCAGCCTCTTCCGAGGAGAGACCTGAACTCGTCCATCGATAGCTCGCGCACCTCTGCGGAAGCGATCGCGTACGCTTCTTCGAGAGAGTACGGGAACTCGTGGCGCAGCCTCTCCATGCGATCCAGTTCGAAGAGCAGACGCTCCCTCAGGGGGCTCCCCGCCCCCCTCAATAGCTCGAGAATAAGGGACTTAGCCTCCGAGTAGCGCCCCGACTTTACGAGAACCTGAAGATCCTGCGGCAGCGGCTCTCTCATGAACTCTAGCACGTTTTCGCTCATCACACCCCGAGCCCGCGCATGGTGATTAAAGGCGCTCTTCATAGCTAATTTTATTAATAAGCCATGTTGCTAACTTGCTGGTGGAAAGGCTGAGAGTAGTCATCCTGGGGCCGCCCGGCGTGGGGAAAGGTACCTACGCTTCAGCCATCTCGAGGGCTTTCGGCATTCCCCACATCTCCACGGGGGAGCTCCTCAGGAGGGAGATAGCCGCGGGGACGGAGCTGGGAGTGAAAGCCCGCTACTTTGTGGAGCGAGGGCTTCTCGTGCCGGACGAGATCGTTAACCAAGTACTCTGCAACTACCTCTCTCTAGAGGAGTGTAGGAGAGGGTACGTCCTGGACGGCTACCCAAGAACTATCAGCCAGGCAAGGTTTCTCGAAAGCTTAGCCCCCGCTGACGCTGCAGTAGCTCTTAGAGCAAGCATCGAGACCATAGTTTCCAGGCTCGCGGGCAGGCTCTACTGCCCCGCATGCGGCCGCGTCTACCACGTAACCTGGAGGCCGCCGACTAGAGAAGGATTTTGCGACACTTGCGGTACACCTCTAGCCCGTAGGAGCGATGACGACCCGTCTGTAGTAGCAAAGCGTGTAAGAATCTACTACGAGGAGGTAAGCGAGGTCGTCGAGTTCTATAGGAAGCTAGGGAAGCTGCTGGAGTTCGACGCTAACGTGGATTCCGTAGTGGGTGTGCCGAAGCTCCTGAGCATTCTCGCCGAGAGAGCTGTGAGGATCCCGCCTGAAAGTTACTAATTTCTCCCGCTGCTTTACTCTCCTAAGTAGCATGGTGGTGGGCCGCTTCCAGGTAATGGCGCTGCTCCAGGCTGCGAGATACTACATTCTCACCGGAGATAAAGAGAGGGCATTCTCCTTCGGGCTTAACCGGGCTATCTTCTACGCTTGGGCGAAGAGAAGAGGTGTCCCTGCAGCAGCTTCGAGGCCTCGAGCGACCGGAGCCGGAGCGGAGGTTGAGGGGGAGAGAAGCATTATCTACGTCGGAGACGAGCAAGCCTACGTCAGCCCCAACGGGTGGTTCGTGATGGGAGGGGTGGAGCAGAGGCCCGAGGACTTCGAGCGGGAGGTAGCGAGGAAGATTGAGGAGGAAGTGTCCTTCGAAGAAGCGTGGAGGCTTGCACTCGAGTATGTTGGGAGCTTCGATAAGAGGGTGCTGCTGAGCCAGAGAGACTTCTACGAGAAGGTGTACCTGCCCGTGAGAGACAGCTTCCCGGAGATCGCCCCTCGCGAGAGGAAGGGGGGACAGCTGACACTCCTCTAGAGCGCATCAGCCTCCGCCGTAGGCCTCACGGCTCGGCTCTAGCGAACCTCATCATGCACGCTAAATAACAGGAATGGGGTTAAAAAGGTCTTATCTCCTCGTCGTCCTCGTCCATCTTGAATAGGTGGAGGAAAGCACCCCAGATCAGCAGGTTCTTGGCAGCTTCCTCAGCGTTCCCGGGGTAGTACTTCTCCACAAGCTCCATGAACTCGTCGATGCTAAGCGACGCCTTCTCCCTAAGCAGGTTGACGAGCTCTCCCAAAGGCTCTATTTTGTCCACAAGCTTCCTCAACTCTCTCCTCACGCTCTTCGGGTCGCCTTTTACGATCCTCCTCCCAGCCTCCGTTATCTGCAGGTTACCGTGCTCCTGAGCTACCAGGCCTAGAGCCTCCGCGACGTCGATGGCGTGTGGGAGCATGGAAACGTTCTCGTTCAATGAGTCCCCGACGTACATGGAGTCTATGCTACCACCTAGGCTATGCAGCAGCTCGAGGAAACCCAGGAGGTGGTCGGGAGTGAGGTCATGTGGAAGTAAAACCTTCCTCCTTCTACTCGTGTCCTGTGACACCTCGCCCCATCACCGTGCCACTGTGTTAAATCTTGGGAATGGTTAATAAACTTTCCATACCTGAGCCTGCGGGGGTTACAGGCGGTCTGCATGCCAGAGTGGGCTGCACTGCTCGAGTCCAGCGCGCTCAGCTTAGCGAGAATGATCGTTGCCTACATCGTCTCGGTGACCCTTGCGGTGATGCTAGGCAGCTGGATGGCCCGCAGCAGGACTGTCGAAAGAGTGCTGCTGCCGATTCTCGACATTCTCCAGTCGATCCCCATCCTCGGTTTCTTCCCCGCGGCGCTCCTCCTCTTTGCTAGGCTCCTGCCCGGCGCGGCGGGCCTGGAGCTCGCTGCCATTTTTCTCATCACCACGAGCCTAGTGTGGAATATGATTTTCGGGGTTTACACGTCGATAAAGGCTCTGGACCCCTCGCTTTTCGAAATGGCTAGAGTTTACAGGTTGGGGAGCGCGGCCCGCTTCTTCTACGTTTACGTGCCCGCGTGCAGAGCCTCCCTGGTGGCTAACAGCCTCGTCTCCTGGGCTGGCGGCTGGTTCTTCCTTACGTCTGCCGAGGTTCTCAGCCTCGGTGAGGCGGAGTACCGCTTGAAGGGGATCGGGAGCTTCATCCTCGAGAGCTTCTCAAGAGGGGATCAGGAGAACCTCTACGCCGGGATAGTTATGCTGGTGACCGTGATCCTGGCGACCTATGCTCTCGTTTGGAACCCGGCTGCCGCGGCGACTCTGAATCTTCCGCTTCTGGGTTCGCGCAGCGTGTACAAGTACGTGCACCTCGCCGTCAGCTCCCTCTGGAGGGGGCTGACCTGGGCTGCTCTATTTCTCGAAGCTCGGTTACCGAAGGCGGCTATCCCGGGCTTGGCGAGGAAAGTGCTTGGAGCGTTTCTGGCGGGAGCCGTTCTCCTGACTTTGCTCAGAAGCTACCAGCCTCTCCCGGTCGAGAGAGTTCTGGAAACTCTCGCCGAGTTTCCCTTCGAGCTGCTCGTGAGCGTGACCCGCGTGGCAGCGATCCTCCTCATCTCGGTAACGTTCTCGCTCGGGGTAGCCTACCTTGCACATGTGAAGCCTTTTCTCAGCCAGTTTGTGAGCCTGGCGGGCGAGCTCCTCGCCTCGGTGCCTGCGGTGGTGTGGTGGCCCCTTCTGAGCGGGATCGCTCTAAGCTTCGCGTGGGGACCCTACGCGGTGATGATGGTCGTTCTGCTCCAGGGCGCCTTCTGGTACCTGTACTTCAACCTGATCATATACGGGTTGGCGAGCGTGAGGCAGGACCTGGCGGAAATGGCGGCAGTTTACCGCTTGCGCAGCGCAGTCTACTTCCGGTACTTCTTCGTGCCCAGCCTGCTGCCCTCTCTCGCGACTGGAGCGCTCAGCGCGTGGGGAGGGGCCTGGAACGCCAGCATAGTTGCAGAGTACATCAGCGCCGGCAGCATGGTGTTCGACATGGGAGGCGTGGGGAGCATGATCAGCAGGCTGGCCGAGCGGGGAGATAGCCTGGGGCTGGTTCTCACGTCTTTATCTCTTTCGCTCTTCATAGTTTTTGTTAACAAGACCCTATGGGTAAGGATTTTCAGGTTCATTGAGAAAAGGTACGGGGGCGAGTAGCTTGACTAGAGTGCTTACGCTGAACAACGTGAGGAAGACTTTCCGGGAGGACGGTAAGACCCTCGAGGTTCTCGGAGGGATAACACTGGAGATAGGCGAGGAGTTCATCTCCGTGCTCGGACCCTCCGGGTGCGGTAAAACCACCCTTCTCAGACTGATCGCGGGGCTTGAGAAAGCTGACGGCGGCGAGATAATCTTTCACACGGAGGATAAGCGCATAGGCTTCGTCTTCCAGTCTCCCACGCTCCTCCCGTGGCTCACCGTGCTGGATAACGTAGCCCTGCCCCTAGTGTCTCAGGGCGCGCGCTGGCGGGAGGCGCGCGAGAAGGCGCGCAAGTTCCTATCGCTAGTCGGGCTGCTGCCCTTTGAGGACTTCTACCCGCGGGAGCTGAGCGGGGGCATGCGGCAGAGGGTTAACATCGCGAGGGCTCTCGTAGTTGAGCCAACCCTCCTCCTGATGGATGAGCCGTTCTCGCAGCTGGACCCGCTAACCGCAGAGTCGCTGCGCACAGAGGTTCTCGACCTCTGGCTCTACGGGGTCACAACCGTCAGAGCGATAGTGATGGTCACGCATAACGTCGACGAAGCAATCCTGATGAGCGACAGGATCGTCGTGCTCACACCGAGGCCCGCGAGAGTAGCTGGGCTAATCACCGTCGACATACCGAGGCCGCGGGACAGGCGCTCTCCGCAGTTCCAGCAGTTAGAAGATAAGATCTACGAGCTCATAAGCGCGTAGCCGTTTCTAGGCGGATGGCCCACCGCAAGGGAGCAAACTTAAGGAGCAGTAGAAGTGACCAGCGGGAGCCTCTCCAGGCAGCTGAAGCGAAGGAGCGAAGCTCTGCCCCGCTAGACAGCCCTGCAGCCTGGCTCCAGGCTCACGTACTCTGTTTCGCCGTCGGGTGCCTCGACCACCAGCGCTACCCCCTTCCCGCCTCCGGGCCTGTAAGCGTTGTGCCACTCATCCACGATGTACAGCTTCCCAGGCTCCATCTCGACCTCCTTTGTGCTCACACCATCCTCGGAGAGGACGAGCACAATCCTCCCCTCAAGGAGAATGAAGAGCTCAGGGCAGCTGTGCTTCTCAAGCACTACTACCTCCTCTGCGGAAGTGTTCTCGGGGATGTAGATGCCCACCTGCCACTTGTCCCTATCCCTGAAGACGACTCTCCACCTTTCCCCAGTCTCTGCGAGAATCACCTTCATATGGCTCCCGGTGCTACTCAGTGGAGAGAATTAAAGCGTTAACTCCTCCTCGCCCTGCCCTGTAATCCCACCCTGCAGCACTGAGAGCCCTGCCTGCTCGGCAAGCTGCTTTAACTCGCCTTCGACGGCGGTTATCCTCTCGTAGAGCTCCTCAGCTGTAGCTGCGTAGATAGTGACAACGAGAGGCAACCCCTCCGCCCCCATGAAGCGGTAATCCACCCTGGCGAAAACTCCTTCAACCTTTGAGGAAAGCTTTGCGGCCACTTCACCGGCAGCCTGAGCGCTTCCAGCCAGGTAGAAAGCGAAAGTTGCCGAAAACCGCCTTCCCGTTTTTTCGCGGAAGAAGTCCTGGATTGATTTCTCGAAGCACTCGACCGCCTCGCCGAGGCTCTGCGGAAGCCCTGCGATGAACTTATCCTCGGTTAGGCTGCTCGCGACGAAAGCTGGAGCGGCTCCGCGCTCGTTCGGCACTACGTAGCTGAACTCCGGTACGAGAGCGAGGCGCTCTAAGTCCGCGGGAACTTCAAACCTATCGGAGTAGTAGTTCCTCACGTAGGTTAGCGCTTCTTCGCTCACCTCAACGCCCAGGCCGAGCGCCGACGCTATAGCCCTGACCGCGTCAGGGTTCCCCGAGGCTCCCACAACTACTAGAGCGTCGTGAGAACGATACGAGGAGGTGATCGCCGACAGATCGTCTTCGGCGCGAAGCAAGTCTACCTGCTCCACTCCAATAGCTCTAAGGTAGCCAACCAGCCAGCTCGCGGCAACCTCCGAGCTGCGCTCGCCCGGCAGCAGTACAACAGCAACTTTCAACGCCGACACCTGCTAGATTATTCCGAGCCGGGTAAGCTTCTCGACTGCTTCTTTAGGGCTGCGGTACGTGATCAGGTGGAAGTTCGGCCAGGTAATGCCTTCGATGAGAGCCGACAAGCTTGCTCTGCGCTCCTCAAGCACCAGAGCGGCAGCGGGTTTCCCTTTCAGAAGGAAGTAAGCGAGCTCGAAACCCACGCCGAGGCTCGGGTGGGAGACTTCCGCGATCATAACGTCCGCCTCCTCGAGAAGCTGCACATCTCTCTCAAATATCTCTCTGGGCGTGAGCCCTCTATCCACATCTAGCTCCTCCTCCGTTACGTGCTTAGTGAGGACCCGGTGGTTCATCTCCTCGAGGAGGCGGGCTAGCTCCCTGACGTGGTTGAGCGCTAGGCGGACACCTCTCATCGGCGCAGCCAGGTATATTCTCGCCAACCCCAGCACCTCAAGCTGGTTCCTCGCGTGCTCGGGAAAAATAGGCCCGGCGGCATCCTACATAAACTCTCGCGCGCGAGCCAGCGGTAAGGGAAGCTTCTGCGTCTCCTTAACCGTCTCGAGCACCACTGAAGTGTAAGTCCTCTCAACTCCCTGGATGCTTCTAAGCCTGCCGACAACCAGCTCGCCGAGATCGTCGACGGAGCCTACGCGCACTTTTACGAGGATATCCCACTCGCCAGTGATGATGTGAACCTCCTGAACCTCCGGTATCTTCGCGATCTGCTCAGCCACCTTCCTCTGGTCCAAGCCCTGCTCTCGAGAAAAGGATACGAAGATGAACGCGGTAGTCGTGAAACCGAGCTTCCTCGCATCGAGAATTGCGCGGTAAGCTCGTATGTAGCCTTCTTTCTCGAGCTTCTTGAGCCGAGCGTGCGTGGTAGTGATGGGCGAGTTCACCTTCCTGCTTATCTCCTTCACGGTGAGGCGAGCATTCTCCTGCAGCGTGTCCAGTATGGCGAGGTCCTTCTCGTCGAGCATAGCACCACTCTAGAAACCTCTGAAAATTATACTTTTCTCTGCTCTAAAAAATAGAATAGGTTTCTGAAATCCCGCGAAAGCTTGTATGATTTTCCTTGAGAAGGCGGAGATCCGCAAGCCTAGAACGGGGCTGTCTCCTCTAGAACCCTGGATACTTGAGAGTAGAAGCTCGACTTCTTACGCTTGCTCTGCCGCCTTTTAAGAATCCTCCTAGCTTCTTTTAGCGCTTGCTCCGCCGCCCTGTACTCTGCCTCCTCCTCCAGTACTCGGATAAACCGCTTCAAGATTCTGAGAGCGTTCAGCACGGTGAGGTTCTCGCTTAGGCGGAGGGTAAAGGACAGCGTGAAGAGCTCGTCTGCGAGCTCCGCCTCGAGGTCGTGCACCACGTTCATCCTCTCCAGCTCTCGCAGAAGGTCGGCTAGAGAGTTCACGTAAGTGAAGAAGCCTATAGCTCCCTCCCAGTCCTGCGGCCACTCGTTCATCTCGAGGATTGCGAACCCTTTACCCACTTTCACCTCGAAGGATGCCCGCTTACCCAAGCCGATGCTGTAGATGATATTTCTCTCAACCCCCTCAACAGGCTGTATGAGAACCTCCTCAGGTATCTCCCCTAGCTTCAAGCGCCTGAGCCTCCAGAGGGGGACTGGCGCGAAGTCCCCTACGCCCTCAAACACGTTACCGTCTACCTCGAGATACTCAAGCTCCCCACTCTCCGAGAAGAAGGCCTTAACCCTCTTCCCGGCGACCAACCTAGAGTACTCACCAGCCCTAGCCACTTAGCTCAACCGCCTCGAGCACCTAGCCGATTAATCCCTTTCGCTGAAAGAAGCATATATGACGCCGCCGCTCTACGGCTGTGGCTGCGGGTGCCTTGAGAGCGGTTCTCTTCGACGTGGGAGGCACAATAGTTTACGATAGAGGGTTTGCCAGGGTGCTTTCGGAGAAAATCTCCGCGGTAGTGGAAACGCACACGGGTTTGAGAGCCCACCCCCAAACCGTCTCAGAGCTCTGGGAGCGGGCCGGGCAGCTGTACGGCAGCGTGGAGCTCTGGGACCTCGCGAGGGTAATGCTCCTGCTCCGCCAGCTGGGAATACTTCCTAGCCTGAGGCTCGCAGAGCAGGTGTATGCGGCGGTGCTTGAAGCGTACATCGAAGGGTTCGACGTCGAGCCTTCCGCTCAGCCTGTGATGCGCGCGCTAAAAGATATGGGCTTGAAGCTGGGGATCCTAACCAACGTGGGCAGCTACGATGCGACCAAGCTTAGGCTGCAGTTCTCGGGCCTCCTCGAGTTCGTGGATGTTGTGGTGGCTTCCCAGGCTTTCCCCTGGCGGAAGCCGTCCCGCGAGATCTTCGAAGTTTCTTGCTTTCTTCTCGGCGTAGCCCCGGCTGAGGCTGTATACGTGGGGGATGATGCGCAGGTGGATATCGCTGGGGCTAAGGCCGCGGGACTCAAAGCTGTACAGGTTCTGAAGTACGCGAAAGAGAAGAGTCCACTGGCGGACGCCTGGATCTCGACGCTCGAAGAGCTACCCCAAGCGGTGGAAGAACTCCTCAGGCAGGAGAGAACGTTCCCCGGAAGCTAGAAGAGAGTAGTAGGGACTGGATAGGACTCCGAGGAAGCCTCTGAGCGGCGCCCCGAACCCCTCTCCAAAGACGATGATGGCCGCGCTGTAGCTTCGCGGAGCCAGCCTGGAGATGCTGGAGCAGAGGTCCCTTAGGTAGTCGCAGAGATCCTCCCCTCCTGGAGGAAGCCTCAGAGCCCTGCCCTCTCTCAAAGCGATAATCGCGCCGGCCGCGCCCTCCCTCACGGCAGCGTCCCTGAGCTTTAGGACGTGGCTCCCAGGATTCCTAGCCGAGCCTAGAAGCGCGATCAGGGCTAGCCCTCCCTCGAGCTCGCTTACCCTGGCGAGCACCAGCCTCTTGACGCCCATCCTCCCGAGGAAGTCCTCCACGTAAGCGGTTCCACGCCGCGTGATGCGCGATCCTGCCCGAATCTTCTCGACGAGACCCGCTCCGCTCAGCCGCTGGAGAATCCTCCTTACCGTGCCCTCGCCCAGCCTCAGGTCTTCGGCGATTCGCGCCCTCCCCGCAAAAGTCCCTACTAAGTAGAGGTAAAGAAGAACCAGCGATTCCTCAGAAGCGCCAGTGCTCATACCTCCACACGATTACATCGCCGCTCGAAAGCTTATACTTGTCTGCAGCAACAGGGCCCATGACCAGCTGCCCTTTGCTCGCGTCGAAGTAGTACCAGAGCCAGCTGTACCCCTCGTTCTTCGAGAGGATCCTCTCGGCTACACCGTTCACGGAAGTAACGTACACGCCCATCGGGGAAACCTGGTACTCGACAGAAGCTACCGAGAGCAGTGCGGAGAACACCGTAGCGCCCCGCGGCAGCAGAGTACCGTTATACCACACTACGGTGCCGTTCCCATAATCGATTCCCAGGTTTACAACCACAGCATTGCCTAGAAGCGTCCTGCTCGCTTCGAGCTCCCTCTCCAGCCTGGCATTCTCGAGGTATAGGTAAGCAGCTGCAGACGTCGCGGCGACCGCCCACACGAGTAGCGCGGCGACCACTAGCTTCTCGGTAGCTGTCCGCGCGCTCACGAAGCTTTCGGATAAAATTCCAATATTTTAGTTTTTCTCTATCTCCTTCCCAAAGATCTTTCTCAGCCTATCGGCGAGAAGCACCGATAGCAACGCTGTCGTAAACTCGGTGAGCGGGCCCACTCCGATGAGGTAGCCCCCCATCACGGGAAGGAACAAGCCCACAACGCCCACTATGAGAGCCTGAACCAGAGGTACTCCGAAGAAGATGTAGAGCAGCACTGAGCTACTCACGTCGAAGAGGAAGCATAGTAGGAAAGCCAGGGCAAAGCGGTGCTCGAAGGTTCTAATCAAATTCGAAGCAGCGCCGAAAGCGGCCGCCGCTAAACCTCCGAGAACCATGTTAGTGATAGTCCACACGCCAGGGAGAATGAACAGGTCCGATAGAAGGTAGATTAGCGCTGTGGTGAGAAAACCCGAGCGGGGGCCCGCGAAGAACGCTGCGAGAAAACCGAAAAGCAGAGGAATGTTCACGAACTGCACGCTCGTGGCAAGGTTTTTCGCAACTCTCAAAGCCAGCCCGAGTGCTGTGAACGTAGAGATCAGGGCAACGCTCTTAGAGCCTAACCGCACGCGTCTACCGGTTTTGCATCCAATACAAAAACTTTTTCTAGCCCTATCCTCCGCGGAGCCACTCAAGTATCCGGAGAAAGTCCTCCCTCGTAATGCAGGCGTTGACATCTATGCAGCCTTCCAGAAGCAGGCCCCTGCCCGCGAGATCGTTCCAGAAGATGAACGTCGGTGTCCCCGTGAAGCCCGCGCCCTGCAGGCTTCTAGACCTGGCGAGCACCTCGCTCTCCAGTCTTCTACTGCAAGCTAGTGACGCGTTCACAACATCCTGGGGCACTCTGATCCTAGCAAAGCTCACAGCATCCTCTAGAGTAACCTGCTTCCCGGAGAGTAGAGCTCTGTAGAGCTCCCGCGTCAAGTCAAAGTACAGGTCAGCGCTGCCCGTCAGGTTGAACAGGCATCGAGCGAAGGCGTGAACGGGAGCTACCTCGGCGTGGACCACTAGATCTAGGAAAACGACTCTGAGTCTCCCTTCTCGAGCGAGCTCGGAGAGGAGCTCCCCACTGCTGTTGATGAACTTCGCGCAGAAGGGGCAGTGGTAGTCCTCGAGGAGGTAGAGGGTTACTGTTCCCGCACCGAAGGGTACGCCGTCCTCTAAGCCTGAAAGAGGGTTGCTTTTAACCTCATAGGCAAGAACTCCCAGGTACTGAAGCATGGCGCGCTGGAACCTCTCCGCGAGCGCGTACGCTCCGGGCGCGACCTCGACGATGTAGGGTGCTCCTAGCGTGAGATTGTAGGAGCTTTTCACGACGATGCCCGGGAGGAAGCTTAGCCGCGAAGCTAGCTCTGCGTCATGCGAGCTTGAAACCTGCGTTACGTTGACGACGAATAACCAGCTAAGGAACTCTTTCGCCTGCTGCAGGGTGCTTACCGAGATGTTCGCGAAGGGCGCTGCGCTCGGGACGAGTACAGCCTCCCCAGCGTAGCTGAAGAGAGCGACTCCCATCTGGTGGGCCAGCATAAGGGAAACGAGCGGGTAGAGCTCCCTGTACCCGTCCAAGGTTCTGGAAACGTACTCGGGAGGCACGCTCACGTCGCCGCGGATTAGAATGGCTGGGTACACCTGAAGTTTCCACGGAAAGCTCTGCGCGGGTAAAGTGCACATTGGCACGTTCACGATGTTCACTCCCCGCTGCTGCAGCATCATCTTGAGGTCTGCCACGATCGTGTCCGCAAATTTCTTCTGCTCCTCTGTTGCGTAAATGTACACCACGGCCTGGTCGGGGCACGCCTGAGGCTGGATGGGGGTACTGGCAGGCCTGTAGAAGACGAGCAGCAGAACTACCGCAACCGCGGCAGCGGTAGCGAGCGCAACTATCACGGTCCTCTTCAGCTCCATAACCAGCCTAACAGCGCGCCTGCACATAAATCTGCTCGTTTCGGAGAAAGGATTTTTAGTAGGAAAATCCGGCAACTCTTTTACGTGAGACAAAGTCTGCTCTCGGAGCGAGTGCAGAAACTTGATTATCCTATAAGGAAGTTTAACGCCATAGCGCGGGAGCTGGAGGAGAAGGGCGAGAAAGTAATCTACCTCAACATCGGCGACCCGCTCAAGTACGACTTCGAGACACCGAAAGAGCTTGTAGACGAAGCGTACAAGGCGATGCTGGAGGGACACAACTACTACGCTTCTTCAGACGGGGTCAAGGAGCTTAGGGAAGCTATAGCCGAGAAGGAAAGGACTTGGAACGGCGTGAAGGTAAACCCCTCCAATATTCTGGTCACGTCGGGGGTCAGCGAGGCGCTGAACGCTCTGTACGCTGCTCTCGTCAACGAGGGGGACGAGGTCCTGATCCCCGACCCCAGCTACCCCCTCTACATAAACTTCGCGGACTTCTACGGAGCGAGGAAAATCTTCTACGCGACGATCGAGAGCGAGGGCTGGATCCCCGACGTGGACGACATAAGGAGGAAAATCTCGAAGAAGACGAAGTTCATCATCGTTAACAACCCTCACAACCCCACGGGGGCTGTCTACCCGGCGAAAATTCTACGGGAAATCATCGACGTGGCAGCAGAGCACGAGGTCCCCGTAGTGACCGACGAGATCTACGACGCGTTAACCTTCGAGGGAGAGTTCAAGAGCGTCGGCGCCCTCGCGGGAAGCGATAACCTCGTCATTGGGCTGAACGGATTCTCGAAAACATTCCTGGCAACCGGCTGGAGGCTCGGGTACATCTACCTCCTCGGCCCGGAAGAACACCTCTCCGAGTTGAGGAAAGGGATCCTAAACTTTCTGATGACAAGGCTCTCCGCGGTCACGCCGCTGCAGGTCGCGCTGGCCCGCTTTGCGGCAAAGAGGCCGAATTTCCTGGAAGGGGTGAAGAGGAAGCTCGACGAGAGGAGGAAGTACGCGTCTAAGAGGTTGAACGAGCTTCACGGAGTTTCCATGCCGATTGCACCCAAGGGGGCTTTCTACGCGTTTCCCCGCCTGAGCACCCACCTGAGCGATGAGGAGTTCGCGAGAAGGCTGCTCCTGGAGGAAAAGGTCTTCGTCGTCTACGGCTCGGGCTTCGGCCCGCTGGGCTCCGACCACATGAGAATCGTGTACCTTCCGCCGATAGAGGTCCTCGAGGAGGCGTTCACGAGAATCGAGCGATTCGTGAGGAAGCACTCAAGATAGTTTAGGGCAGCGTCGCCACCCCTCTGGCTTTCGCGATCTCTTTCAGCTCCTCGTCGTAGGTCACTAGAACCGCCCCAAGCCTTTGAGCGAGCACTAGGAGGATGTAGTCGTTAACCATGTACGGCTCGGCACCATCTTCGCGCATCATCTCGAGGGCTCTCAGGAACACTTCGCTGTTCTCGCTAACGTATATGAAGCGGGCGTCGCCAAAGTACTCTTCGAGCTTCTCTCTCACGATCTCCGGGCTCTGCCTGAACTTAACCAGGAGGAGCCACAAGTACTCGTGGACGACTATGGAGGGAAGGTACACTTTATTCGCCTCGTCGAGCATCTCGGCAGCCTCCGCGTGCTTCTCGCTATCCTCGAACGTGTCGTGGAGGAGGACGTCCGTGTCCACGAGAATCTTATCGAGGCCCCCTAGCTCTCCCATCGCGCCGCCACCACCTCGTCGAGTGCCTCGCGGATCATCTGCTCCATCTCCTCGGTGGAGACCTGCCTCCCGAGCCTGAGCGGGCTTCTGCTAGCTTTGAACCTTATAGCTATTCCGGAACCCTCCCTGTAGATCACCGCGTAGGTTCCCGGCTCCACGCCCAGCTCCCGCAGGAGAGCCCTGGGAAGCTTGACGGCGCCGTCCTCGCCTACCCTGACGATAAACCTCCTTTTCGCCACCACATGCTCTTCGAAGCTCCCAAGTATAAAAGACTTCTCAGCGAAGCAAAGTTAAGTAAGTCAACGCCACGACTCAAGCGAGGAAACGTGGAAGGCGTACGCTCAGTAGTCCAGGAGGGTGTGAAGTTCACGCTCGTCGAGGACTTCCGCCTCCTAGGCCGCGTGCTCGCAGCACAGGACCAGAGCGGCCGCTGGGACGTTCTCGCCGTAGACGAGTACATGACTGCCGAGATAGCGTGCTTCGGAAACCAAATCCACCTAGCTATGCTCGCGGAGCTTGAAGCAAGCCAAGTGCCTCCGGCAGCCCAAGAGGACCCTGACCTCGAGGTGGAGTTTGAGAACAACAAGCTTAGGATAAAATACCACGGGACCTACGAGAACACTGGAAGGTCCGCTCTCGTGGCAGTCGTCAATAGGATAAACATGTTCAGAAGACTTCTGGGCAAGCTGCTCGTGGAGCTGAAAGGCGGCATATAATCAACTAACTACGCCGAAAGTTTCACGCTGGTATCCCAGATTCATTTTGGCGAGAAGAGCTAAAACCTCTTTTCTGTATTCTCGAGAAAATTTTGAACGGGTGAAACTAAAAAGGAGGCAAATGCCGGCTGGGGAGCGTGGCTAGAGTGAGATACTCGCGGAGACTAGACCTAGAGGAGCTCGTCTACGAGCTTGTCGACAGTCTAGGCCTCTCGTGGGTGAGGAAGGAGTCGGTTAGGGTGGTTGAGAGCCGTGGTTCGAAGAGCCGAGCGTACGCCCGCATCTTCGGTCTTCCGAAAGCCTTCCAGACGGCGTACAGCCTGCCTCCACTCTACGTCATCGAGGTTATCGGCGAGAACTTCAGCAGGCTTAGCGGAGAGGAGCAGGTGATGGTCCTAATTCACGAGCTGATGCACCTTCCTAAGAGGTTCGGCGGCGGGCTGCGCCCCCACGGCCCCCTAACGAGCGACGAGAAGATTTCCGAGCTTTACCGAATCTTCCTCGAGCGTTCCGGGAGACGCGAGCAGCCTTAGAGCTGGTCGAGGCGCGAGGCCACGGTTAGGCGGATGCTTGGGAGGGGGGAGGCCACGTCCCGTGATCCCTGTAGTACTGGAGGAGGCGGCTCGAAAGCCACTCGAAGCTCTTCCTCTCGGTGAGGATAAGCTCCTCGATTTCCGCGTCACCTGAAGCGCAGAGAACCTCGTAGGGCAGCGTCTGAGCCGCGCAGGGGGGCTGCGCTAAAACGGCCGCTAGCTCTTCACCTATCAACGCCTCGTAGAAGTAAGGTGCTTCCACGAGTGCTCTCGCCACCCTCCTCGACCCCTTACCCCTGAGCAGGTAGATTCTCTCGGGACACGAGCTGCCAGGCAGCTTGAAGCGGACAACGTTTCCGCCCCAAAGCGGCACGACATGCATTCTAAAGTGGTAGCTTATCAGCTGCCTGCTGAGTAGCGGCCCGTGGACTCCCTTTAGCCGGGATAAGGCTGGGCTCAGCTTCGCGTAAGCGTTATTCATCTTCACACTGAGAATCAGGAGATCTACCCAGTCGACCCACCTCCTCTCCTCTACCTGAGCGGTCTCCAACCGCGCGGTGACAACCTCCTCAACTCGAGAATGATCCGGAACCACCACGCCTAGCCCCGGCTCGTAGCCGGTCAGCCTGCCGTTAGGGTCCCAGTACCGGAGCTCTACGCCTATGACCTCGACGAGGGGTTTGCGCCCCAGCTCGGCAAGGTAGTCGTCCACGTAGGGCTCGGGGACGAGCGCGAAGAAGCCGTGAAGCTTCACTTTCCCGAGACCCTTGAACGCGTAGACTGTGTAGGGAGGGGGTTCGAGCTGGAGGTCGCCTTCGTACACCAGCAGGAGAGGCTTCGCGCCCAGCACGCCCAAGCGGGGGTTGAAGGAGACCCGGATACCCCGCTCCCAGAGCCTCTTCGTTGCTTCGACGACTGTGCTGTAGGGGAGCCCGGTGGCCGCTGCCACCTTAGCCAGGTTGAGCGACTTCGGATACGCTTGAACTACTTTCCACTCGGTGGGCGATAGCTTCAGCAGCCCGTTGTGGAATAGCGCAGCCCCCGCTCCCTGCATCCCTAGAGTAAAGGGACTGGGAGCACTTTAAGAATAACGTTCGGCAAAGGGCTTCGCGCCCCGCGGAAATAGTTCATAAACTACTCCAGAAGCACTACCACGGTGTGCGATTTGGAGGGGCTACTCCAGGGGGCGGGCAGGAGCTACTACCAGAGGAGAGTGGCAGGGCTGCTAGCCCAGGTATCCCTCGAGGAAGCGCGGAAACTTGCGCTGGAGATGATTATCGCCGAGATGCACGTCAAGAGCCTGCTTAAGAGCGGCTGCTTGAGCGACCGCGAGCGGGCAGCGCTTGAGGATGCGCTGAGGGACATCGACTGCGCGAAGAACATGCTATATAGGGCTTACAGGCTAGGGCTTATCCGCGCCGGTAGAAGAAGGGGGCAGTGAGGGTGGTTGCGTGGAGATAAGCAGCGGTGTCGAGAAAGTGCTCAAAGAGGCATCTAAGAGCATGAGAAGCGGGTATGTCGACCCCCAGGAGCTGAGAAACCTGGGCATGGTCATGCTCTCCGCAGCGCTCATGAGCGGCGAGTCCTACTTCTTCACACTGAGCACCGCTCTGTACACGCTGGCTGACACGCTCAGCTCGTTCCTGAGAGTGACCTCGGTACCTTTATCTCTCGAGGTCCGGAGCAGGGCTGAGCAGCTGCTTGAAGAGGTGCGATCCTCCGTATCGCAGCACCTCGTACAAATGGCTGAAGCGGTGGTCGCCGGAGACCGCTGCAAGGCGATGGAGTGCGCGTCCGAGCTGCTAAGCATCTCTCACCGGGTAAGCTCCGTGGCCGAGAACTTCAAGAACATAGTGGCCCTGCAGCCGGCAGAGGAGGAGTAGCTTGTCCAGAGAGGTTGAGCTCAAGTTTAGGTGCGAAAACCTCGAGAGCGTACGCAGCAAGCTGGCGAGCCTGGGGGCCAGCTTCGTTAAGGTTGCCGAGCAGGTGGATATTTACTTCCAGCATCCTTGCCGCGACTTCGCGGAAAGAGACGAGGCGCTCCGCTTGAGGGTCGAGGAGGGAGGCGTTTCCGAGCTGACGTACAAGGGGCCTAGGGAGGGTGGGGTGGCGAAGGCCAGGGAGGAGCTCTCAACTACCGTGAACGATCCTGCCGCTACCGCCGAGATACTGAGGAGGCTGGGCTTCTTCGAGGTGGCGAGAGTCAGGAAGAGGAGGGAGGTGTACAGGGTCTCTGGAGTGGAAGTCGCACTGGATACCGTGGAGGGGCTCGGCAGCTTTGTGGAGCTCGAGGACAAGGGGGGAGGGGTGGCGGAGCTGAGAAAGGTGGCGGAGGAGCTGGGCGTCGGAGGGGAGCCCTTGAGGGAGACTTACCTGGAGATGCTGATGAAGGTTACCGGGCGATCGCCTTGACGAAGCTGTAGATCACTAGGCACGCTGCTACCAGGAAGGCGGCGTCGTAGAGCACGCCCGCGTTGTCGGAACCGACGAGAGGCGAGAGCAGCAGGAGCGGCAGCCTCCTCAGCGAGTAGTAAGCTACAGCTATTTCCAGTATCCTTAGAAACGACTGCACGAACGCCCCCACGATGTTCGCGTTAGCTGCGAGAGCTATAGAGATCACTGAGGATAAGGGGGCTATGAGCTGCTCAGCGCGTAAGATAAACAGCATGACGAGCGTGAGAACCACTAGATCCCCGAGGAAAACGCCGTAAGCGAGAGGTATGCGGATGAAGAGCCCTGTCGAGAAGAGGAAGAGCAGCACGGCGATTATTAGCAGAGCTGCAGTCCCTCTCACCGCTAGCGCTCGGGATGAAACCCTCTCGGCCACCATGCCTAGCACCTGAAGCCTTGCTTGAAGCCCTCAAAGTGGTTTGGCTTAAATACCTCTCGCGCGAAAGGGCCTCGTGAGCAGCGGAAGGTTCGACGTCATAGTGGTGGGTGCGGGGATAGCCGGCCTCACGGCTGCACTCTACTCCGCCAGGCAGAAGCTGTCAACGCTAGTGATCAGCGTGGATCTCGGAGGCCAACTGCTCCTAGCGGGCGAGCTGCAGAATTTCCCAGGCTTCGTGTCCATCAGCGGCGTAGAGCTCATCCGGAAGGTGGAGGAGCAGGCGCGCCTTTACGGCGCCCAGATAGTTTTCGACGAGGTAACTGGAGTGGAGGAAAGGGGCGGGGAGTTCCGCGTCACGACCTCCTCCGGTTCAACATACTCGAGTGACGCGCTGATCCTGGCTTTCGGTAAGAGCCCTAAGGAGATGGGAGTGCCCGGCGAGCGCGAGCTGAAGGGCAGGGGCGTCTCCTACTGCGTTATCTGCGACGCCCCGCTCTTCAAGGGCAAGAGGGTTGCTCTCGTGGGGTGGGGGGCCCACAACTACGAGAACGTGGTCAGGCTCAGAGACTACGCCGCTAAGGTTTACTGGGTGTTCCCCGGCGAAAAGCCCCTCGAGGACGAGGAACTGCTTCGCGAGGCGCTCAGCAAGGGGAACGTCGAGCTGGTCCCCTTCTCCACACCCGCCGAAGTGCGGGGATCCAGGCGGGTTGAAGCCTTCGTGGTCAAGGATAAGAGAACGGGGGAGCTCAGAACCCTGGAGGTCGACGGAGTCTTCGTAGAGCTTGGGTACACAACCAGGACAGATTTCCTGAAGGGCTTCGTCGAGCTGAACGAGAAGGGTGAGGTAGTCGTAGACGAGGCGTGCAGGACGAGCCGGCCGGGAGTCTTCGCGGCTGGCGACATCGCTGGTATGCCGTACAAGCAGGCGGTAATCGCAGCAGGCACGGGCGCGTGCGCTGCTCTCAGCGCGTACACGTACGTGATGGAGAAGAGGGGGAGAAAGGTAGCCTTGGCTGGCGACTGGAAGCATGTGGAGGTGCCAGGCCGGGAGCGCAGAGAGGGGGCTGGCCTCGCGCTCAAGCTCCGCTAGAACGCGAAGAACGTATCCTCCCTGAACCTGCCCCTGTACTCGCCGACAACGTTCAGCTTGTAGCCGCAGCTGGGGCACCGCATATCCTCTCCGAGATTCCACTTCGTGACGAAGAAGCCTCTTCTCTCGATAACTTTAGCACCGCAGCTGGGGCAGTAGGTGCTCTCCAGCGGGTGCCCCCAGACGTTGCCGATGTAGACGTGCTTTAAGCCCTCTTCTCGGGCGATCAACGCCATGTCCTCCAGCTGCTTCACTTCGGTCGGCGGGTAGTCGATCATCTTGTAGTGAGGGTAGAAGCGCAGAAGGTGGAAAGGTGTCTCGTCGCCAAGGTTCTCAACTACCCACCGAGCGAGCTTGCGAACCCGCTCCTCGTCGTCGCCGACCAGCGGGACGACGAGGTTAGTGATCTCGATGAAAACCCCTTTCTCCTTCATTACCTTCAACGCCTCGAAGATAGGCTCTGGGCTCGGCACGCCCATGTGCTTCCGGTAGAACTCCGGGTCACCGCCACCCTTGAAGTCGACAGTGGCTGCGTTCATGTACGGGGCGAGCTCCTCGAGAGCTTCAGGCGTGATGTAGCCGTTCGTCACCATCGTGTTGAAGAGGCCGCGCTTCCTGGCAAGCACAGCAGTATCGTACATGAACTCGTAGAAGACCGTCGGCTCGTTGTACGTGTACGATATGCCGTCAGCTCTCAGCCTGAGAGCCTCTCGGACAACCTCCTCCGGGCTAGCGTACTGGCCGTAAAGCCCTTTCTCGAGGCGGCTCTGGCTGATCTCCCAGTTCTGGCAGAACTGGCAGAAGAAGTTGCACCCCGGGGTGGAGATCGAGAAGACCGCGCTGCCCGGGTAGAAGTGCGTGAGGGGCTTCTTCTCGATGGGGTCGAGGTTAGCCGCTGTGAGCAGCCCGTAGACCAGCGTGTAGAGCTTGCCGCCAACGTTCTTCCTAACCCCGCACACCCCGAAGCGCCCCTCTGCGATCAAGCAGCGCCTACTGCAGAGATTGCACCTCGCGAAGCCCGGCCTCCCCTCCACCGGCTCCCAGTGCTTCGCGGGCCTCACGTAGGGCTTCCGGAGCAGATCGCTAACCATCCCGCGAGGTAGTGGCCGCACTGGCTTAAACGTTCTTCGCTGGGCTCCCCGCAGCGCAACCTTAATTTCCCGCGCGCTCGCCCCCTACAGGATGTTCGAAGACCTTGCAGCCCCGGTCCTCAGGAGAGCCGGGGAGCTGGGAGTCAAGTTCGCCGAAGTGCGCTTCGAGGACACTACCCGCGAGCTCATCACCTACGTTAACGGTAGGGTTGCAGCGCTCGGAGCTCAGAGAGTCAGGGGTGCCGGCATCAGAGTCCTTTACAACGGGAACTTCGGCTTCGCATCGACGGCAAACCTCACCCGCGAGAGCCTCCTCCAAGCCCTAGAGGAGGCGGTGAGCCTAGCCAGGGCGCTGGGCAGCGGCAGTAAAACTCTAGCTGAGCTGCAGCTCAAGGAAGGCAGGTACGCTTTACCTCCCGTGAAGAAGCACCCAGCCTCCGCGGAGCTAGAGGAGAAGCTGGACCTCGTTAAGCGCGCTTACGTGGTGGCCAGGAGCGCTGGCGCCTCGTCGGCTTCCGCGCGCTACGGCGCTTACTTCGGGCTCCTGGAGGTCTACACGACTGAAGGGCTCCGGGTGGCTGCGGAGAGGCTCGTCGCTGGCATCTCCGCGTCCGTCGTGCTCCGCGAAGCCGGGAGAACTGGTGACGGCTTCGAAACCTACGGCTTCTCCAGCGGGCTCGAGGCCTTCGAGGGAGAGCACTCCCCCGAGCGGGCTGCCGAGAAAGCGCTGGAGATGGCGAGGAACGCGCTGAAAGCTGGAAGGCCCCCAGCAGGGGAGCTTACCGTGATCACGAGGCCGGAGCTCACAGGCGTGTTCGCCCACGAGAGCTTCGGGCACCTGACGGAGGGTGACGGCGTGTTCGCTGGGACGAGCCCGCTCACCGGCAGGCTGGGGGAGAAGATCGCGAGCGAGGAAGTCACGATAGTCGACGCGGGGCTGGACCCCAGGGGAGGGTACTACTTCCCCGTGGACGACGAGGGGGTGCCTGCCGAGAGAGTGGTCCTCGTGGAGAAGGGTGTGCTGAAGAGCTACCTCCACAGCCGGGAGAGCGCGGGCCTCCTGGGGATGAAGCCCACCGGGAACGGGCGGGCGCAGAGCTTCCAGCACGACGTGATCGTGAGGATGAGGAACACGTTCTTCGAGGGCGGGAGCTGGAGCGAGGAGGAGATCGTCAGGGAGACCCGGCGCGGCGTGCTTCTCGACAAGCCGGCCGGCGGGCAGGTCTCCGAGGACGGCACCTTCACTTTCAACGCCAGGATAGGCTTCATCGTGGAGAACGGGGAGATAAGGGAGCCCGTCAGGGACGTCGTCCTCGCCGGCAACATCCTCGAGATGCTGAAGTACGTGGACGCTGCGGCCCGCAACGTTGAAATCTCGACAAGCCCCTTCGGCGGCTGCGGGAAAATGGGGCAGATGGTTCACGTGGGGGACGGCGGCCCCACGCTTAGAGTAGCTAAGCTGCTGGTAGGGGGTGAGCAGCGGTGAGCGAGGTCCTGAGCACTCTAGACTGGGCCCTGAAGCGGGCTCTCGAGCTGGGGGCTGACGAGGCTGAGGTCACTGCTTCGCGGTCGACAGGCAGGAGCGTGAAGAGCGAGGGCGTGCACCTCAAGGCGACGTTCCGCCACTCCATAGACGCCTGGGTGCGCGTCAGCAAGGGGAAGCGTTTCGCGATCGCTACGGTCTCCTCGCTGGAGAAGAGGGCTGTCGAGGAAGCTGCAGAGCTCGCAGTCAGAATGGCGCTGAAAGCCGAGGAGGACCCGTACTGGGAGGGCCTACCGGACCCCGAGCAGCCGCTCCACAGCTGGAGGGGGTTCGACGAGGGAGTTGCGACAGCGCCTAGCGAGTGGCTCGTGGAGCTCGCGAGAACGCTGATCTCCGAGGCAGGGGAGGACCCGAGGCTCAAAGTCTCGGGAGTATTCGCTAGCGCCGAGCACGGATCCTACTTCGTGGTGAACACGAGAGGTGTTTCGGCGGAGGATCGGGGCACGAGCTTCTGGTGCGGCATCGAGCTGAAGGCGTCTGAGGGGGGTGAGGGCTTCGGCTTCGCGAGCACGGCTTCGAGAAGCCTCCGCGTAGATGTGCACGAGCTCGTGGAGAGGGCGAGGACCCTGGCTCTCGACAGCGCGAGGGGCGAGAAGCTGGGCGGCGTGATCAAGGGAAACGTCCTGGTCAGGGCTGAGCCGCTAGCGAGCCTGGTCGACGCGCTGCTCCTGCCAGCCTTCAACGCGATGAACGTGCTCGAGGGGTTCAGCCCCCTGAGGGACAAGCTCGGCCAGAGGGTTCTCGGAAACCTCACGATCGTCGACGACGGGACCATGGTCGGGGGGCTTGAAACCAGCCTTTACGACGCGGAGGGCTCTGCCCGCAGGAGAACGGTGCTGGTCGAGGAGGGCGTGCTCAAGGGGTTCCTGCACAACAATTACACCGCCCGGCGCATGAAAGCGCCTAGAACGGGTAACGCGGCGAGAGCTAGGGGAGCGGTAACAATCTCGAGGACGAACCTCGTCATCCAGGGCGGTAGGGAGAGCGAGGAGGCGCTGGTCGAGTCCGCCCAGCTCGTCGTGGACGGCTTCCTCCTCAGCGTCCACACGGTAAACAGCATCACCGGGAACTTCAGCGTCGTCGCCTCCAACCCCTACCTCGTCAAGAACGGCGAGCTGAAGCCGCTGAAGCCCGTCACGATCGCCGCGAACATCTACGAGATCGCAGACTCGCTAACTCCGGCGAAAAGGGTAAAGAACACGCACACGGGAGTCTACGCACCCGACCTGCTGATGGGCCGGGTCACAGTCTCGGGGTAGCTTCACCTCCCGGAGACCAGCAAGTCGAGCTTGATCGTCCAGATGTCGTAGAGCCTCCTGGGGACGTCGGCCCCAGCCTTCCCCTCGTAGATAATCTTCCAGTAGTTTCTGCACTGCCTGCAGACCCCCACTCCGAAGCGCTCGTCCTCCTCGAGCGCGAAGACCCTGAGGGAGGATTCATCCTCGTTACCGCAGAACGGGCACCTAGCTGGAGAGTACCGCCACTCAGCGCCGCAGAACTGGCAGTGAAGGAGCGTGCCGCCCGCCGGCTCCTCGATCTCGACACGCGTGAAAGCCCCGCAGACAGGGCACCTCCCGCTGCTCCACCCCTCGAAGCCCACCTGCTCCGCTACGCTCTCAGACAGTGCTTGAAAAACAGACTGCATTACCCAGGCTACCAGCGCCTCCAGCATCTCCTGGTCTACCTCCAGCTTCCAAGCCGCGGCTCGAGCCTTGCCGACGTCGCCCTGCAGGAACGCCTGCCCGAGCTCCGAGACGCTCAGCTGGCCGCTCCTCTGCGCCTCCTCAATCCTGGTGAGGCTGTCCCTAGCATCGCTCAGCTCCTCCTTGAGGTAGCCGGAAATCCTCGTGAGCGCGGTGCCGAGCTCCTCCTCGCTCAGCTGCAGGTCGACAACCTCCACCGCAGGCCTACCGGCCCCCAGAGCCTCCCTTATCCTCTCCTTATCGAGGTTCGCGAACTTGGCTGAGAAGCTCTTCGAAATGTCGTTCTGCAGCTCGATTAACCCGATGAAAGTGTTGAGGGAAGCCTCCTCGATCGGGACGTCCTTGTAGATCTTCCTAGCCTTATCCCTAAACCCTTCTCCCATTCGAAACCAACTCTTTCGGACGACTCCAAAACCTAGCGGTACGTAATAAAGCTTGACTTCAAGGAGCTACAGGAGGTCTCGCGGGCCCGGAGCACCGCCCAGGAAGAAAGCAGCCGCCTCGCCGGGCCTGACGCCCGCGGCAGCCGCTATGGGTAAGCACTTAGCAGTCAGCACGATGAAGGTAGGTTTCGGGGGCTGGCTCAGGAGAAAGCTCTCGAAGTTAGCCATCCCCTTAGAGATCACCACATCGGCTCTCCTGAGCGCCTCCACAGCCTCGCTGGAAACAAAGCCGGGGACCACCCCCGGGAAGTCCGTCCCAGAGCTAATCAGCGTTCCCAGCCTGTCGAGACCCATCTGCAGCGCCTCCTCGTACGTCACGTCGTTCTGGTAAGGCTTCCCGCGAGCCACGATGAAGAGCTCGAGGCCCATCCTCCGAAGCTCCTCCATGACGAGCGCGTCGAACACCGCTTCACCGCTGTTATCCAGGACGTAGGCGACGGCGCGGGAAGCCAGCAGCTGCCCGTATAGCCTACCCGTCTCATCCCTCCCGAACCTCACCGCCTCTATAGCCCTCAGGAGGTCTCCCGGCTCGAGCCCCATCGGCGACCCGGGATCCAGGTAGTTGGCAGCCACGCTAGCCCTGATGAGGTACCTCAGCCTCTCCAACCCCACTTTCCCCTCAGCCGCGCTGCGAACCTCCCGAGCTAAGCTCTCCGCCACCCTCCGCGACTCCTCCTTGAACTCCCTGTAAGGATCCTCCTCGCCCAGCAGCTCCTTCACCTTCGCGAAAGCCCTCCAAGCCAGCACTGTGGTCGCCACGCCCGGCGCCACCAGCAGAGCGTAGTGCTCCGTGAGAGCCCTCAGCTTCGCTACCTTCACGTCCTCCGGGAGCCTGGATGCGGCCAGCTCCGCAGCTCTCGTCCTGTAGATGCAAGCTACACACTCCGGCCGAGCGAGCACAGCCGCCTAGAGCTCGAGGCAGCATTTAAGCGTGATCCCCGAGCCCACCACCTAGCCTGGAGCCGCCCACCCCCTCCCCCGAGCGCTTCTCACCAGCTCGCAAACCCTCCTCGCCAGCGAGGACGGGTCCGGCACGACCTCCACCGGCGCAGAGCACCTCGAGTCGAGGCACGGCGCGAAAGCAGCTAAGCGGTCGCTCGACAAGCCCGTACCTCCCAGCGCGAGGACAGGCACGCCCTCAAGGTAGGCGGTGAACACCTCCTGCATCGTGCCAGCCTCGCCGCCAAGGCTCACCAGCACGTCGGAAGACCTGCACAGGAACACGCTCCTCACCCTGAAGCTCGAACCCGTCCTCACCACGACCACGCCCTCGGGGAACGCGACGTCCTCGCGCTCCACGGGAGGGAAGAGGATCACGAGGAGGCCGAGCCTCAAAGCCTCATCCACGACAACCTTCATGAGCCCCCAGTACCCGCCGAGAGCCAGGCACACCTCGCGTCCGCACAGCCCTGCAAGCTCCCTGACGAAAAGCCTAGCTTTCTCCGCCAGCTCCCCGGGCGGCTCAGTGCCCAGCGCGGCAACCCCGACGACCCTCACAGGCCTCACCCCGGCAGCGCCTCCCGAACCGCGCTGGCGATCCTCCTCGCCTCGTAGTAGGCTGTGCCGAGCGGCAAGCCCCTGTAGGTCGCGACAAGGTAGCTGTTGAAGCCGAGCTTCACGAACACGACCCCCATGTCCTCGAACTCCGCGACGAGGGAGCGGACACCCCCTCCCCTCAGCTGCTTGAACGTCTCCGACATGAACTTGAAAAGCTCGTGAACCTCAGGGAGAACTCTCTCGTCGAGGCGGCCCACCGCGTGGAAACGCTCACCCCCCTCGACCACCGCTAGCGACTGAAAACCGCGCGCTCGCGAAAGCTCCCGCTCCATCACTTCGGTTAAGCCCGGCACACCAGCCCGGTGCGCACAGGCGTTAATAGCTCTTCCGGCCGGGAGCCTCTGAACTAAACTCCTTTTAAAAGCCCCCGGGCACGCCTCGGCACGGGTGCGCTTCGTGGCTAGCGCGAGCATCCTGATCCGCTTCCACGAGGGTTTCGAGCCCCTGAAGCTACCCCTCGCCGTCGGCCAGGCGGTTGAAATCCCCCTGGTCAACAGGAGCTCGAAGCCCGTGAGGTACACGGTAGCCGTGAAGCTGTCGAGAGGCTTCAGGCAGTCCATCCTGGCGGTCGAGGTGAACGGTGAAACACGCTACTTGGGCAGGTCCACCCCCCAGGCAAGCTTCTCGCTCGACCTGGAGCCGGGCGCCTCGGCAAAGCTAAGCGTCAGGTTCATCGCCCCGAGAAGCGAGAGCGAAGCCGAGGCAGAGCTGGAGGTCAGCGTGAAGCCACTAGCAGTGGTTAGCGCGCTGGCGAGATAAACCTCGAGAAAAACCAACAGCTTACTTTCTCCGGAGAAGCAGGCCGAGCGCCAGCACAACCAGCGTGCTGAGCCAGACTATCCAGTCGGCGAAGCTCACAGCCAGGAAGACTAGAATCAAAGCGTTGGCGAAGATCGGCAGCACGGGCACCCTGCCCACGCTCAAAGGCACCTTGAAGGGCCTCGGCGCGCCAGGCCTCTTCAGCCGCAGCACGACGAGCGAGGCGTTCACGGCGAGGAAAGCGAGCAGCACAGCCAAGCTGGCGGTCTTCCCCACGAGGTCGATCAGCTGGTACTCGAACTCCCCCAGCCTGAGCCTCCAGCCGGTAACCTCGGGAAGGTAGTCCGTCAAGAGTATCACCAGCGCCGCCAGCAGCCCCGAGAAAGCCACGCTCACGTGAGGCGTCCTGCGCCACCGGTCCACCTTCCCCAAGCCTCGCCAAGCCACACCCTCCTCCGCCATCCCGTAAGCGAGCCTCGACGCCGTCACGAGGAAACCCAGCACCGTGTTCGTCGTAGCGAACAGCGCGATCACCATCAAAGCCCCGTAAGCTCCGGGCCAAGCCCTAGCCGCCGCGTCGGCGAGAGGAGCCCTGCTGCTCCCAAGCTCCTCCCAGCTCATCAGCCGCACCGCGCTCAAGCTCACAGCGAGGTAGAGGAGCGTGGTGGCCGCTGTAGCCAGCACGATCGCCTTCGGCATCACGCGCTCCGCATCCCTCGTCTCCTCGCTCAGCGCCGGCTGGAACTCGAAGCCCGTGTAGGCGAAGTAGAAGATCGCCGCCCCCACGAGCACCGCAATGACAGGGTCGACGCCCGGGTTCGGCGAGAAGTAGCTAGGGCTCCGCTGAGGCAGAAGCAAGCCCAGAGCAACCACGAGCAGCAGCCCCCCAGCCTCCACCAGCGTGAACACCGCTGAGAGCGCTGCAGACTCCTTGATACCCCACCAGTTCAGCAGGGAGAGCAGGAGCAGCAGCGCGAGCGAGACCGGCACCAGCGGCAAGCCCGCCAGCCGGGAAAAGTAGCTCGCGAAGCCCAGCGCCGCGGTAGCCGCGCCAGCGACACCCCCGAAGAAGAGCAGCCAGCCGGCCGCGAAGGAGAGCAGGCCGCTCCCCGGGAAAGCCTCCCCAACGTACCTGTACGTGCTAGAAGCGTAGGGGAACATCCCGGCCAGCTCCGCGTACGACAGCGCCGTCAAGACCGCGATAAGCCCCGAGAAAGCAACGCTCATCCAGACCGCGTCGCCCACCAGCCCGGCAACCCTTCCAACCAGGACGTAGACCCCGGCGCCGAGGATCAGCCCTACCCCCATCAGCGTCGCGTAGCCTAAACCCAGCTCTCGCCTCAGCTCTCCCATCGCGAAAACTAGAGTTAAAAGAATTTTAATGTTCCGCCGCGCCTACTCCCTAAGCTCGACCACGACCTCGCCCTCCACCGGCCCAACCTCCTGCCAAACCCTGAGATCCCTGGCGACGAGCCGCACAGGCTTCCCATCCCTCAGCTCCAGCACCACCTTACCCGTCACCAGCTTGTTCGAGCCCAGCTTCTCCTCCAGCGCGAAGCCCAGCCGCTGCACAAGCCTGCTCAACTCCCTCCTGTAGCCCTCCAGCACCGCCCTGTTCCTCGCGCCAACAGCCCCCCACAAGTACCTGATAAAGCTCACACCCGCAGGGTTCACCGGCCTAGCCAGCTCAACCTCAATAACCTCGCTGCTCATCGCAACCTCCCACCACGAGAACTATATGTAGCTATCGCTAAAATCAAGGAGAGAAAAAAAGAGAGCCCTGAGAGAAAAAAGAGAGCCCTTAAAAGCCGCTAAGGCAGCGTGATAAGCTTCGGGTACTCCCTACCCCCAGCAGTGTGCAGCTTAACCTCAATGCTAATACCAGGATTAAAAGTCGTGGGGCCGCATTTTTGGCCCTTATTCAAAGAAAGCGTTATAGTCGTACCCTCGCCAGGATTTAAGCTAATAGTGCCTCCTTTGAGAGATGCGCCCCCACACTCAGGACTACCGACTAGTATGCCGTTTACGAAGACTTGATCGATAGTTACAGGGACGGTGCCAGTGTTGTTGACGCGTACAGTGACATCCCAGCCATTACCAGTAGGTGTTGCGTAGATCGAGGTGATTTCGAGCTTTTCGACGGCTCCTGCGAAGAGCCCGACGATGCCTGTCATCCAGAAGGCGACAGCGATTGCGACGGCGATCGTGATCGCTACCAGGATGACGGTGGCGATGACGGGGCTTATACCCCTCCTGCTAGCTAGCCTCATGGCTTTCACGATTTTCCGCCGAGATCTCGCTTATAAATTTTAGGATGGAGCACTTCTCGCTTTCCGCGGGGCTTCCCGCCTTGCTTGTGGAGTTCAGCTCTCACGGTTTGACTTCGACGAGCAGTGGGTACTCGTTTCTCGCTGTCACTACTGCGGCTTGCAGGAGCCGTGGGGCTGCCTCGACCTCCAGGGTGATGGTCGCGGTTCCGCCGGGCTGCAGGGTTACCTGGGCTGGGTGGGGCTGCTGGTTGACTTTGACGTAGAGCAGGGTGGCTGCCGTGGTGCCGCGGTTCTGCACATGGATCGTTAGGAGGGTTTTGCTCCCGAGCTTCTGGGCGGAGGCTTTGATTTCGAGCAGCTCGACTCCTGTCTGATGCGTGGCGAGGTTGGCGAGCCAGAGCGCGGCGGCTACGGAGAGAGCGATCGCCACGGCGGCGAGGATGACGATCTGGAGAGCTTCCATCCAGGGTTGCTCGCGGTGCTTCTTTTTCTAGTTTTCTCCGGGATGGCGCCCGCCCCTCCCTGTAAAAATCCTGCAAAAGCTTTATAAGCTTGGTTTTACCTTTGTCTAGCGGTGGGAGCTTGAGCAGCTACCTTGACTGGATGCTGAGCATCCTCAGGGAGTCGGTGGAGCTCGCCGGCCTGCCGCGCGAGGTCTACGAGTACTTGAGCAGGCCCGACCGCGTCCTCATGGTGAAGATCCCGGTGCGCATGGATGACGGGCGGCTCGCGGTGTTCGAGGGCTACAGGGTGCAGCACAACAACGCGCTGGGCCCCTACAAGGGCGGGATCCGCTTCCACCCGGAGGTGACGCTGGAGACGGATATGGCGCTCGCGCTTGGGATGACGCTGAAGAACTCGCTCGCCGGCCTGCCCTACGGGGGCGGGAAGGGCGCGGTGAGGTGCGACCCGAAGAAGCTGAGCCAGGGTGAGCTGGAGAGGCTGAGCAGGGGTTACGCTAGGGCTATAGCTCCGCTGATCGGCGACCTCGTAGACATCCCGGCGCCCGACGTGGGGACGAACCCCCAGGTCATGGCTTGGATGGTGGACGAGTTCAGCAAGCTGAAGGGCTACAACGTGCCTGGAGTGTTCACGGCGAAGCCGCCTGAGCTGTGGGGTAACCCTGTGCGCATCTACTCGACGGGGTACGGCACCGTCGTCGCGGCTAAGGCGGCTGCCGACCTCTGGATGGGCGGCTTCGAGGGCAAGGTGGTTTCGATCCACGGCTTCGGGAACGCTGGGCAGTACGCGGCCCTCTGGTCCAAGAGGCTGGGCGCGAAGGTCGTGGCGGTGAGCGATACCTCGGGCACGGTGTACGACCCTAACGGGTTGGACGTGGAGCTGGCTATCAAGGTGAAGAACGAGACGGGGAAGGTGATCAACTACCCGAAGGGGCAGAGGATCCAGGACCCGGACGCGTCGCTCTACGTGGAGGCGGACATCCTAATACCAGCGGCTATCGAGAACACGATCACCGAGGAGAACGCGGCGAAAGTGAAGGCGAGGCTGATCGCTGAGGCTGCGAACGGCCCCACGACGCCCGGCGCGGAGAAGATCCTCTACTCCCGCAAGGACTTCATCGCTGTCGTTCCGGACATCCTCGCGAACGCTGGCGGAGTGATCATGAGCTACTTGGAGTGGGTGGAGAACCTGCAGTGGTGGTTCTGGGACGAGGAGGAGACGAGGCAGCGCCTGGCCAGCATCATGGAGAGGAACTTCAGGAAGACGGCGGAGCGCTGGGAGCGGTTGAAGAGCGAGCACAGCAACCGCCTCGTGACCATGAGGGATGCGGCTTTCGTGCTGGCTGTGGAGCGCGTCTACACGGCGATGAAGCTGAGAGGCTGGCTCTAAACTTCTCCGCAATGGCTCTGCTTTTTTACCCGAGCCTTCGTGTTCTTTAAAGGAGTGGTGGCCGGCGCTCCGGCTAGCTTCAAGAACTTTTATATAGCGGCTCCGCTCTTCGAAAAGCGTATGGAGAGCGCGGCAGCTTTACCCCCACCTCCTCCACCTAGGGTTAGGCCGCTCGGCGTAACTATCCTCGCTATCCTCGAGTTCGTCGGCGGAGTCTTGGCGCTGCTGCTAGGCCTCTTCTTCATGGCTGTCGGCCCCTATGTTGCGGAGCTTTTCGCGGGGGCTGCGGTGCCGCCGCTGCTGAGCGCGCTGCTCGGCGTTCTGGGCGTAGTGTTCCTAGTGGCGGGGCTCGTGGCCCTGCTCGTCGGCTGGGGGCTCTGGACCGGGAAAGGCTGGGCCTGGTGGATCGTCGTAGTCCTCGAGGTTCTCGGGGTTGTATCCTCTCTTGCAGGGGTCGCGATGGGGGACCCGTCGTCCCTTCTAGGGCTGCTGATCGCCGCTCTCATCCTCTACTACTTCTTCAAGCCTCACGTCAAGGACTTCTTCGGAGTGAGGATCGGCTTCTCCACCTAAGAGTGTTTTAAAAGAAGCTTATTTACCCGCTCCGAGCCTCCCAGCCAGTAAGCGCTCCGCGGCCAGGATCACAGGAAGCGCTAGAGCCCACGCGGCTAAGCCTACGGCTCCCAAGCCGCCTTGCAGCTCTCCGAGGCTCGGGGCTAGCAGCACGGTGAGGCCCCACCAGGCGTTCACAGCCCCGTGGAAGCTTGCTGCCGGCAGCACGCTGCCGGAGCTGCGGCGCAGCAGCAGCATCGGCGCTGTCATCAGGGTGGTTATAGCGGTGAAGACGAGGGGGCCCTCCACCCTGTGGGTCTGGTAGTTGTGGCCGAGGAGTAGGGCTGCCGTGTAGTGCCACAAGCCCCACGCGGCACCGATCACCAGCGTGGCCTTGAGGGGGCCGAGCCTCGGCCAGAGGAGCGTGTAGAGGTATCCTCTCCAGCCGATCTCCTCGCCTAGAGCGTAGATGGCGTTGATGGTGACTGCCGCTAGGTACCCGGAGAGCAGCGTGACTGCCATAAATGTGGCGGCTGTGAGCCTCGGCTCTAGGAGGTGGAGCCCTGGAAGCGCAGTGAGAAGCGCTCGAGGCTCAAGAGCGCCGAGGGTCAGCTCCAGGGCGAGGGCTGCGAAGAGCGGGGGTAGGACGAGGAGCGGTGCCAGGAGGAAGTACTTGACGGAGAGCTCTGTGACGCTCAAGCCGAGGGTGCTGCGCAGCTTAGACCGCTCCACTCGGTCGATCAGGAGGGCGGACGCTAGAGCCGCTACCGTGGGTGTGTACATCCTCACGAGCCCCCACGCGAGCGGGAGCGCCACCAGCAGCTGGGAGGTGGGCGGCTCGCTCTCAACCACTTGCCTTGTGGCGAAGTCTATCGCTGCGGCGAGCCCGTAGCTCACCGCGATGAACACGGTTAGGCTTCTCCAGGTGCTCATCAAGCACCGTAGCGCACGCTGTTTTTAAATGGCTTTCACGCGTGCTGGGCGTGGCTTCCAGGAGGAAGCGCTGCATCCACGATGTGGTCTACGATGTGCTGAGCGCGCTGAGAGAGGGCCCGGCGAAGCTGACGCCCCTGTGCACTCTGGCTAACCTCCCGGTGGACAGGGGGCTTAGGCTCCTCTCCGTGCTGGAGGAGTGCGGCTTGGTGACCAGCAGGGAGGAGAGGGGGAGGAGGGTCTACCTGCTCTCCGAGCTGGGCTACGTGTACGTCTCGCTATACGAGGAGCTCTCTAAGGCTTTTTGCTCACAAGTTGTGAGCAAGGGGCTTAAGTAGCCGAGGTGCAGGGTGCTGCGGTGCATATGAGCGAGATCTCTGTCGCGGGTAGTGGAACCATAAGGGGACCCGTCAGGGTGGCTAGGATCAGCGTTAGCGGGTCGCTGAGAGCGGAGGGCGCTGTCGAGGCTGAGGAAGTGTCGGTCAGCGGCTCCGCCCGCTTCTACTCGACGCTCACCGCGAGGAAGCTCAAGGTTTCGGGGTCGACTAGCGTAGAGGAGGACTTGAAAGCTGGGGAAGTTAGAGTGTCCGGCTCGCTCGACGTGGGTGGACAGCTGGAGGCGGAGAGCTTGGAGGTTTGGGGGTCTGCTAGGGGCGGGGTGGTTAAGGCTGGTGAAGTCAGCGTTTCGGGGTCGCTATCCGCGAAGGAGGTGAGGGCTCGGCGCGTAGTCGTGCACCGCAAGTCGAAGGTGAGGGGCAGGGTCGTCGCCTGCGAGGTTGAGCTCGAGAGGGAAGCTGAAGCTGAAGAGATAGTTGCTTTAAGGGTTACTGCGGGCAGGGGGGCTGAGGCTGAGCGCATCGAGGCTGTGGAGGCTGCCATCGAAAGAGAGGCTTCCGTGGAAGCCCTCCTCTACGTCTCTCAGGCGAGGATCCACCCGGAGGCGGACGTGGCGAGGCAAGAGAAGGTGGAGAAGCTGAGCGAAGACCTCTCGTGGTGCCAGGAGCAGGCGGGCGGCTAAGCGCTGGCGCGATAGCTTCATCTACCGCGCGCCGCTCAATGGCAGCAGCATGAAAACCCTCGTTTTAGCCGACGTGGACCTCACGCTGACGGATGAAAGGCGGCGGATAAGCAGCAGGGTGGTCGCCGCTCTCGAAGAGCTCGATAAGGCTGGGTTCCCGGTCGTGCTTGCGTCGGCTAACGCCTACCCGTTAACCTACTCGCTGGCCAGGTACCTGCCCACCTCCGGCTGGGTGATCAGCGAGAACGGTGGCGTTGTTGGAAGAGAAGATAGAGTGAAGGTCGCTGTGGACTTCGACGCGCAAGCTTTCCGGAGGCTCATCCTCGAGCTGCTCCCTGACGTGCTCGAGGACAGCTGGCAGAACAGCTACAGGAGAGTTGATCTCACCTTCAGGATCAAGGCCGGGCTCGACCCCCGGGAAGCCGTCCGGAGGGCGAGGAGCGCTTTGGAGGCACTTGGCCTCGAAGTCTCGTACAGCATTGTCGCCGTCCACGTCCACCCGCCCGGCGTCAACAAGGGCCGCGGGGTCGAGATCCTCCTGGAGATGCTGGAGGAGAAGCCCGAGAAGATCGTCGCGATAGGCGACAGCGAGGTTGACGTGAGCATGTTCGAGAAGTCTGACGTCTCCGTCGCTCTAGCGAACGCTCCCGAGGAGGTGAAGGCTAAGGCTACGTACGTCACGAGGAGAGCCTACGGCGAGGGCTTCATCGAGGCGGCGGAGCTGCTCATCAGAGGGGATCTCTAGGCACCGCCGGGCTGCCTCAGCGCCGCGGAACCTGAAGGCCTAGCAGCCTCCTCACCTCCTCCGCGGTAACCCCCCAGCGGTGCACACCCAGCTTTTCCTGGACTTCCATCGCGAAGTCCGTACGGTTGAAGAGAGGTATGTACCATAGCCCCACGACGCCCTCTTTCCCCACAGCGTAGTCGATGCTGTCCGGGGTAGCCCAGACCTCTAAGCCCAGGCTGCGAAGCTTCTCGAGGGGCTCGGGTGGGCTCTCGACTCGCGTGAGCTTGCCGGCTAGCTTGAAGCGCCTCACCCAGATATCTGTCTCGGCGGGAGACATGAATCGCACATCTAGGCCGACTGCTGCCGGAATGTTCTCGAACACTAAGCTGAACTCCTGCTCAGGGAGTGCCGCAGCCTCCGCTATGCGGATGGAGTACGCCTCTAGGCCTGGGAGCGCGAAGCCAATGCCCGAGACTCTTCCGGAAGGGTCTAGCAGCTCGAGCACTCTGTAGCGCGCTACCCTCCCCCTATAGCTCAGCCGCACGTAGCCTCTTTCGACGCTGAACTCTAAGGGGAAACCGTACTTAACTGCGGAGAACAGGGCTCTGCGGGCAATCTCCTCCAGAACCTCCTCCTTCAGCATCCCGAACCCTCGGCGACTTAGCCCAGCAGCGAGTAGGGGGTAGCCGCTAGAAAGAAAAATTAAGGTTTTGGTTTTTCCGCTAGACGGAGCAGGTCGCGTCGCGGACTATCTTATCCAGGGCTCTGTACACGTGGCCGTTGTTCCTGAACTCTATGTGGACTGCGCAGGCGAGGCACGGGTCGAAGCTCCTCACCGCTCTGACGACGTCTAAGCCCTCCCAATGGTCCGGCGGCACCTCCTCGGTGACCGTGATGTTCGCTACCGCGGCCTCGTAGGGTGCCCTGGCGTACCTCACCTTGTCGGTGACCCTCACCTCATCCCTCGAGGAAGCGTTCTCGGTGGTGGGGGCGTGTATCTGGTAGTTCAGGATCTTCCCGTCCCTCTGCACCAGCCAGTGCCTCACGGACCCTCTCGGCGCCTCGTTGAAGCCCGCCCCCCTCGTGATGCCGCTCGGCACTCTCCAGGGCCTCGAGGTCGCCGTCCTCCCGGCTTTCACCAGCTGGAGAGCTGCGAGGATGTTGTGCCACGCGCCGGCTGCGGCGACGAGGAGGCAGTACGCCCTGCCCCAGAGCCTGTAGATCGTGGTGCTGGTCTCGGGGACGCGCCACTCGATCGTGTCCTCCTCCCACACGGCAGGGGGTAGCTCGTCCGCCACCGCTCTGGGCAGCGTAGTCCTGATGACGCCGTTGCCCGACTGGACGAGGCCTCCCGCAGTCTTCGCGGACCTCCTGGACTGGACGTAGACTCTGGCGAAGGGGCCGAGCTCGATGGGGCCGATGCTGCCGTCCTTCCAGGCGATGTTGACTCTGACGACCCACGAGTACTTCTTCGCCCAGTCTCTCCCGGCCGGGTTGGGCAGGGTCACCTTGTTCCACGGGTGGTACGCCGGGTCCGCCTTGCCCCAGAGGAGCTTGTTGCCCAGCGGGTCCGTCTCGGTGTACCACTCTTCGCCCTTAACCTTGTCGGCCCAGTCGAGGTAGAACGAGGTGTCGACGTGCTCCATCGTTGAGACGTTCATATCGGTGTACTTCGTCGTGACGAGGTTCCCGTCGAGGACGAGGCCCGGCACGAAAACTCTCTTCTCCGCGGTGCTGTCGACGGACTTGTAGAAGTCCTCCCAGCTGACGTAGTCGCCGATCGCGGAGTAGCTCTCCGGGTCGTCGAAGAGGCCGACGCTCATGACTCTAGGCTTCTCGTAGGTGAGCCCGTTCATCTCGTAGCCGATGTTCTTGTAGAAGCTCAGGAGGTCCTCCCAGATGTAGTAGTTGTACTTGACCCAGGCCGTCAGCTTGACGAGCCTGTAGGTTATCGCGACCAGCTTCTCCTCGATGTCGAAGACGTCTGTCTGGATGCCGCCGGGGATCAGGGCGTTGGGGTGCGGGTACTTGCCGTAGATGATGACGCCCGCCTCCCTCGCGATCCTCTGGAATAGCACGGTCTGCTGCCAGACCTTGCCCGAGACCGGGTTGAAAGCGCGCATTATGTCCGCTATCGTCGCGAAGCCGTGCCTGTCCCTGTTCTCCGCCGGAGTCTTCGCGGCAGCCTCCCAAACGCTGGGCGTGAACTTCTTAACCAGGAGCTCGCTGTAGTCGGGCGCCTCCAGCAGGTTGAGGATTATCGAGTGGTCGTAAAGGTACTCGCCCATCGCGTAGGCGATGTTCCTGAGCGCTACGCCCAGCGGCTCGGGGGAGACGCCGTAAGCCATGTCCCCCGCCAGCGTTGAGGCGTTCGCGTGGGCTGCACCGCACACGCCGCAGAGCCTGCTAGTGACCGCCGGTGCGTCCTCCGGCGGCCTACCCCGCAGGAAGACCTCGAAGCCTGTGAACATCGTCGCGAAGACGCGCACGCTGGCAGGGTCGGGCTTCCTCGTGGCTACGTCTACGATGAGCCGCGCTCCTATGTGCCCTTCAACCCTAGTTATCGGGTCTACTAACAGCTCCCTCACGCTCATACCCTACCACCTGTAACCTCCTCAACCCAGAGAGGCCACTCCTCCCGGGCTTTACCCAGGGGCACGCGCCCCGTCAGGAACGTCTTATCGATCGGGAAGTGGATCGGCCTCAGGTGGCCCATGACAACGTGGAAAGCTATCAGAGCGGTTAGCGCCACGGCGGCGTAGACGTGGAGCCACCAAGCGAGCCCGCTCAGGAACCGTATCCCCCAGATCACCATCCCGAGGCCTGTGAGGCCGACCAGCATGACGAGCACTCCTGTGGAGTAGTAGGCGAGGACTTGCGAGGGCATATACTTGTGGTACTTCGGGTGCTCTTTCCGGAGGCCGAAGAGCCAGGCGAAGTACTGCGTGAGGTCCCGGGGGAGGGTGGGGATCAACCTCACGAAGTAGTACCTCGAGAGAGCTCTCTTGAAGCCCAGGCCCGGCAGGTGCAAGACGAAGTCGGTCACGTAGTAGGAGAGGTAGAGAGCGACGCCGGCAGCCATCGCGAAGCCACCCACAACGTGGAGGTTTGCCAGCGCCTCGCGGCTGAGCAGCGGATAGACGAAGAAGTAGATGAAGGGGTTGTCCGCGAAGTACATGGTGAAACCCGTTATCCCTGCGAGGAAGCCCCCAAGGAGCACTGACAGGTGGGAAGCTATATCCACTTTGCCGAGCCTCTCTATGTACCTCTCCTCCGCGCCCCCGCCCTCGCCGATCTTAACGTCGCGCTCTGCGCGGATGTACCTCACGGTTGCCACGACTCCGAGAAAGACCAGCAGGATGGCTGCGAGCGAGAAGAGAACTTTTACGAGCAATGACCACCAGGCGGCTCCGCAACCCGTATCGGGAGCTAGCACGCAGGACAGAGAGGGGGGTGCGAGGACATGCGCTACGATCCCTCCCAGCGACGGCAGGATGGGTGCCAGAGCCACCCAGTACACGAGAGTGCCTGTGAGAGACCAGAGGAGGGCGGTAGCAGCGACGATAGCCAGCATCCTCCCGGTGCTAGCCATCCCCTCCACCCGCACTGGCTTTCTCCTCCGACTTCCCGGCTCTCCTCGCCTTAGCGAAGGCTGCGACAGCGCCGGCTGCGCCCACGGCGGCTGCCCCGGCGACAATGCCGGCTAGAGCAGCCCTCAGCGCCTCATCGCTGGCGAAGACGTACGGGAGCTTCTGGAAGAACGGCTCGTACGAGTCGGTGAAGCCCGGCTCGTGGCAGCCCATGCAGACAGAGCCCTGCCTCGTGCAGCCGCCGACACCGTTCACCCAGCCGAGCCTGTTCCACGGGCAGTGCGATACGGGGCCCTTGCAGCCGACACCCCAGAGGCAGTACTCGGTGCCCTCGCCGGGGTACTTCCGCCACCTGCCCGCAGCGTAGTGCCCCGCCCTCGGGCACTGGTTGTGGGTAGTTTCACCGAAGAGGAACTTGGGCCTCCCGTACTCGTCGAACTGGTCACGCGTGAGCGGCAGCAGGCCCTCCAGCGCGAGGACTACGTGGGCTAGCGTTTTCAGGGTCGCGTCGCCGTTGGCTGGGCAGCCGGGCACCGCGATGACCGGCTTGCAGTCCTTGAAGAGGGTGCAGGGCTCCCCGTCTGCGAACTTCCTGAAGGGCTCCGCCTCCGGCAGAAGGTGGAGCAGGCCCTTGAAGCCCCTCGGGTTGTCGAAAACGCCAACTGTGCTGGTGGGCGACTTGCTCCAGCCGCCGGGGAACTTCTCGAAGAGGTCGAATCCGTACTTCTTGAAGAAGTCCGGGTCCAGTATCTGGTTAGCTCGGATTCCGCCGTAGGCGGCGCAGGTACCCACAGCCACGAGGGCAGCGGCTCTGGGAAGGAGGCGCCTCATCCACTCGAGCGCTGAAATCAGCCTACCCCCCTCCTCGCCGACGTAGCACCACAAGTCGCTGCCCTTCGGCCCGCCCGCCTTCTCGTCGGCAGCAACGCTTCCCTCGAGCACGAGCACAAAGGGGTCGAGCTCCCCCTTCGCTGCAGCCTTCAGGATGTCGAGAGCCCCCTCCCCCCACTCCGGCATCACTGCAGGCTGGAATGGAAGCGCGACAGCACCTGGGCCGACTACGTGGAAGTGGCCCGCGAGAACCTGTATCACGTCGGGATCCGTTCCGAGAAGCAGCGCGCCGGTGTCGCCCATGCAGGACTGGAACTCCACCCAGACAATGTTGTACTTACCTTTTTGTATAGTTTCAGCTGCGGCTTTAACAACTTTATCCCAGTCCAGCGTCGCTAGGAGGGCGCTGGCAGCGCTCACTTTTAGAAAGTCCCTCCTAGACAGCATTGGTTTCTGCCGCAGCGCCTCTCCCAATGCAATATTAATAATTTTATGTAAAAAATCCGATACAGGAAAACCCGTTTAGCGGTGAGTTTCACCGCCGACCCCCGCAGGCAGCTTAACGTAATATATCTATGTTTTTACATTTATGGTAGGGGTACGGTAGTTTCAAGAATAGAGAAGGTATAATAAGGCAGACTTGCCTGTGGCTCGCAGAAGCCGGGTGGTCCTGCTTGCACGAATCATCTATAGCGGCGGCGGTTCTTTCAGCAATCCAGGAAGTCTACTCTAGAGAGGGCGGTAGAGTCAGGAAAGTCAAAGTGATCGCTGGCGAACTTCAAGCTATCGATACCGGAGTTCTGAAAGAATACCTCGACGTAGCTTTGGACGACGCCGGAATCCCCCTACACTACGAGGTAGTCACTGAAAACGCAGAGTTCAAGTGCAGGCGGTGCGGGAGGGGGTGGGGGCTGGGCGATGTCGAAGCTGGGGTGGACGTGAGAGAGCTGATCCACTTCATGCCTGAGGCAGCATACGCGTTCCTGAAGTGCCCCTCCTGCGGGAGCGGGGATTTCGAGATCGTTAAAGGGAGGGGTATCAGGCTCTCTTTCGAGCTGGGTGAGTAGGGTGGAGGTCGACCCGCGAGCGGTACACGCGAGGAGGATCTTCTCCAAGGTGGGCAGAGTCTACGCTATCGCAAGCTCGAAAGGCGGTGTGGGAAAAACCACTCTCGCCTGCCTCCTGAGCCTGCTGCTGGCGCGCCGGGGGCTGAGAGTGGGCCTCATGGACCTCGATTTCACGAACGCTTCCACTCATCTGGTTCTCGGCGTGGATGCGGAGAGGGCGGGAGTGGAGGAGGGAGAGGGCGTGAAGCCTTTAGAGGTCGCTGGGTTGAAGCTGGCGACGCCCGTCCTCTTCACGAGAGGGCGGCCTTTCGCGCTTCGAGGGAACTCCGCTACCGATGCGATGCTAGAGCTGATCATCAGCCACGAGTGGGGTGCCCTCGACGCTATGGTTCTGGACCTGCCTCCGGGCGCGAAGGACGAGCTGCTGGAGGCGATAAGCCTCGGAGCTAAGCCGCTGGTCGTCACCACGCAGGACTACTTGAGCGTTAGCAGCGTGAGGAGGCTCCTCCAGCTCCTGAAGGAGGAGAAGGTGGCCTGGGCGGGCGTGCTGGAGAACATGGCCCACAGCGGCGAGCCGGCCCTCCTAGAGGAGGCTGCGTCCCTGGGCTTCACCCACCTCGGACTGATCCCTTACGACGAGGAGCTTAGGGGCTCCGTGGGCTCGCCTGAGAAGCTTCTATCCACGCGGGCCGCGCTAGCTCTCGAGAAGCTTGCCGCGAAGATTCTAGGTGTTCCGCGTGTCTAAATCGTATAGCAGCGACCTCGTGGAGCTTGCGAGGCTGCTGGCAAAGCTCAGCAGAGCGCTGGGAAGCGTGAGGGAAGCCGCTGAGGAAGCCCTGCTGGGGGAGCTTAAGCGAGCCGCCGGCGAGGAGCTCGCCCGGGCTCTCTACGGGTTCAAGCCGCCTAGGCAGCCTAAGCCGGAAGAGCTAAAGGCGGAGATCGCCAGGCTTCTCGGCTTGAACGAGGTGGGCGACCTTGCCGAAGAGCTCGAAAGAGCGCTACGTGGCAGTGAAAGCTCACGTGCTGAGCGAGTGCGGGAGAGGCCTGCTGGAGCTGCTGGAGAGAGTTAAGACTCTGGGCAGCTGCACACTAGGAGAGGGCCTCGCGGACGCGCTCAGCATCGCGGACATAGCTGGCGACAGGGAGCTGATCCTCGTCGGCTGCGTCGAGCCGGCTGCAGGTGACTGGGTGGAGGTATCGACCGTCAGCCCGCCGGAAGGCGCGGCAGGCGCTCTGGAACTAGTGGAGAGCGGAGGCCTGTGGCTGGGGCTCGCTGGCGACGTGTCGGTTGACGGGAGCATAGATGCCCTCCGAGTGTTCCTCGGGAGGCCCTTCACGGCCGTCCGGGTATCTGCCGCGACGAGCAGCGCTGCCTACCGGCTGGCGCTAGAGGCTCTGGAGCGGCTCTGCGCGGGCGGTGAAGGCTGACCACCGCTACCTCATCGCGCCGCACTCCCGGAAAGCGTTCTCGAGGCATTCCCGCTTCAAGTTCACGCTGCACCCGTAGCGGCTGAGTAGGCGCTCGAGGAGGGGGAGCGCTAGAGCCATCGCCCTCAAAGCCTCCTCGGATAAGCCGAAGCCCAGCTCGACCCTCGCCGCCGGTATCCCCAGGAGGTAGCAGTCGCCCTTTAATACCCCAGCTGCGTGGGCAAGAGTCACGAGGAGAGCTGGGCTCGCGTCGTGGGGGTCTGCCGAGTACAGCAGGCTGCTCACCTCCTCTGGGGGTAGGGCGCGCGGCTCGAGCTTGTAGAGCTTCGGGCTGCCGAGTGGCTGAGCGTTTACAGCGTCCGCGATCACGACCAGCGACCTGCCCTCGAAGATTCCGGTCTCCCAGAAGCTTAGCGTCTCGTGGACTTCGACGTTCAGCTCCGGGTGACACCTCCTAAGGGATTCGGCGAGGCAGCTGCCCGCCCCATCGTCGCCGTAGAGCCTGTTGCCCACTCCGACTACTAGCACGGACTCGCAGCCCATCCGCGCAGCTGAGCCCTAGCGCGCTTTAAATACTAGCTGCGTTCGGGGAAGTAGCTGCGGGGCGCCGCCCGGATGAGTAGAGGAGACGTTAGGGGCAGGAGGCTCGCCGTCGTTGCGCACTGCCTGCTGAACCAGAACACGGTGGTGAAGCCGCTCGCCAGCCACCCGGGCTCCGTAGCAGCTCTCGTGAAACTCCTAGTAGACCAGGGTTACGGGATCGTCCAGCTCCCCTGCCCTGAAGTCATCTACCTCGGGATGAGGAGGTGGTGGATGAGCAGGGAGCAGTACGACACGATATCTTATAGGGATTTCGCGAGGAAGCTCCTGGAGCCGTACGTGAAGCTGATCGCCGAGCTCGCCCGCGACGGCTGTGAGTACGTGCTGCTGGGTGTGAGGGGCAGCCCCTCCTGCGCTCTCGAAAAGACTACGAGCAACCCTTCCTGGATGGGCGAGCCGCAAGCCGAGAAGCTTCAACCCTCCGAAAAGGTGGAGGGTGCGGGAGTCTTCATGGAAGAGCTCCTGAAGCTGATCGAAGAGGGTAAGCTGCCCAAGCCGCTCCTACAGCTCGACGTAGACCACGGCGAGATAGCTGAGAAGGGAGTGCCCGAGAAATTGATGAAATTCGTTAAGGGGGTAAGCTCGGGGGAGAGAGCCTCAACGATTTGAAGAACAAGGTGGTAGCCCGGCCGGGATTCGAACCCGGGATCTCCGCGCCCTGAGGCTCTGCGGGTCCAAAGCCCGCCATGCTTGGCCGCTACACCACCGGGCTTCCAGCAGCTCATTGCGCTGTACCGGTTTAAAGCTTTCCCGCGGCTAGCGGCACTCGGGCCTCTCGGAAGCGATGGGAGAGATGCTTTGCTTTACATAATGCGTAAAGTGGAAATAAGCGCCGAGGCTTGCCGGATCCTTGAAGACCTGAGCATAGCACAGCCACTTGCGGCGCAAGGTGGTCCACTGTAGTTGATTTTCGGCAGTAGCGCCTCTGCGGACGTACTGGGTAAGGCGGCATTGAAGGGGCGGGTGGCACGCGATAACCTGCAAAGCGCCTGCATCGCGTTACCCTGCCTCCTCGGAGAGAACCCAGACTTGCGAGAAGTCGGCGGTAAGGTACGCGAAGATCTACAATTCTCTGAAGACGGTGGGGGTGGGGGCCAGCCCCGCTAGGAGGGCTCAGGCGGCGAGCGGACCGGGTCAGGGGGCTTCCACGATGATTACTCCCGCGTTCTCTAGGCGCCTCTTGAGCTCTCCGTCGAAGCTCGCTAGCCTGCACTCCAGGTGCTGGGCTAGCGCCACGTAGAGCGCGTCGTAGACGGTGATCGAGTACTCGTACGCAGCGCTCGAGGCAGCTTCGAGGAATTCGGCAGCCGGGTAGAGCCTAGCGGCCCCCAGCACGAGCGGCTTGATGTTCCTGCTGAGCGTCTCATACCTGTCCCCCGGTATCCTCCCGAGGAGCCGGGCGTGGCGCCACAGCGCGTTCGCTACCTCGACGACTGCCAGGTCCAGGGTTGCGAGCCGCCCCGAGTACCTTCGAACGAAGTCGGTAGCCCTCTCGTGGAACTCGTCCTTTACGATGATGCTGGCGAACACGCTGGCGTCAGCCACGTAGAGTGCCCTGCTCACCTCTCCTCCCTCGACAACCTGATGCTCCTCCACGCGGGCTCGCCGGCCGGCTGCACGCCGTCGAGAGCTTTCTCGATCTCGCGGAGAGCCCTGTCGAGCTCCAGCTCCGCCAGCCTGCGCTCCAGGAAGCTCTCGATCTCCCTCCTCCAGTCCACCTCGCTGAACTTCCTCATCCTCCGCTTGATATCGCTCCTCACCCTCACGCTGAGAACCTCGGTGGCCACGGTTAGCTAGCGGCGGGCCCCGTATATAAACTTGTAAACAGAGGGCGTAAACGGCACGGCCGGGGCGCTAGAAGCCCCCGCCACCCCGGGCCAGAGGGGTCAGGGGCGGCTCGGCGCCCGCGTTAGGACCCGGGGGGCTTGACGATTCAAAATAAGCGGGGGAGGTTTTCCCTAGGGAGGGCTGGGGCTTCCCGGGCGCGCGCTCCCGGGCTTGTGCAGTTTTGCGTGCACAAAACGGCGAAGGCGGCCCGCACCCCGGGGGGACCTAGCTCCGGCCAGGCTCGCTGGGTCGCGCGTACTCCACAAGTTTTCTCCGAGGTTGCTGCCCGCGACTCCACAGGTACTCCTCGATAGCTTCGAAGAGAAGGTCGTCCAAGGTTCGTCCTTCTCTCGCAGCTCTCCTTGCCAGCTCCGCTAGGAGAGCTAGCCGGTAGCCCCTGCGCTGGGCTTTCACCCTAGCCAGCCTCTTGCCCTATGCCTTCACGACGTAAGTTAATAACTTTGCTGTATAAACTTTACATATAAAAGCGTTGCTCGCCCCGGCGGCTCTCCGAACCCTCACCGCTGAGCCGCACGCGCACTAAAAATAATTGAAACAGCAGATGCTGTGCGGTGCTCTGGGAGGACCAGCTAAATCCAGTCTCGGGGTATTCCTTCCTGCTCCTCTCTGACTCTCGGGCTGATCTCATCGATGTGCTCTAAGAGGTAAGACCATGCACGCTTCACTCTCTCGCGAGCACCCTCCCAAGCGTAAGAGTGAGGTACGAACACTCTTCCAATGCTTGCGCGCGCTGCGAGCCATGTCTCGAAGAAGCCGCTACCCATGTTCTCTAGCTCGCGGCGAGTGGGTATACTCCCTCTGAGCCAGTACGCGTCTCTGGCGAAGTTAGCCGCAATGCTGCGGAGCAGCTTCTCCTCTATGGATGCGAACTCGGTCTCCCGCAGCTTCCACATTGCGTAATCCAAAAACTCCTCGCCACCGCTCAGGAAGAAGGCGCCGCTCGCCGACATAACGTACTCGGGAGACCCCGACACTATGCTCAGGTCGCCAACAACGTACACTGCAGAGGCTACAGTGAATGAAGCAGTTACGCTGCGCAAAAGCCTCTCGAACGCCTCCTCCTTCGACGAAACCTTGATCACCCCCTCCTTCAGAAGAGAGAGCAGATCCTCCCTGGTAAACCACCCCTGCAGGATAATTTTACCGTCTTTCTCGAAAGCTGGCACGGCAAAAACCCCCTTCGAAAGAGCGCCGAAAGGATCCAGCTCGGTGTTCACGAAGCTTACGTTGAGAAGGCCGAGCTCCGTGACTAACTGGTAGACGTGGAAAGACTCAGAGCACCTGGGATGTACGTACACTTGGAGCACGAGAGCTAAGTTGGTAGGGAGGATATTATCTTTTTCACCGGCGCGGGACGGCTGGGAGCGGAGAAATTCTCCCGGAAATTTATCCGAGCGAAAAGTGTTACATGGTATAGCTTCTACGATTTACACATTTCGAAATATGTAATGTGAAACTTGCATACCGTGATATGATACCTGTTATACAGCTTATTTGCTGCGAAATTTCACAGCCACTTTTGTCATGTTCCAGCAGACGCATGTTTACTCCGTAACTATCAGTGCTACTTTGCCAGATAAAACTAGCATGCAGAATAGAAAGGAAAAGAAGTTATTTTAAACGATGGTTTTATCGGCGCGAGTCCCGGATGGAAATACGCTTGTAGCTAATTGAGCCTGCGCTCGTTACCCCCCTGAGTGCTGCTTCAAGCCAAGGAAAAGAAATAAGGCGGGACATCGCCTCAACTCTGTGAGTGAGCTCATAGCTATCCGGGACGTCAGCGCGATCGTATCTCCAGGGTCGCACGAGCCTGTAATCTCGCAGCGGTCGATCTTCATCAAGGATGGAGTTATCCTCGGCGTTGGCGATTTCTCGCTTCTAGCCTCTATGTACGGGCAGCCGGATGTGGTTTTAGATGGTAGAAAGAAGGTGGCCATCCCAGGCTTCTACGACCTACATACGCATATCGCCATGCTTGGTTTCAGAGGGTTACTGGTAGACGCGGATAGGCCTGTACACGAGACCTTCTTTATGCTTAGCAGCGAGATGGATCGCGAGACCGCGTACCGCCTCGCGGTGGCTGGGGCCCTAGAAGCCTTGAAGAGCGGGATCGTGCTCGTCGCCGACGTGTTCTTCCAGGCAGAGGGCGTCGCTGAAGCACTCGAAAGCGTGGGGATCCGGGGCCTCGTCGGGTACTGCTTCATCAATCACGAGGAGGCTGCTCACAGTGAAAGCGAGATAGGGCGTGCTATCGAATTCGGGAAGAGGTGGAGAGAGAACGCGCTGGTGAAGCCGGCTATAGCGCCTTACTCTGTAGATACAGTTTCTCGCGAGCAGTTAGAGCTGCTGGCTAGACTGGCTAGGGAGCTGGGGGTGCACTTGCACGTTCACCTGGCTAGGAGCCGCGAGGAGATGAAGTACACTCGCGAGCTCACGGGCTACACGCCGGTCCTCTACGCTTACAGGCTTGGCCTACTGGGGCCTAGAACGATAGCGGCTCAAGCGAACGTTGTGAGCGAGCAGGAGCGATTCATACTGGCTCAGAGCGGCAGCTTGATCGCGCAGTGCCCGTCGAGCAGCATGCTGGAGGGGCTGCCGATCCACGCATACGAGTACTGGCAGCTGGGCGGCAACGTTGCCGTCGGGACAGATTCGCCGAGCCTCAACGACAACATCGATTTCTTCGAGGAGCTCCGGCTGATGGTGTACGCCCAGCGCGTGCAGCTGGAAAGGAAGGTTTGGAAAGCTTGGGACTTGTTGGAGGTAAGCACCAGGAGGGCTGCCCAGCTGTTGGGGTTGAGGGCCGGAGCTATTGAGAGGGGGGCTGAGGCAGATATCGTGCTGCTGGATGCCAGGAGGCCGTGGTGCAAGCCAGCTTTCAACTTAGCTGCGTCTATAGTCTACTCAGCTAGCTCGGGGGACGTTGACACTGTGATCGTGCGCGGGAAACCGGTTATTATCGGCGGTAGGCACGTGGCTTTGGACGAGGAGAGAGCTCTGCTTCAGGCGGAGGTCGCTGCGATGAATTTCCTCGAAAAAATCCTAGATGAGCACCCCGAGCTCGAGAGCGTGCTTCCAGCAAGATCAGAAAAAGAGATATAGCGGTTGCATGAGACGAAGTACATGGCGAAGCCTCTCCACATTCTCGCGAAGCCTGGCGAGGTAGCGCCGCGGGTTGTCGCAGCTGGGGATCCTGCTCGTGTCCGGCAGCTTGCCGGCAAGCTTGAGCAGGCTAAGCTTGTGAATGAGAACCGCGGCTTTCTCGTCTACACAGGTAAGTACGAGGGGGTGCCAGTAACCGTAGCTACGCATGGTATAGGAGCCCCTTCTGCAGCGATCGTTTTCGAAGAGTTGGTGATGCTCGGCGCAAAGCTCATCATCAGGTTCGGGACGTGCGGTGGCTTGCTCGAGAAAATGAGGATAGGGGAAATGTTGATCGCCACTGGTGCATCGTACGCGCCGGGTGGGACGCTCGCGACTTATACTCAGGGAGACTGCATGGCGGCTATACCGGACTACGATGTGCTGAAAGCCCTCGTAGAGAACGCTGTAAAGGAGAACATCAAGTTCTACGTCGGCCCTGTAGTCAGCAGCGATAACTTCTACGCTGGCTTAGACTCGCTAATCAAGTGGCGTGCTCGGGGGATGATAGGTGTTGAGATGGAGGCCGCTACGCTATTCACCATAGGTAGGCTTAAGGGTGTGAAAACCGGTGCTGCTTTCATCATCAGCGATGTTATCGGGGAGGTTTACGAGAAAATGGCCACTGCTGAAGAGCTGCGAGAAGCTGTTGACAAAGCGTCCAGAGCTGTCCTGCGTACTGCCATCAGCCTGGAGGTTTGAGACACTACCCCGAGACATACTCCTCCAGCTGGTGAAGCTGGCAGCACTACCACTACAACCATTTACACAGTCATCCGTGCTGCTGCTACCTCCTTACAGGTTTCTAGTGCCGAGCAGCGAGCTGGAAGACGCCCTCCTGAACCTCGACCACGTGTTTTTCTCGAGAGATTACGAGCGGTTAAGTGGCTTCGAGCCTCGCGGAGTCGTCGTAGACCTTGGAGCTTACGCGGGTTTCTTCAGCGTGAGGGCTGCGAAGCGGTCCCGCCAGGTCGTGTCTGTTGAGGCGAACCCTCTTATGTGCCACTACCTCCGTGTCAACGCGAAGCTGAACGGCGTGAAGAACGCGAGAATCATTTGCGCTGCGGTAGATTTAGAGAGAGGCTCGAGGGAACTCTTCGTTGCAGAGAACATGGTGAACTCGTCCCTTATCGGTGAGTACGTGGGAGAGTTCTCATCTTTAAAGAGAACTCTGCGCGTGCAAGCAATAACGTTAAACGATGTTCTCCGGCTCGCAGGCGTAGAGAAAGTTGACCTGCTTAAGGTAGATGTAGAGGGGTTAGAGGGCAGGCTGGTCGACGAGAACTCGGAAATTCTTCAACCTGAAGTAGTTCAGCGGGTAGTTGTTGAAGTGCATCCACCGTTCTGCTCGGCGAAGTCGATTGCAGAAAAACTGTCGAGAGGGTACAGGGTGGCTATCGTGGCTGAGAGCGAGCTGCCTAACCAGGTTTTCGTCTACGCGTGGACGCCTTCAGAGTAAGTGCTGCTAACAGTTATAAGCTCTCTCGAGTTCTCTCAGCGAGAGCCTTTGCCGTGCGAGAGTTGGTGTGCGTGCAAGCGGCTGACGGAGTACAACGCTGCAGGTAAGCTGCTCCGAAACCTGGGAAAGCTGCTCGTTTACGGCTCGTGCGTGCGCGAAGAGTACCCTCAGATCTTCGAATCGCTTGGAGAGGGTAGGGTTCAGCTCTCCGCCTGTCCTGAAGCTGAGCACATAAACATCATAGCGCTGAAGCTTTCATCCATGCTGGCGAGAGTGAACTTAGAGGAAGTTGTTGTCTTAACGGTTGACGGCTCCCCGCACTGCGTTCAGCTTCACCACGCTGTCGAGGAAGCCGCCAGAGTTACAGGTAGTAGAGCTAGCGTGTACCACTACGTGGTAGAGGAGGGAAGAGCGGTGCAGGTAAGCCGGGAAGCTGTTAAAACTGCGCGCTACCTCTCTAGGGTCGATAAGCTACTCGCGCATCAATCAAGGAAAGAATAAATAAGTGTCAGCAAAGGAGAGCTCGTGCCTCGGAGGATCTCCGTTTTCGTGAGCGTAGCCTCCATATTCTCTGCGCTAACAGCTGCCGCTACCTACTTGATCCACGTGCCTTCGCCGACCGGAGGCTACACGCACATCGGGGATACGGTAATATACCTCTCAGCGCTTCTCTTCGGCCCTGCCGTGGGGCTAGCCGTGGGTGTCATTGGACCGCTCGCTGCAGACCTACTAGTAGGATACCCTAGGTGGTACGTCACTATCGTTGCGCACGGGCTTCAGGGCTACATCGCGGGCCTCGGTAAGGGGAAAAGGCTAAGAGCGCAGGTTATGCTCATCGTGGCGGCCGGCCTCCTGATGTCGTTCACCTACTTCATAGTGAACGTCATCATTAAGGGCGCAGAGCTTGCTCTCCTATCGCTCGCCAGGGATATCTTCGGGCAGTCGCTAATCTCCTGGTTACTATCATTAGCGCTGTTAAAGCCTCTGGAGAAAAACGCCGTAGTACGGAAAGCGGCCTCGATGATCTGAGACTTAGCGTCTCGAGCCTTTCCCCATGGCTAGAGGGAGGGGGCTATCCCGCCGAGCTGCACGGCGAGGAAGCTTATGAGGATAAGAGCTGACAAGTAGGCTGCCGCAAAAGCCTTGTCCAGCGTTGAGATCTTGGTGGGATTCATAAATGTCCTGGAGGGGTACTTGCCGAAGCCTCTCGCTTCCATTGATATAGCTAGCGTCGTCGACCGCCTCACGGCGAGGTAGAGGAGCGGCATTACGAGTGAAACGAGGTAGCGGTGAGGGCTCCTCCGAGAGATGTAGCCTTTCACTTTCCTGAAGGATACCATGCTGTCGAGGTCCTGCATCACGATGGGTGCGGCTCGCAGCGTGACGAACGACATGAAAGAGTAGACGTAAGGTACCCTGAGCTGCAGAGTCAGGGATGCGGCTAGCTGACCGGGGTCCGTGGTGCCGGCAAAGAAAGCTGAGTAAAGGATGATGACTAAGATACGCGAAGAAAGCAGCGCTACGCGATTGAGAGCCTCGACGGGGCTCAGATTAAGATTCGTGACGAACAAGAGGTAGTTCACCCACGTGAATCCGGCGATCGTGGTAGCAGCCCCTAGGGCAAACCCTCTTCGGACTCTGACACGTCCCAGTAGAACGAGTAGAGAAGCAGTGAGCAAGTGCCCCAGCACTACCACTGGGTGGAGAAAGAAAGCTAGATGGAAGATGCCGGCTAGAAGTAAGATCAGCTTAAGAGATGGGTTGATACGGCTTAGCACGCTAACGGTAGTCTCAGCCATGAGAGACCCCCTCGGCGGCTCCTCCAGTCTTCTCGCTAGAAGGCAGCTTGAGTTGATCCGAAAGGAGCTTGGGAGGGGCGAAGTGTAGCTCAGGCCAAAGCTCTCTCTTGCGAAGCAAGCTGGACAGCGAGCCGCTGAACACCACCCTTCCTCGAGAGAGGCCGTAAATCGTCGCTCTCAGCATAGGTAGCGCCCACGAGTCGTGGGTGACCAGGACGACAGTCTTCCCCTCCTCGGCGAGCTCGTTTACACGGCTTATAACAAGCAAGCTGTAGCGCAGATCTAGCCCAAACGTCGGCTCATCCAGGAGGTAGACTTCCCTCTCGAGAACGTCCATCTCGAGGATAGAAATGAGCCTCTTCTCCCCCTGGCTCAGCTCGTAGACAACTCTATCTGCCAGATGCTCGAGCCCCTTTGCTCGAAGAACCTCACGGGCCTTTCTAAGCGCTTCTTCCCTCCTAAAACCTCTAGCCTTGAAAGACGAGGCTAGCTCCTCGATAACAGTGCGCTCAGTAAACTGGAGCTCCGGAACCTGGGCGACGAAAGCCACTTTATCGGGTCTAGGAGAGCCCCCTAGAACCCTGACACTGCCCTGGAAGTCCCGGAGAATCCCGGATAGCACTTTGAGAAGAGTGGTCTTTCCGCTGCCGTTGGGTCCGAGGATTACCGCTACCCTCCCCCGCGGGACTGTGAGCGTCACGTTATCCAGCACCTTAACCCCTCCCAGCTTCACCGTGAGATTCTCCACAGAAACCGCTGGCTCTTCTTGCTGCTTTGCCGCAGGAGAATCCTCCTGGATCTCTCTTCGAGGGTTGAGGATATACCTGTAGGGGACCCATATACCCTCGCTAACCAGCCTCTCAGCACCATGGATGCGTATCATCTCATCCACTGAGCTGTAAACAGATGCACGCCCATCCCGCTCGATATAAACGACTTTGTCGGCAAGGCCCTCTGCCAGCTCGATCCTGTGCTCTACCACGAGGATGGTTTTTCCTGACTCTTTCAGCTCGCCTAAAACCCTGTAGATCTCTCTAGCTGTCCACATATCGATGTGAGCTGTTGGCTCGTCGAGAAGCAGGATCTCCGGATCCAGCACTAGAGCTGTGGAGAGAGCGAGCCTCTGCTTCAGCCCAGTCGAAAGGGTATCCACCTTGTGCGCCCTGTACTCGCTGAGGCCAACGAGCGCGAGAGCCCTCTCCGCTCGCCTAGCCACCTCATCTCGAGGTAGAAGCAGGTTCTCAGCTGGGAAGTACGCTTCCTCGATCACCGTCGGCATAACGTACTGGGCCTCAGGATCCTGAAACACTATACCCAGGAAGCCTGCCATGCTGCTAAGCCCTTCCCTAACGGGATCGCGGTTCCCGAGCCTTACGCTACCCTCAACTTTCGCGGGTATTAGAGAAGGTATTACGCCAGCTAGCGTGAGTAGGAGGGTGGTTTTCCCAGCTCCTGTAGGTCCTGTGATGAGCGTGAAATCACCTTCCTCAACTTCGAAAGAAACTTCCTTTAGGACTGGTCTTCCGCTCTGGGGGAAAGTAACCTTAAGGTTTTTCACATCCACGAAAGCTCGCTCATGACCCAATCCCTTTCACCGCCCTGCCTACGGCGAAGGTGTCGAGTAGAGAAGAATTCTTGGCTACGTAGTCTACTAAAACCTTTACAAGTAAGCCCGCGAGCAGCGCGCCGCTGATGAAGTATAGCAGCCAGAAGACGATGCGCTGCTCGGGAGTTAAAGGCGCTGTGATGCCGTAGAGGATGGTGTCCGCAGGCGCTGCCCACAGCGCTGGAGCAGCGCCCGCTGCAAGCATAGTGCCCCACCCCCACCTCTTATACCTTGAAGAGGCAAAGACTGCTTCCGACATAAGTCCCTGCATAAGGCCGTAGAGCAGGACGGTCGAGGCGAACTGCGTGCCATAAACGAGTTCGAAAATCGCGCTTAGCGTCTCGCCGAGCACGGCGGCGCCCGGCTTCCTCACAATGTAGGCAGATAGAGTTCCTCCTATGAACCACATCCCGTAGATGACGGGGGTGAACAGCAACCCTAAGGTCAACTTGGCGAGATCCCAGACAACGTTCGACCAGAAAAGGAAGACCGCTCCCACTATCGCTGAGAGCACTGCTATGAAGGTTGTCTCTACAACGGTCATTCGCAGGTGTCTCATCTCTTTCACGAGAGCTTCATAAATGAACAGGTTATAAGTTTTTCCTTGGCTTAACGCTTTTTATCCCGAAAAGTGTATAACCGAGTTATGAGGTGGGCGCCCTGGGAATTATAACTTCGTAATTTACCTTGAGAAGAGCTCCGGGAGGAAAGGGAGATATAACTGGGTTTTTTAATGTAGATTGATGCTGCTGGGCAGTCTTGAAGCGACACTGTTTATCCCCTTCTTCAGGCGTTTAGTTATTCGTGAGCTTCGGAATCTCGGCGAATCTCAGGTCGAGATTGCGAGAGCTTTGGGCATAACTCAGGCTGCTGTGAGTAAGGTGCTGCGCTCTGGCAGGATGGGGAGCAACAGCAGGCCTCCTCCGCCCCCCAGCGGGCTCGAAGTCTCGGCTCAGGAGCTGCATTTGGTAGCGAAGAAGGTAGCCAAGCTGATACAGGCTGGCGAGCTGAACGAGGCAGGCTTCCTGGCTAACAGGTACTGGCTTTTGCTGGCTGCCTCTGGAGATGCTTGTAGAGCTCATGAAAAGCTCGGCTGGAGGAGGAGCGAGTGCCACATCTGCACGAAAATGGTCTACCCGGAGCTTGACATCAGCAGGGGCCTGGTACTGGCGGACATAGAGCGTGCTTTAATTATCTTATCGGCTTCGGACAGTTTTCCAGAACTCATCCCGGAGGTACTCACGAATATTGCCGTCGCTATTCCAGGAGCACGAAATCTGTACGATATCGCCGCTATTCCGGGTAGAATTTCGAAAACTAGAAGCGGTGAACTGCTCTACCGCAAGCCCGAGTTCGGGGCCAGCAAGCACTTAGGCGGAATTCTTTTGTCAATCGAGGGGAAGTACCGCGCCGTGATGAACATAAAGTACAACAGAGCTGTCAGAGAGGCGATGCTCGCCCTAGGAGTGGTTTTCCGGGAGTTCAGCAGCGTCGAGTACCCGTCCTCTAACCCTGCAGCCTTAGCGGCTAGACAGCTCTTCAACGAGTGCCCCGCTTGCACCGCGCTGGTAGATTCTGGTGGCGAGCACGTCGAGCCCGTCGTATACTTGTTTGGTAACAAGGCTGTTGAAGTGGCGAACTTAGCCGTGAATCTCTCGGAAGTTTACTATGCGGTGTCCAGGAAGCTTGGCGGGAAGCTCGAGGAGGGGGTGCGGCTGGCTGCCAGGTTTCCGTGACGCGTAGCCTATCGAGAGAAAAAGAGTATATTAGCATTAGATGCAATCGATAAATGGTAGGGCACTATGAGCGAGAGCGGGCCGATCGGCGTGGAGGCTGGCACGCCGCGCGAGAAAGCGATACAGCTTCTCCGCATACTGGGGTTAACCGGCTTGGAAGCTGAGCTCTACCTGCTTCTGTTAGAGAGGGGGCCCCTCAGCGCTCCCGAGATTTCCGACTACTTGGCACGCCACCGGCCTCAGATCCACGTTGCCTTAACGCGCCTCAGCTCGAAGGGCTACATAGAGGAGCTTGGAGGGAGGCCGAAGAAGTACCGCGCTGTTAGTCCTACGACTCTTCTCGAGATGTTCACCAAGGAGTTTGAGAGCATGACGAAGAAAGCGCTAGAGTACATGAAGAGCATAGCCAAGCCGGCTCCAGAGGAGAGGTTTGGCGTCTGGGTGGTTAGGGAGCCTGAAGTGGCTAAGAGCCGCATGGCCGACCTCTTCGACGAGGCGAGAATCGATGCCCTCGTGATGGGTGATATCAAGTTCATTCACCTCATTGCGGATAGGCTCGAGAAAGCCGTGAAGAGGGGGGTGAACGTTTACGTGCTCTCGTACTCCTTGGGGGAGCGGGGAGCGAGGTTCCTTATGGAGGATCTACCTTTCCTGCGTAAGCTTCGCGTCGCTATCTCGGGCGATATAGTTGTCGTAGTTGACTCTCAGCTTGGAGGGGTGCTGAAAGCTAGGCCCACTCTACCTATGCGGCACGGCTTCCTCGTAGAGGAGAGGACCCTTATCGACTACTTATCCCACGATTTCGTCAACAGGTGGGTTGGCGCTCGCGTGGTGGTGGATGAGAAGCTGGAGCTGCCTGCTCGCTTCACCTTCCACAGGTTGGCGCTCTACGAGGCAAAGCGAATGCTTCTCGAAAATAGGAAGCTTAGGCTGCGTGCTGTAGGTTACGAAACAGATACCGGTGCGAGAGCCACCATCGAGGGCAAGATTCTAGATGCGGTGCTCGAGCTTCCGGCAGGGTACGCTCACTTTAAAGTGGATACAGGCTCGGGGATCGTGCGCGTAGGAGGACTCGATGCGATAGCTGAAGAGATTGCCGGAGAGTACTTCGAAATTCAGGAAGAGCCTTAAGCTTGGGTGACCGCGTACCTGATAATCTCTCCAACTAGCCTGAGCGTCATGTACTGGAGAGGTATCTTGCGCTTAGGGTAGAGCTCATCCCCTCTGAGAGTTTCCTTCTCCCGGAAGCTCTTCACGTGCTGGCCGCTTCTCGCAGCTTCCACACTGGCCTTGATGCGGCTAAACTCTTCCTCGCCGAGAAGTCCTAGCTGGAGCTTAGCCTCCGTTAAGCTCAGCACCGCGTTGTAGGTTGCCTCAGCCACCTGCTCGCGGGACATAAGCTCCGTCTCGTAGTTTAGCATTTCGAACCATTTCTTCGCGAGAAGCAGCTCTCTGTGCTCACTCAGCCTGTGTGCGAGAATGCGGTAACCCATCCTGCTTGGCATGTGAAACGCCAGGCTCCCTGGATCCACGAACGGGGCAAGGGGGGCGACGAAGGCTTCGAGCTTTCCTCTAGCATCTTCGTATAGCTCTTTGAAGAAGTCTCCTAACCCCTGGACGCTCGAGGGGGTTTGACCCGGCAGCCCTACCATGAAGTACAGGTCGATTCTCTCGAAGGATAGCTCGACGGCGTTTCTGATAAAATTCCTTATCTGAGAGTTCGTGTAAGGTCTGCCGTACCTTCTGCGAACGTTATCCTCGTGGGACTCCGGCGATAGGTGGAGATACACCCGGTCGCCGGCTCTCCTGTAGAGCTCCAGGACATCCCTCTCGGGAGGCACGAAGAACTCGAAGAATATCTCAACATCACTCTTCTCATCGGCTAAGAGCTTCATCAGCTTCTCGATGTAGGATTTGCCGAGCAGCTGCAAGTCGTTCACAAAGAAGATAGGGGCCTTCAGTCTCTCCGTAATCCCCTTGAATTCTTCAACCAGGGTTTCCGGCTTCTTCACCCCTACAGCCTTCCTCCTGTAGATCGTGCTGTACGCGAAGTTGCTGCCACCGCACGCTAAGCAGTTGTGAAGGCAGCCCTTGTACGTGATTACCGCCGTGACAGGGTGCTCCAGGAACGAGCTCCAAGGAAGCGAGAGGGAAATGCCGCTCCTGACCATGGCTCGCAAAACCAGGCCGTAATCTGCTGCGTACTCGTCGAGATGCTCTGGGACGAAGCTGATGCCGTTGAAGCGAACCCTACTGCCCGCGCGGTACGCTACGTTGCAAACCCCCTCTAGGTTCTCATCTCCCTTCTGCAGTTTCTCGACAAGCTGGAGGAAACACGGTTCGGTCGTGTCTCCGAGAACAACGGCGTCTACGAATTCGTACCGGCTAAGTATTTCCCACCAGTAGTAAGTGGATGAGAGCCCACCCAGAACCACTGGTGCACCCTTCAACTCCTTGATTAGCCTCGCTACCTCGAGGGCGCCGTGAGCGTGAACAAGCCAGTGGAGATCAACCGCGTAAACGTCAGCGTCTAGCTTCCTGATGAACCTGGGAACATCGAACCTCTCATCGTTAACCATCTTCGCAGCTAAATTGAAGATGCCGACTCTAACGCCGTTCTTCTCGAGGTATGAGGTTAGAGTGAAGAATCCTGCCGGGTACATATCGAACACGGGCTTTGAGGGGATGACGTCGCTTATAGGACCGTAGTACACGTAACCTCTTTTCCTAAAATCGTACACGCTGGGGGCATGAACTAAAGCGACATCAAACCTCCTCATCAGCATCCCACGGGGGGCTCCGTGAGAGGTAATCTTTCCCACGCTGTTATTTGCTTTATGTAAAGACGCTGCTTAAGAACACTAAACCGTAGTAAGCGAGGATTAGCGTGAGCGCTACCTGAACGAGGGTCATTCCTCTCGGAAGCTTAGCTCCTCCCGTGCGAGCGAGGTGCGCTACCGCCGCCAGCCACGCGTAGTCCATCCACACGTGAGTGGCATAGGATACTAGAAGGAACGTGAGGCCGCTTGAATAGGTGAGAATATCCGTGACCAGCTTCACTCCCGCCGAGAGCCACCAGGCAATGAAGAAGGGGTTAAACGCTGTTAGCATGAAGCCGACCGCGGTAGGGTGCGCAGAGGGGGCCCTGGGCTTAGTCGGCGAAGCTTCTGAGAAGAGGCTCCGCAGAGTCAGCACAGCGTAGGCTAGCAGGGAAATGCCTCCGAGTGCTGATACTAGCTTGAGTGTGCTAGAGCCTGCTACTATAGCCGAGCAGCCCAGGCCTAGTAGAACGAATAAAGGCAACTCGAAGGCTGTATGCCCTAAGGCTTCGAGAAGACCGTACTTCGCCCCGGAAGCACGGCCACCTACTATCGCCGCGAAGGTGAGGGGGCCTGGCGATAAAGCTCCTGAAGCGGTGACGCCGATTATCTCCATTGCTAGTGACAAGGGGATCATCGAACCTCTTTGGAAGAGTAGAGCGCAGTAAAAATCTTCTGCGCCGACAAGGCAATTTTTCTATTCTTGCGAAAACGCCTAAGGGATAACTTCCACAGTATTGTTGAAAGGCGGGTACCTGATGTCCTCCTCAGAGATGATACCCTCTGAAAGCAGCTCTCTCACTCTGGGAGCCATGCGGAGAACGATGTCTATCAGTGCTTGAGAAGCGCGGCACACCTCGCGGAAACCCTCCTCACCCCACAACCTCTCCTTGTAAGCGTACAAGCACCGGCCACCGCAGTAAGTAAAGTAGACGCAGGATGTGCAAGGCTCTCCGATACCGGCTCTCGGGTTCACTAGGCCTTCTTCAAGGCTTCCTACGCGGCTCCACTCTTCCTCCACCGCGATGGGGCAGGAGAGCAGTGTCCCGTCCGTGAGCACCGCGAAGGAGTCTATTCCGGCTCCGCATGGGGGAGAAGAGTAAACGCCCCAGAAGTGCTGCGAGAGAATCGCCTTGAAAGGAGCTACCCCCAGGACGACTCCATTCTCGGCCATGCTTAGCCACAGCTTAGCGAGCCTCGATAAACCGGGTATGTAACTTTCATCTCTCCACTTGGGGAAACTCCCCCACCTGTCGCTCCACACGACGTCTAGCTGCCAGTGCACGTGAGAGAAAAGCCCCAGGCCCAGAATGTGCATCACGTCGCGGTAGATATCAGTATCCTCCGTCACAGTCATGCGCGCTATCAGGTCGCCTCTGAAGCCCCATTCCCTAAGGCTGCTGGCGGCTTCTAGCACCCTAGCGTACACGCCTCGGCCTCGGTACTTGTCCGTCAGCTCCTCGATGCCATCTAGCGACAGTAATATCGAGCCGAACCTAAGCCAGTACTCTACCTCCAGGGATCTGAACAGGGTTCCGTTAGTTTGGATGACAAAGTGCTTTGCGCTCACGTTATCCATCACCCACTTAACAAAGCCAGCGTTGAGGAGAGGTTCACCACCGTAGAACGCGACAACAGCTCCTGGATCGCTTTCGATCAGTCCTTTAAGCTTGTGAAGGCTGTACTGTACGCTCCAGGGAACCCTCTTGGGGTTGAAGCTGCCGCCACAGTACTTGCAGCTTAAGTTGCACTTACCTGTCGTGAACGTGATGTAGAGCATGGCGGCCCTCAGCTCCGCAGCTTTAACCTAGGCGGGTAGGAAAACGCTTGGTCTCGCCTAGCTCCGCTCGAGAGATCCTCAAGCGATACGTAGTAGCCTTTCACGACCAGGGGGGAGATGCTCTTCGGAACGCAGAATAGTTTCGTCATGTTACCGGAGCCCTCCTCCTCGAGGACGACCTTAGCGGGTTGGCCGTAGTACTCCTCGTAAACGCGCACCACGTACCTGCTGTTGGGTCCCGCTAGCACTATGAGCTCGGAGCAGCTGCCCGAACTTACGGAGGAGGCGTTCCACCCCGCCCATAGGAGCGGGCCTCGCAGGATGCCCGATTCGAACTCTGCGCTCTGATTCTCTCTAGCAACACCGATGCCGACAAGGAAGAGCAGGTTGGTCGTGAAGATAGCGCTGGCTTCTAGCCTGCAGCTACCGCGAACTTCACCCTCAGCTTTCACGGGAACCCAGACCGTGAAATCGCCCCTCGTGACGGTGATGTTCCTTAACTCTGAGTAGAAGCTCGCCCCATCGCAGGTTAACGTTACCTGAAGACTCAGGAGGCGGACGGGCAGGGGGTTAGGCTTCGATATATAAGCTCTGGTGAGGGTGCTCGAGCCGCCCTCTCCTTCCACGCTGCCCGCCACCTCGATGTACGTGAACTTGGTTGTAGAGACGGCGTAGTACTCTAGCACTTCGAATGCGACAAGTGTGAAGAAAAGCGCAGCGAGTATATTCCCCAGCTTCACCTCGGGAAACCACCGCGCAGCGCTATAGCCTAGCTAGAAGTTCCTCTATACACGAAACGTACTTCTCAGCTAGTTCGCAGCGCAGAATAGTCATCCCGGGAACCCCCTCGTAGCGGAGCCTCAGCTCTTTAAGCACTCCTCTCTCCTCGTGAAGGCAGATATTCACCTTCTTCCCCCCGGAGATAACCTCTAGAACGCACTCCCCCTCTTCCCTTAATCTCCTCGTCTCGTAACCCTTCTCTCTAAGCTTCCTCTCGAGAATCTCTAACGCCTCCCGTGGATTCACGGGCACACACCAAGCTGGAAACCGTAGAGGTTAAACTTAACCTTTCCCCCCTCCATGCGGGCAAGGCGGGGGCAGAACCCTTACAGAGCGGCGTTCTCGTACCACCTGACAGCCTTTATCGCTATGTAATCCTCAATCCTAGCTGGCGACAGCACCGCCGCTCGAGTCACCAAGATCGCCCCCGCGCTCGTAAGCCTGGCTTGAACCTCACGCGGTACATCCCCTACCGCTATCTCGGCGTCCACACTGCTAACCGCTTCAGGCGGCGTAGAGTCGAAGCCCACCAGCTCGAACTTCCGGTTAAAGTACCACCTTGCAATCACGCGTCTCTGGTAGTTTTTAGAGACAACCACAGCCACGTAACCCCCTTGGGGCTTGTAAAGCTCCTCGTCTATGTACACTATAGCTTTCCGCGGGCTCCTCCGCCCGAGCGGTGCCGTGTAGCGGGACTCAGCAGCTCTAGCAGCTTCCTCTACAAGCTCCTCAGGATCCCTCGCCGCAAGAGTTCCGGGCAGCCTCTCTACGGGTCTCTCGACCACAACCTCCAATGCTCTGCGAAGGTTCCTTCCTAGCGAGAAGACCATGTGCCAAGGTACACTCCACCAGCTTCCAAAGCGCTTTATAGGCTCCCAGCTCTCGCCGAAGCGGTACCTCGTTACCAGCTTCTCCGAGAAGGAGAACAGCGCTTTAAGAGAAGCGCGCCCGCCCTCCAGCTTGGACGCCAATCCAACCGCCCATGCTCGCATGTGGGAGCCGGGCAGAACAATAAGCATGGTGTCTCTCAGTATAGGGCTCTCCCCTCTCCGCCCCAAGACTTCGAGAACTGCAGCGTGGAGAGATCCGGTGATCCCTGGGTGGAAGACGTCCGCCAACCTGGCAAGCCTCTCGTCGACGTAGACTGCACCCAGCTGGGAGGCTATTACCTCTGCCGCAGCGCCGCCCGTTACGAGAAGCTCCTCTCCTCTAAGCTCGGGAAACGGCTCCCCGCACGCTACGGGGTTCGCTAGACCCGCGTAGCAGCGTACAGGCTTTAGGTGGTCGTCGAGAAGCGCTATGGTCCACCCACCCTCCTCTCGAAGAAGGAGAGGTAGGGTTGGGGAGGTTAAAGGCTCGGGGAGGTATAGAAGGAGCCTATACCTCACCTCCTCTGGGCGAAAATCGCGTAAAAACACTCTTGAGTGTTAACTATAACGTTTCCGAACCCGGATTTACGTAGCCTTTCAACGGCCTGTAAGGGTTCTGGAAACGGTGAAATATCCCAGAACCTTAGAAGCGTCTTCAACCCTTCCCGGAAATTACCGGGCAGTAGGTAAGCTAGGTAGCCTTTCGGTTTCAGGACAGTTAACGCTAGGGAAAGCAAAGTATCCCAGCCCACCCTCCAAGCATCCGGTGAGCCGGCGAAGATTACGTCAGCAGTACCCTTTAGGGCAGCCGGCCTGCTCAGATCCTCGAGCTCTACAACCTGGCCCTGCACATCGTACCTTCTAAAGTACTCTTCCACGACTTCCCCCACGATCGATACCTCGGCTAGCTCCCTCTTCTGCACCAGAGTCACACTAGCACCAGCCCCCGCGCCTAGCTTGGCCGAGAAAAGCGGAGCAACCGTGTTAACCTCAACTACCGACGGCTTGGACGGCAGCGACGGAGCTCGGAGGAGCCACTCGAGAAGGTGCCTGTACGGCTTGAGCTCGGCCACGAGCTCGGTGAACAGCACGTGGGCTCTCCAGTCGCCTTCCGCGAAAACCCTCTTCAAAGAGAGGAAACCGTACCGCATAACCTCTCTGAACTGCTGCAGCTCCGGGGGAAGAGTTATTGCCCGTAGCCTCTCGCTGGCGTTCGCCACGAAAGAGTAAAGCTGGCTACCTGCCTGCAGGAGCTCGGCCTTGTTAGGGTGGTCGAACTCCCTAAGCAGTCTCACCGCTTCGGGAACCAGCGTTAGTGAGACATCGTAGTAGAGAGAGCCCGCGTACATCACGTGACCACCAAGTCGACGGCTCCGCGCCTATAGAGAGCCAGTATGGCCTCCGCCGAGGAGAGGAGGAGCTGCGGACTCTCCGCGGTGAGCAGCTCGCGAAGCCTCGCTTCACCGCTTTCAAGTACTCGGCTAACGAAGCCTCCGCCGTACCGCTCGAAAATTGCAGAGGGCTTAAGAGTCCGGACGAGCTGCGCTTCAGGCATCCTTAACCTCGTCTTAACTATCGAAGAATTCGCCACGAGCCATAAAACCTGGCGTGCGTAGACGAAGGGCCTTTCCTCGAGAAGCACATCCAGGACTCTTAAAGAGTTTACGTAGTCCGCGACTTCGATAGAGTACGAGGTGTCTATAACTTCTAGAAGCATCTCGAGCCAGGGTCTCGCAGCTTGGTAGTCCAGGTTCCTCACGAGCTCCAGCTCTATAGAAGTATCCCCCTTTCTCCCCTTCAGCAGGAGAGCTGCTCTACCAGCGGGAGATGTGAGCCTCAAACCCAGCTTCCCCAGCTCAATTGTAAACCCTCCGATATTCCTCAAACCCTTAAGCGCGTCGCTGGGAACGAGCACCTCTGTCATCTGCCTAGCAGCAGGCGTCTGGAACGATTTGAAAACGCGAAGGCCCCTCTCTCCCCCCGAGCTGTCGACGTAGACTACTAGCACGTGGTCACCGTGCGGGAGAGCCACACCGGCTAGGCCCATCGGGCTCTGAGACGCTTCGTTAAGCACCGCCGTCGTCACATCGAGCGTGAATTCAGCACCGCACTGGGGGCAGCGTACTTTCAGCACCTTCAAGGTAAAGCTCGTGAAAATCACCCTCTCGAAGTAACTATTTTCTGTAGTAACAGTATAAAAGGTTTATCGACATCGAATGAATTCTTTGCTGAAACTTCGAAGTATGCGAGCATACCATTCCTTTCAGCGTACTTCTCGGCAACGTCCCGGAAAACGGTCCTCATCGGCTGCAGGTCTGCCTTATTACCTATAAGAACCGAGGGTACGTTCCCCAAAACCAGCTTCACGATCTCTACCCATTTGTCCAGCTCTAGAAACGTCTCCTCTCTGGTTATATCGAAAACATAGACTACGCCCTGACTTCCCCTGATTAGCGCGGGTGCCAATAAGCGGAACCTGTGCTCTCCACCTATATCCCAGATAGCGACTGCCCTATCTTCACCACCCATGTAGATCTTGGTGAAGAAGTGCTGAACACCCACCGTCAGCCTTTCCCGGGGGTTGAAACCCTGCCCCGTGAAAACCTTCGCTAAGCTAGTTTTCCCGACACCCCCAGCACCGCATAGAGAGATCTTGATCACACTCCTAGACAGCTTACCTCCCCAGCACCGTTAGCGGTAACTGAATTAAAAAGTAATCTCGTGCTTAGAGCTCACGCTCTCGCTGATCCACTCTTTTATTCTCTCAATACCCTTCTCTATATCTGCCTCGCTAACAGCAAACGACAACCGCAGGTGCCCCACTCCACCCTCTTTCGGGAAAGCAGTACCAGGCAGCGCGACAACACCTTTCTCGTATAGCAGGCGGTCGGCGAGCTCCCTCTCGCTTTTCAGCTTCATCGACTCTATCACTTCACTGAAGTCAGGGAATATGTAGAAAGCTCCCTCAGGCTTCCTGACCTTGACCCCTGGAATCCGGCTGAGCTTCTCGTATATCAGATCCCTTCTCCTCAAGTAACCTTCCAGTATCGGCTTAAACCAGGAGAGACCGTACCTTAACGCTCTCGCAGCCGCTACCTGAGCAAAGGTGGGAGGGCACGAGTACATGTTGTTCGCTACGACAGAAAGTCTCTCGATTAGCTTTTCGTTCGCGACCACGTATCCAAGCCTCCAGCCAGTCATCCCGTAGGTCTTCGAGAAGCCATTCACGTAGTAAACGCAGTCTCGCCAAGCGCTAGTCTGGAGAGTTGAGAAGTGCTCACCCTCGTAGACGAAGTGATCGTAAATCTCGTCGCTGACGACCACGATACCCCTCTTAGCAGCAAGCTCCACTATCTCCTCGACGTCAGCCCTGTCCATCGTCGTCCCGACAGGGTTCTCGGGGTAGTTCAAAACTATCATCCTGGTCTTGTCGGAGAGAAGGCGCTCAACGTCCTCGTACCTGATCTTGTAGTTGTTACCTCTGTGAAGCCTCAGGAACACGGGCCTAGCGCCGACGAATCTTGCTACCGACTCGTACAGCGGGTAGCTTGGATCAGGGACTATCACCTCGTCCCCAGGATTTAGGAGTGACAGCATGCCGATGAAAATCGCAGCCTTAGCGCCGACAGTCACGGCAACCTCGCTAGGCTTAACGTCAACCTTGTACTTTTCACTTAAAAACTCCGCTATAGCTTCGCGCAGCTCAGGCATGCCCAGGCTAGGACCGTACCCGTTGAAACCTTCCCTCATAGCCTTGTAGGCTTCCTCGATAACAAAGCTGGGAGGCTGAAAATCGGGCTGCCCTATACCGAAGGATACCACATCTACCCCTTTCCTCTTCAGCTCTAAGCTCCTCGCAAGGTACACGAACGCCTCCTCTGCACCAAGGCGGAGCACACTCTCGTTTAGCTGAAAGCTGCCTGCTAAGCGCACGAGAAAGCTGCAGCCCCGCCCTCTATATTACTTTACATTGAGTTTTCTCTACATTTTTCGGAGGCGAGCCGGTTGGACCTTGAAGCCTAGCCTTTAAGCTTAGTAAAAAAGTTAAAATAGATGCAAGTATACTTTATGCACGGAATCCTATGGAGGAGCTGCTGAAGCAGCTCAATTCGCTTCTCGAAAGCATGGAGACTGGTATAAGGGAGAAGAAATACCCCGAGACTGTCCGGCTGTACGTCCAGCAGCTTGGTAGGCGAATGAAAGAGTTCATGACCGCTGTGGAGGTAAGCGTCCGGGAAAACACGATACAGACACCGATAAGTCCGAGCTCTCGCAGCGCTCTCTTCAACCTGAGGAAAGCTTACTATGCGACTCTTTCAAGACTTGTGAAGGAAAAAGGCCTTAACAGGGAGAAAAGCTTGGAGGAGTGGAGGAGTGCTGTCTCCAGAATAATCGAGGAGTACGAGAAGAGGGGCTTGTCTGAAACTCCGTCAAAAATCATCGTTACATACGAGGTGAAAGAGGAAGGAGGGATGAGGTACCTTTCCTTGAAAGAAGCTCGCATATTCTACTTTGAGCTCGAAGGGATACTGAAGCTCGATCTAGCAGCTACCCATGCAAGTGCTTCAGCTACTTCACCCTAACTTTGTACACTTGACCCAGGGACTCCACTATCACGCAAGGGGGAGGAGCACAGATACCCCGAATCCTGATGCTCTTACCAGCCAACTTCCTCATGAAAGCATCTAAGGTTATTTCCTCCATTTCCATCACCGCTACCTCTGAGGCTTCACATTAAGATATCAGTGGCAGAAAATTCGCTGCTCTCCTGCAAAATTCCTTCGTTCGTGCTACAAGCTTATTAACGAAGAGCCAAGGAGTTGGTGGTAGATGTGCGGCATCGTAGGTGTAGTGAGTGAGAAAACTCCCGTGGCGGGTATTATTCTAGAGTGCTTGAGAAGGCTCGAGTACAGGGGTTACGACAGCGTTGGAGTCGCGACTTTGAACGGTGAGATACTAGTCCTGCGTAAAGGGGCGGGGAAGATAGAGGCGGTTAATGCGCGCTTAAACTTTAAGTCGATGCCGGGTACTGCCGGAATTGGCCATACTAGGTGGGCTACCCACGGACCGCCCACCGATGATAACGCACACCCTCACACGGACTGCACGGGTAGGGTAGCAGTCGTCCATAACGGGATTATCGAGAACTACGCCGAAATCAAGCGCGAGCTGGTTTCGCGCGGGCACGTGTTCAGAAGCGATACGGATACAGAGGTTATTGCGCACCTCATAGAGGAGGAGCTTAAAGGCTGTAGTGAGGCCTTCGAGGCTTTTAAAGCCGCTGTGAAGCGTCTTAAGGGGAGCTACGCCCTAGCCGCACTGGTGAGCAGCACCCCTGGAAGGATATACTTCGCGAGGAGGCTCTCCCCTCTGCTCGTGGGCCTGGGGGATGGGGTCAACTTCGTTGCATCGGATCTTCCTGCAATCCTTGAGTACACGCGGAAGGTGATAATCTTAGTAGATGGAGAGGTCGGCTACGTAACCCCAAGCAGCATTGTCCTCGAGCGTGAGGGGAGAGCGGTCGACCCTACCAGCCGAATTTCCGTTGTGGATTGGAAGCCCGAGCAGGCTAGGAAGGGGGGCTTCCCTCATTACATGATAAAGGAGATTCACGAGCAGCCGAGAGCCATCGCCGAGACTCTAAGCGGCTTCGGCGAGGACTACCTGAGAGGGGCTAGGGAGCTAGCCTCCAGCGACGTGATTTTCGTCGCTGCAGCGGGTACTAGCTTTCACGCTTCTCTGTACTTCGCTCTGCTTCTCACCAAGCTCGCTGGAGTGAGAGTTATCCCGCTAATCTCGAGCGAGTACGAGGTCTACGCCAACGCGGCGAGGCCGGGAGATACGTTTCTCGCCGTTTCTCAGAGCGGTGAGACAATAGACACGCTATCGGCTCTCAGAGCCTTCAGAAGCCGGGGCTGCAGGATCGTGTCGCTTACGAACGTAGTAGGCAGCGTAATTGCGAGAGAGAGCGACGTGGCTATATACACGAAAGCAGGACCTGAAATCGGGGTTGCGGCAACCAAAACCTTCACGGTGCAGCTCACTGCGCTAACCTGGATCGCGTATCTCGTAGCCGCCGAGAGGGGAGAAATCCTTGAGAGTGAAAAAGCGGAGGTACTCGAAAGACTCCGACGCCTTCCCGACTTAGCCGATAGCGTACTCGCAGAGTTCAGTGGCTGGGCAAAGAAACTAAGCCGGGATATCGCCCAGAAGCAAAGTGCGTACTACCTGGGGCGCGGACTAGCACTACCAATCGCTCTGGAAGGGGCGCTTAAGCTGAAGGAGATAGCCTACGTTCACGCAGAAGGCTACCCTGCAGGTGAGAGTAAGCACGGCCCTATAGCGCTCGTCGAGAAAGACTTCCCGGTGTTTTTCGTCTCGGTTGAGAGGAAGCTTGAGAGAAAGTTAGCCGGTAACATCGAGGAGATGAAAGCGCGCGGCGCTTTTACAGTCGGTATTCTACCTAAGGATTCGGAGCTTTCCGAAACCCTCAACGTGGCAGCCACGCTACCCACGAATGATGAGCTGCTGGTGCCCGTTCTCGGCGTTATTCCTCTCCAGCTGGTGGCTTACTACGCAGCAGTTGAGAGGGGGCTCGACCCGGATAAGCCCAGAAACCTCGCGAAGACTGTGACGGTGGAGTGAATGAAGCTCGTGGTTCTAGCCGGGGGGAGAGACGAGAAGATGAAACCGCTCTCGGAGGGCTACCCCAAGGCACTTCTCCATCTGGCCGGGAGACCTCTTTGCTCCTACGCACTGCTGAATCCGCTAGAGCTGGTTAGCAGAGCTGCTCTAGTGGTCTCTGAGGGGATGGAGGATGTGGCAGGATTCCTCTCCGAGAGAGGGCTTTCCGGCAGGGCCACCGTTCTCCTGCAGCGCGGCGAAGGCGTTGAGGCAGCGCTGCTGACAGCGGAAGAGTGGGTGGGCAGCGATGACTGGTTTATGCTGGCGTACGGGGATATCGTCGCACCACCTGAAGCCTACAGGCTGCTTCTCGAAGCTCACAGTGAGAATGAAAGCCCTTCAGCATTAGTTGTCCCTGTGCCTCAGATCAAGTCTTACGGTGCTGCAGCAGTGGCGGGCGGCCGCGTCATCACGTTCTCTGAAAGGCGCGGGGAGGGAGGTGGCTACGCGGTTGGGGGAGCTTTCGTTCTTCCTAGGCATGTTTTCAGGCTTGTGGAGCGGTATGGCTCCTTCTTCGAGGCGCTGAACACGCTCGTAGAGAAGCAAGGAGTTGCAGCAGCGCTCTGGACTGGTGATTGGGTCGCGGTAGACTACCCATGGGATTTGATCTCCGCCGCGTACATCGTACTCAACACACCGTACTCGATGATAAGCCCTGAAGCTAAAGTGTCCCCTACAGCCGTCATCGAAGGGAGCGTGATAATAGAGAGGGGTGCCGTAGTGGACCACTTCGCGGTTATAAAGGGACCCGCCTACATCGGCAAGAATGCTTTCATTGGCAAGGGGGCTTTTATTCGCGAATACACTCTCATTGAGAAGGGTGCCGTGGTAGGCGCTTTCGCCGAAGTTAAGCGCAGCGTTCTCCAGCCTGAAGCCACTGTGGGTAGCTATTCGCTGATAGTGGATAGCGTTCTAGGTCCTCGCAGCGTAGCTGAGCCGAGGGTGACTGTGATAAGCTCGCTTAAGGAGGAGGAAGATGTTATTCGAGAGCTTCCTCTCCAGGGGGTCCTCCAAAGGAAGAGAAAGCTCGGCGTGTTCGTCGCTCCTGGAGCTAGACTACGAGCAGGCTCGCTGGTGGGCCCAGCCGCTTTAGTTCACAGAAACGGAGTATTGGATACGCTCCGGGCTCAGTCTTAGCAGCCGTCTACGCGCCCAGAGGCTCTGGGAATGGTTTAAAATCGCTTACGCGAATTAACTGCCTGATGATGAGGGAAGAGACGGCTGAGGGGTGAAGACTACACTAGAGGCTGACTCTACCTCCGGACGAGAGCCTCCCGCTTCCTTATGCTGTCCTCGAGCGTGTAAACCACTTCAATAGTCTCGTTAAGCCGCTCCATGAATTCTCTGCTGTCAGTCATCATACCGAGGCTAACAACCCTCTCCATGATCCTCAACGCTACGCTTACCAGCTCGTAGTCGCGCTGCACAAGCTCTTCGAGAACCTTGCTCTCCACATGCTCTCCTTCAAGAATCGTTGCCTCATTTCTCTCAGCGTGCTTGAGCATCTGGGACGCTTTGATAAGCTCCAGCCTCAAGTCATCGAGCCTGAGTGCAGCTCCTACGCTCTTCTTCTTCATAACCGTTATGAGACGCTCCACCCTCAATTTCGCCTCGTCGAGAATCTCCGCCACTCTTTTTCGGATAAGCGCGTCATCCTCCTTCCAGAAGTCCTTATCCCGGTAACCCCGAAACCCCGGTACTATCCGCTCAAGCTTCTCGAGGACATCTGCCTCGGACATCACCTATCACAGCTCAACGGAGCAGAGGAAACTATTATTTCTGCCGACAGAGGTAGAAGGCACCTCACGGGAGAAATAAAAAATATTTTCGTGCACCCTAGCGAGTGCGGTCTCTTACTGCTTTACTCTGCCGACGAATCTATAGACCGTGGTGCCGCAGGTGGGGCACGTGCCCTTGTAAGCCAGCCTGCCGTTCTTCAGAGTAACCTGCTGGGGGTTCTTCATATCGACGGTTTTCCGGCACTTAACGCAGTATGCTGTCACTTTCTGGCTCACTGGCTTTCACCATGAGTAACCACACATTGGAGGTATTTATCCTTTGCTCCCTAAAATTCTGAAAAACTCCAACAGTAAGCTGATACTGCCATTG